>JABMPU010000050.1 GCA_013203665.1 Armatimonadota bacterium
CAATTTGTATTCTTCTCTGTTCGAATTTTGCTTATGCTGATATTCCAACCGGATATCCAGAAATGTCTAAAGAAGAAATGATACTACATGATTATCAAATTGTGGAAAATGGTGATGGATATATACTAATAGAAATCAATGACATAACGTATATAGTTATAGCTGATTAAATTTTACGTCCAAGATCGATTTGATACAAATATTTCTATTTTCAAACTGAAATTTCTCATCTTAAAATAAGATTATTTAGAATCTCTTATAGTACTATGTGCTCTTTTCGCATAAAATCAGATATTATAGTAATAGGACGAAATAAATTCATTTGATACACCCCTTTCCAGGTTTGGAAAGGGTGAGATATTTTTTTATTGACAAACAAAACAAAAAAAAAACAAAAATAAGGAGAAAATGATGAAGATAAAAAAAATAGTACTAATAGCACTTTCTATTGTTGTATTTGCATTACAATCGTTTGCTGACACTTGGCATGTTTATAATGGAGCCTCAATTCAAAATGTTATAACTAATCTTGCTGTACATGGAGACGGAATACATGTACATAGTTATTCACCTAGCAATGAATATGCTGGTTTTGATTTCGAAGGAAAGGATCTTGATATTTTAGGTCAGGGAAATCCAAGACCGATAATCAATGGTGGCAACAGTCAAATAGTGATAGATATGACATCTATATACAATCCCAGTGCACAAGCTACTCCTGAATTAAAAAATTTTAAAATCATCGGTGCCAGTGCTGAAATAGGTGTGAAACTTACTAACCTCACCGGATTGAAGGCTAAAATAGAAAATAACATCATTGATGGGATTGAAAAGGCAATTTATGTGGGAGATAATCAAAATAGCATTAAACTCTATTGGAATGAGCTTCTAAACAATGATTATGCATATTATAGCATAGAAACATCAGCTAATCAAGGATTTCCAGATGATTTTAATTATAATATTGTTTATGATAACGATTATGGTCTTTATCTTGGTAATCTATCAAATACCGGAGCTTTAGGAAATTCGTTTTATAATAATGATACTGGAATTTTTTTGCAGAACAGTGTACTTGTTATTAATAGTTCCATTATTTATGGAAATGATACTCAAATTGACAACGATAATGGTTATGTAACTGTAACATATTCAGATATCGAAGATGGTTACATAGGTACCGGCAATATTGATGATGATCCTTTATTCTGTTTTGAATATCCTTATGGGTACTATCTTCTGGAAGGCAGTCCCTGTATCGATACGGGTGATCCCACTAGAACCGATTTAGATGGAACCCGTCTGGATATGGGCTGGCGTCTTACTGATACAGATATTAAGTATTGCGAAGGTAACCACTGGAACTGGGTATCTTTCCCCAGGCTTGATAGAGATGACGATGATGCTGTTGATGCCCCGCCAATACTCGATGATTTCCTCGATTGGCCATTTGATTTAGAATTACTATATATAAATTTAAATCCAGTACTTGAATACACTAATTCATCTTCATCCTGGTATCCAACTTCTTACTATGTAAAATCCAGCCTGGGTTATAAACTCGATCCTCAAGATAACGGTGACCATTATTTGCCTTCTCAAAACGGTGCAACCCGCTTACCTGCAGATTGGGAACTTAGGGATACCCTACCCCGTAACACTGATAACTGGATGGGTTATTGGCTGCCATGGACTCAGAACATCGAGGACGCTTTTGGTGAATTTTGGGAAAGTGTGGTATCCGTTGAAGCCGAAGACTGGTATTATGAATATTCAATTTATGAAACACCTACATCCTCTACTACCAATAAAAACATGGTTTATGGAAAAGCTTATATTGTAGTGTTCGGAGAAGACATCGAAGAGTTTTACTGGACGGATGATATGGAAGAAACCGAGCAGCGGGAAAGAATGGAATCGGAATATTTCAGTTATAACGATTTACCAAGCTATGAAGTGATCGATGTAATGGATATTCCACAAAATGTTCTGGAAATCGGTGTTTTTGAAGATGATGTTTGCGTAGGAGCGGTTGTAGTGCAAGATACATGTGAGCAGATACTGGTTTATTCCAGCAATGTACTTCGTGATCCGATTCCTTTCAGCTTTGAGATAGTTACATACAACCGGGAAACAGGAGTTCCAATAACCAGTTACCAGGTCCTTAACAAAGAAACAGGTATTTACGAATCAAGAAGTCTGATCTCCGGTCAACAGAAAAGTTCTATTATCATGTTCGGAAATCTTGAAGATCCTCAAAATGAAACACCGGTGATCGATAATGTTGTATTACATGGCAATTATCCTAATCCATTTAATCCGGAAACGAA
>JABMPU010000051.1 GCA_013203665.1 Armatimonadota bacterium
AAAGAGAAGGGGAAAATGAAGTCATCCCTCTTTTTGAAGAGAGGGACCGAGGGTGAGTTAGAAATTGAATTATGAAAAATCCTTTAATTAGACCCAAAAAAGGGAGGTTGAAATGAAAAAACTACTTTTAACTCTCGTAATTTTATTTCTTTTCACACTTTACCTGTCGGCAGATACCCACATCCCCGCAGGGAATGTACATGGAATATGGGAACTTGAGGGATCACCTTTTTATATCAATGGAGAAATAACGATTCCAAATCATGCAACACTGAATATTGAACCCGGCGTTGAAGTTATTTTTACCGGATTTTATAAATTTAATGTTCAAGGACAATTATTGGCAATCGGGACAGAAGAAAACCTTATTCATTTCACAATTAATGATACTACCGGTTTTTCAAATGTAAATTCTTCTACAGGTGGCTGGCACGCAATCAGGTTTGATAATACTCCGGTTTTAAACGATTCTTCAAAGATCATTTATTGTAAATTGGAATACGGGAAAGCATATGGAGGTGGAGAAAATTCCGGTGGAGCGATATTTATTAAAAATTATTCAAAAGTTCTCATTTCAAATTCAATAATTATGAACAACAGAGCTTTATTTATAAACTGCACAGGTGGAAAAGGTGCTGGAATATATTGTGAGAATTCCCATATCAGGATAGTGGATAATACATTCCAAGATAATTATGTGTATTTTGGTGACGGAGGTGGAATATACTGTAACTATTCAAATCCTGTGATTACTGGAAATACGATAGAAAACAATACAGCATTTCTCACAGCATCGGCTGGTGGGGGTATATTTTGTGCTCATTCTAATCCAATAATAACAAATAATATTATTAACTTGAATTTAGCATCAGGAACAGCAGCAAACGGTGCTGGTATTTACTGTCAATATAACTCAGAATTTATTGTAATAAATGGTAATGTAATATCCAATAATGAGTTAAATGGAAACTCTGGTTATGGTGGAGGAATTGGAATGGACCATTGTGAAAATGTAGCCATATATGAAAACATTTTGACAGGTAATAAGGGTGGAATTCATATCTCATATTCTAATAATGTCGAAATAACACAAAACAATATAAATGATAATATTTCCTTTCCGGCTATTAATGTTCATGGTGATTCTATTTATATTTCCGATAATGAAATCTCCAATAATACGGGCATAGGCATCGAAGTTGATGGCTCAACAGCAATCATTGAAAATAATTTAATCTTTGGAAATTCTTCAACCCAAGAAGGAGCTGGAATTAGTGTATCAGGTCCAAATATTATTATTCAGAATAACGAAATTATTGATAATCATTCTTATGATAAAGGTGGTGGTTTGTATTTATACGGAGCTAATCCAGTAATAATCAGAAATAATATTATCACCGGAAATAGTGCCCTCAATAGAGGTGGAGCAATCTATACTTATTCAGGCAATTTCACTATTGAAAATAACCTTTTTGAAGAAAATTCATGCCAAAATGATGGCGGTGCAATTTACCTTTGTCACTCTGGGGGAGAGATTAATATAATTAAAAACATATTTACTGATAATCATTCCATAACTAGTGAAGGTGGAGCAATTTATAGTTTCGGAAGTGATTGTGCTCCGAATATTATCAACAATACTTTTGTAGGAAATAGTGCCGATGATTCCGGTGGTGCAATTTATAGTGATTTCTCAACCTGTTATATAGAAAATTCCATTTTTTGGAATAACCAGCCAAACGAAATTTCCGGAGGTGTTTACGTTACCTATTCTGATATTGAAGGTGGATTTAATGGTATAGGAAATATCAATGCAGACCCTCTGTTTGAAGATATGGGAAATGGGAATTTCAATTTAACGGAAAATTCACCTTGTTTAGATGCCGGGAATCCAAATTCACCACCCGACCCGGATAATACTATTGCTGATATGGGAGCATTGTACTTTCCACATGTTGCGATCTATGCCGATTTCACGGTAAATACTGTTCTGGGACCTCCTCCTTTTACGGCACATTTCACAGACCTTTCACATTCTCCAAACACTAATATTGTAGCCTGGCTTTGGGATTTCGATAATAATGGTACTATTGATTCCTGGGTGCAAAATCCAATATATATTTATGAAGAAGAAGGAGTTTATAGTGTTTCTTTAACAGCTATCGGAGAAGAGGGTGATATCGACACTGAGCTTAAAGAAGATTATATTACAGTTCATATCCCAACAATAATCAATGTACCGGCAGACCAGCCAACAATACAGGAAGGGATTAATGTCGCAGTTGATGGTGATACTGTACTTGTGCAACCGGATACTTATGTTGAGAATATTGATTATATTGGAAAAAACATTACAGTTGCTTCTCTCTTCTTAACAACGCAAGATACTATTTATATTTCACAAACCATTATTGATGGTGATAGTATAAGTAGTGTTGTCACATTTGTGAGTGGAGAGGATTCCACAGCAGTATTAACAGGATTCACAATTACAAATGGTTATAGTGAAGATGGGGGTGGAATTTACTGTCATAATTCCAACCCGACTATTGAAAACTGTACTTTTGATACAAATTCCGCTTATTATGGTGGAGGGATTTACTGTTGTGCAGCCAGCCCAACAATCGTTAACTGCATATTTAATGGGAATACTGCTGGAGAAAATGGTGGAGGGATCTGCTGCTTTTATGGCTCGGTTCCACTTATTGAAAACTGTACTTTTAGGGGAAATTCAGCAATGTTCGGTGGAGGAATTAAATGTTGGAATGATTCCAGTCCAATAATCAAGAACTGCATATTAAGAGATAACTGGGCTGATGTATATGGTGGAGGAATCGACTGTGCTTATTGGTGCAATCCTTTAATAGAAAATTGTACTGTTATAGGTAATTCATCCGAATTTGGAGCTGGTATTAGTAGTACTAATGAAAGCAATCCGGAAATCATAAACTGCACTATTAGCGAGAATTCTGCTAATGAAAATGGTGGTGGGATTTGGTGTTATAATTCTTCAACAAGTATAATTAATTCAATAATTTCTGATAATAGTAATTATGGGATTTATGTAGATTCAGGAAATCCAGCAATATTGTATTCTGATTTCTGGGATAATGAAAGCGGTAATTTTTATAATTGTGGAACTGGAGTAGGTATAAATATCACCACAAATGCTAATGGAGATAGTTGCGATATTTATTGTAATATTCAATTAGAGCCATTATTTGCAGACCCGCAAAATGGAGATTATCATTTAACCTGGGCTAATTTTCCAATTCCTGATGAGACGAAATCCCCGTGTATAGATGCTGGTGATCCTGAATCTCCTTTGGATCCAGACGAAACAATTGCTGATATAGGGGCATTTTATTTTGACCAAAATCAACTAGGAGTTGAGGACACACAGATTTTGCCAGTAAATTGTTTACTTTATCAGAACTACCCCAATCCCTTTAATCCTGAAACAACCATCAAATATGATATTAGAGAAGCTTGTAATGTGACCATCGAAGTATTCAACATCAAAGGACAGAAAGTAAAACAGCTTGTTAATGAACAATTACCGACAGGTCAGCATTCGGTTGTCTGGGATGGGAGAGACAATAACAATAAACCCGTATCATCAGGAGTATTTTTCTACAAATTGGAAGCGGGTGATTTTCAGAAAGTTAAGAAGATGATCCTCCTGAAATAATGGCGGATAAATCCTGATGAAATCAATGGAAAGAGTTTATTGAAAAAAGTCCCAGTCTTAGGGCTTTTTTCATGCGATTTTCCTCTGTACGCAAAAGCACACCGAATGTTCGTTATCGTACAAAATCAGTTCCGATTAAAAACCTACAGATTGTTCTAACTGTTGATTATTAATGCTTTAAAACAATGGCACATTATTTGCTTTACTATTGTTGTGTAACACGTTCACTCTGAGCGTGTAGATGATTTATAACAGACAAGTTTTATACGCCTTAGGTGTATTGTCTGGGCTACATTAAGGAGGTAATGAAATGCCTGTTGATTCAAGTTTTGAAAAGCAATGGTTAAATAAACTTCAAAATGGCCTGCAAAAGCTTGGTAAAGCAGATCTATTTAATGAAATCACAAAAGAAAAGAACACTACTCTCTCATCGAATGGACAAATAATCTTATGAAAAAGTTAAAAGATAATCTTTCTCAAAAAGAGATAAATAAAGTAATGACTGGTTGTGCTTGTATTACTCTCAAAGATTATCTTGAAAATGTTCGAATAGAATATGCGAAAACAAAAGATCTGAAAAAAGCGCATACAATGCTTCAGGAAACTTTTGAGAAATTCATCAAACAATATAAAAATCTGGATGAAAAGCAAATGAAATTTCTTAGAAAGAGCGGTTGGGGAATTGCCGGGAAACTGGAAGGGAATATGATAATCTCAACCAAAATCCCTAAAGAATTTCATAAATATTTTCAAACATCAGATGCACAAAAAAAGAAATATTATTATTGCCATTGTCCCCGCATCAGAGAATTGTTTTTGCATAACGAAAAGCCTCCGGATGTAAATTACTGCTATTGTAGTGCTGGCTTTAATAAAGATATCTGGGAGTATATTCTTCAAAAGGAAGTTAAAGTGGGCGTAATTGAATCCTTAATGAAAGGTGATGAGGTCTGCAAGATTGCAATATATGTTTAAGTTAATGTAGAAAAAAAAGGTCAAAGGAATTTACTTCCCCTTATAAAGCAGATAAAACCTTTAAATTATTGGAAATAGAAAGCAGGAGAAGACTTCTGCTTTTCTCTCTTCAAGTATTTTCAGCTTGCCAGAAAATACCTGTTAATAATCACATCCATCAAAAATATATTTAGTTTAAATTAGTAAAAAATTCTGGAATAAAAAATGCTTTTATATTCTTTGAAATATTAATTGGTAAAAAAAATTAAGGAAGAATTAATAAATGTATAAGATAAATAATTTTTTTTTCATTATCTACATTATCATAATCATCATAACAGGTTGCGCCAAATCTACCGAACCGGTAAGTTCCGAAGATATTCTGAAAATCGATATGTTCTATTCCACAATTGGATATGGAAGAGATATTTTTGTATCTGACAGTTTGCTTTACATTGCTGAAGATCAAGGTGGTTTCTCTATTTACAATCATCTAACTAATTTTCAGTATTCTAATTTTTCATTGTTCGAGAATGCGAGATTAATTTCTGCTGTTGAAGAAGACAGTATCCTTTTTGTTTATGATAGATATGGAGAATCAGCAGGGATACGTGCTTTTGATATATCCGATTTAACCGATCCTCAAGAAGATATGTTAGTAACCGGAAGAAATATTGAAGCGATCAAAACTTATAAAAATGATAACGGAACTATTGAAATTTTAGCAACTTTTGAAAACGAGTACGGTTATGGTGAATACAACGGAACGTATTGGTACACTTTTTTTTATCGATATTTTCCCAATTATCTAACAAGTTTTGATGTAGATAGTAGTTATATTTACCTTGGTGGAGAGCAGCTTGGACTGTACATTGTAGATAGAACAGTAACAGCATTAAACATTCTGAGTATAACAGATACACCGGGAGAAGCTTTAGATGTAAAACTTGTTAACAATTATGTATTCATCGCAGATAAGCAGGAGGGTTTTTCAATAATAGATATTTCCAACAAAGAAAATCCGGAAATAATTTTCCAGGAGGATACTTCCGGCTGGGCTCAATCTATCGATGTTGAAGGCGATTATCTGGTTATTGGTTCCGGTGGCGGCGGAGTGTATTTATATGATATATCAGATGTTCAAAATCCCCGGTTTATTGATAGACTAGATGATGCGATTATCGGATATACTTACAAAGTTAAAATTTGGAATGGCAAGATTTTTGCTGCCACGAAAAAAGGCGTTTATAAATTATCATTTGAAATAGAATAACGGAGGAAGGATGAGGAGAATCTTTTTAGTAATAGTTTTGGTATTGTTTTGTAGTTTTCTTTTTTCAGATTGGATTGAAATCGATGCCAATCAGGGAAAGCTTTTTGAATGCAGAGCATCAAACCTGGGACAAACAGAAGTTGAATTTTCATTAGATGGTTATGAAATCGAGAGTATTGAAAAGAATGGCAAAACATATCAGAGAATATCTTATGCCAATGAAGGTGAATTTATAGATGTAGGCAAACCGGATTTACCACTTTTTTCTCGTTTAGTGGCTATTCCCAATCAGGGTGAAGTGTCTGTTGAAGTAACCAATTTTGATAAGGAAATTATTTCGGATATTACTATTTATCCAAGACAACCTTTAAAGATTGATGGTGAGCTCAATAACTT
>JABMPU010000052.1 GCA_013203665.1 Armatimonadota bacterium
ACAAACACCACACCGCTGGTAGGGAAGACCCACTCACCTTTTTTAGATGAAATCGTTATGCTTTTGCCATCAGATGAGATTTCCGGGAATTTACTTCTGCCAGAGAAAATTGGAACTGCTTCTACATTTTGCAAAACATCGCCAAAAATAAATGTTATTTTCGCTCCTTGAGTCAGTTCGATAAGATAAACAGAAACCTGGTGAGAATCTTTGGGATAATAGGTTTGAGTGGAAATGGAGAATTCGACTTCCTTTCCAATAAGATTTTTTAACTGCGGATGATAACAACGAATTTCAATGGAGCCTTCGGAAATCTTCATCTCATGATAAAGTTCGATGTTATTTACTTTCACAGAAGTCACATCAAAGAAATTTGCATCCAAATCAAAATTGTTATCCAGAAGCCAGCGGTATTCAATATCATTTCGTAGGAAATACTTTTCTAAAAGCTTTTCACTGTTTGCACAGGTAACATAAAAATAGTCATTTTGGAGTTGTTTGAAGAATGTGAGTGTTGTGTTTGTGAGGTAATAATCAAACCCCCTTTGATTCCCCCTTATGAAGGGGGATGAAGTAGAATTGTTTAACCCTCTTCTATTCTCCCTTGAAAAGGAAGATTTAGCGGAATCTTTGAATTCGATAGTATGAATGAAATTACGTCGGTACGAAATATCTTTATCATGCTCAACAAAGAATCTTTTGAGTACATCAGAATAGATGAGATTGGATATTTCCTTGCTTTGAAGTCTCTGTTCCATGGCAGTCTCAATGATTGTATTCAGCTTATCATCAGAATAATCTGTGGAAACAAAATCACGACGCAGAAGCGGGGAAGAAGCGATTATTTTTCCATTCTCTTTATAATATCTTTTTGCTCGTCTTCCAATCTGACATAAAATTTCATAACTTGAACCCAAGTAAAGCGAAGTCAGAGATTCAGCTCGAATTGAATTGTGATTATCTCCTAAAAGGATTACCTCATCTCCAACTGAAATGTCTTCCAATTCAGTGATATCAACTGCAATCATATCCATACTCACTTTTCCAATAACATCGCATAAAGCTTCTTTTACCAATACTTTGCCTTTATTGGAAAGCATGAAATCGTAGCCATCAGCATAACCAACAGGAAGAATCGCATATTTCATAGGATGCTTTGTGATATAAGTTCGATTATAGCCTATCGATTCATCTTTCTGGGCAGTTTTGATCTGAGTGATACGCGACTTGAAAGTCATAACCGGTTTCAGATTTATTTTTTTCTTTAAAGAATTATCTGTATAAACACCATAAGAAAGCAAACCTAATCTTACTAAATTTTCATAATTATTTTGTGAAGTAAGAATACCACTGCTGTTGGCAATGTGAATGTATTTTGGTTTGAAATCTAATTCGGAAAGAATTTCGCTGAATTTATCAGATTGCATGTTTGTATATTCGTCATCATTTTCTGCTGAAGAAAAATGAGAAAATATTCCTTCAATTTCCAGGTTTTTTATTTTTTGAATTTTATTGATTTCTTCAATCGCTCTCGCATAAGAAACTCCACTTCTTCCCATTCCAGTATCTATATTGATATGAACTTTAATTTTGGCTGGTCTTTTCTGTGCCAGTTTTTGAGCGAAATCATAAGAAGAAACAGCAGGAATCAGATTATTTTCAATTATCAGATGTATCTCATTTTCCATGGAAGGAGATAATATCAGTATCGGTACATCAATGCCCTGATAGCGAAGAAGCATTCCCTCCTGAACATTTGCTACTCCCAGAAATGAAGCACCGCATTGGATTGCCTTTTTTGATATTTCATAAGCACCATGTCCGTAAGCATCCGCTTTCACAATTTGCATAAAATTTACATTTGGAGAAATGAACTTTTTAAGCTCATTCAAATTATTTTCAAAATTAGATAAATTTATTTCTGTCCAACTTCTTTCGGTTTGCATTTTAAAATCCTTTTTTTGCCACAGACTTTCACTGACTTACACTGACTTTTTTATTCACCTGCCTTCGTTAAAACTACGGCATGGCAGGCGAATTACACGAATAATC
>JABMPU010000053.1 GCA_013203665.1 Armatimonadota bacterium
AGACTACGCTCAGATTTACAAAATCTCTTTCGTAGTTGGCAATGATGAACCTGAAATAAGCATCAATCAAGCAGGAACCATCAGTGTCTATCCCAATCCCTTTAATCCCGAAACGACCATTTCATTTTATCTTTATGCGCATGATTTAAATAAACCCATTTCTGTAGAAATATACAATCTCAAAGGGCAGCTAGTACGCACATTATTCAGTGAGATAGCAAAGAAAAGAGCAATCTATATTACCTGGAATGGCACGAATAACCAAGGCGTTAGAATATCATCAAGTATCTATTTAATTCGGTTAAAAACAGCTACTACGAATGTATCTCGCAAGGTGATACTGATCAAATAATCATTGAGGTTATAATCTAAATCTCTTAAAATCCGAGTTGAGTAAATATAACCTGACTCGGGTATTTAAATTTTTTCATATTTTGGTTACAAAAAAATAATATTAGTGTTCTTCGCATGACCTGTAAAGAAAAATGACGTCTCGGGTTGTCCTTTTAGGTCGTTAAGATTCTTAAATTCTTTTCAAAAAAAACAGAAAAAACTTGTCATCAAATACAGAAAAATTTCTTTTAGAAAAAGAGAATTAAAAAATATCTTTAATGAGATTTAATTAAGAGGAATCAATGAAAACTAAAATCGGAATCTTAACATCTGGTGGAATTGCTCCCTGTCTTTCAGCTTCGATAGCACGTTTGATAAAACAGTATTCAGAAAAAATTCCGGAAGCAGAAATCATCGGATATCTGCATGGTTATAAAGGATTACTTTTAGGAAACTCAATCCAAATCACAGATAAGATCAGGGAGAATATTGAAATATTATATGAATATGGTGGGAGCGTTTTGGGTAACAGCCGCGTAAAAATCTCGAATGTAGATGATTGCGTGAGAAAAGGATACATCAAAGAAGGAGAAGATCCGTTTTATGTTGCTGCCAATCAACTGAAAAAAGATGGAATTACAATCCTTCATACAATTGGTGGAGACGACACGAGCACAACGGCTGCATCTCTTTCTGAGTATATGAAAAAAAACGATTATGATTTGACTGTTGTAGGTTTGCCTAAAACTGTTGATAATGATGTGTATCCGATCCATCAAACTTTGGGAGCTTGCACTGCTGCACAGCAGGGGGCCATCTTTTTTGAGAATGTGGCAAATGAAAATACAACCAGTTCACACCAGCTTATCATTCATGAAGTGATGGGACGGAATTGTGGCTGGCTTACTGCTGCCACTGCCTTTGAATATCGCAGGCGATTGCAGGGAAGAACCTTCTTACCGGAGATACTTCTCACTAAAAACCGCTGGGATATCGATGCGGTTTATATCCCTGAAATTCAGCTTGATATCAGTTCAGAGAAAGAGCGTCTTCTTATTAGGATGGATGAAAAAGATGGTGTGAATATTTTCCTGAGTGAAGGAGCAGGAGTAGAAAGCATCGTTGCAGAAATGGAAGCAAATGGCGAAAAGGTACGCAAGGATGCTTTTGGTCATTATGAATTAGACCAGATAAATCCGGGTTTGTGGTTTGCCAAAAGGTTTTCTAAAATATTAAAAGCAGAAAAAGTTCTGGTTCAGAAAAGTGGTTATTTTGCCCGTTCTTCAGCACCCAACAAAGAAGACCTGGAACTGATTTTCCGAACTGCAGATCTGGCTGTTGATAGTGCTTTAAATGGTTTGGGCGGTGTAGTTGGTTTAGATGAAGAAAATAATAATGATTTAAGATGCATTGAATTTAATAGAATAAAAGGCGGAAAATCTTACAATTATCAGAGTTCCTGGTTTCAGGAAATGCTAACTGAAATTGGCCAAATATTGTAAACGAGGAAAAGATGAATATAAAATTCAGAGATGTCAGCGCCGGTATAGTTGAAGCCAGAGCAGTAATAGAAATTGTTCCCAAAGTGTATCTGCATGAAGTTACTATTTTGAATAGAGAAGGAAAAATTTCAATCGAATTACCGCAGAAAAGTTTTAAGGGAAAAGACGGAAGAATGCACTATTTGAATATTCTTACTTTTGAAAATGAAGACCAGCAAACTTTATGGCTTCTGGAAGTGAAAACTGCTTATTATGAATGGAGAAAGAATAATAAAAAAGTACTGATTTATGAGGGATGATTTTTAAGATTGAATATTTAAAATTGAATATTGAAGAATGTAACTTAAAGCTTTTAACCCGTAGAATGCTTGTCCTGTAGGGAAGTATGACCGTATTGGGACGAAGATATTCAACTAGTTCCTACTTTGAGACACGAATGGACTCGACTCGTGACGACTTGTCCGGGCGTAATAAAATGAAGACTGAAG
>JABMPU010000054.1 GCA_013203665.1 Armatimonadota bacterium
AGAAATATGTTAGGAAATTTTACAAATATTTGGAAACCGATGAATCGGTTAAAAATAACTATCTTCTTATTAACCAACAACTTAAGTTGGTGGTTAATGAAACAAAAAAGCATAAACCGCTTTAACGGTTTCCAGTTTTTACTAAATAGAAATTTTTAGAATGTGCTCAAATACTAATAGGAAAAAATAAATGCAAATTTTACAAGTATAATGCAAATTTCAAAAGTGAAATTTCACTTTTATTTAATACTCAACCTTTAAATTGAATCTTAAGCAGTATGATTTGTTTTTATTGTATATGCTTATTGGCTTGTCATCTTTGATATTAATTAATTTTCTTAAATGTGCTCTCAGTCTGCTTACTCTATCTTTCAATTTATGGGGATTGGTTCTTAGAGAATTAGAATATTTAGAAATCTCTAATTTGTTGTCATAGAAATCTATTAACAGTTGCCATAATTTACTTGGTTTGCCGCGACACTCAAACCCAAACGTTTTTGCAGGTTGTTTGCCGGTCTTGATGTTTCTGGCTACAAATTCTATTTTGACTTTTTCATAGTAAAAGATATTCATGGTTATTTCTTTCCATTTAAGATCTCTGAGATTTGCAAATTCTTCAATAGGTTTTATAATATTTTTAACTTCTTTATTTTCAAAATCAGGAAGAATTTGCGGAGGGAAATATGGCAATACAACCACCTTACCATCAATACTTGCCATAAATTTTTTCGCTTTCTCAACCTCATTTTCATCATGGCTTGTACTTTCCATTAAAATGTCGGGTTTGATTTTCTTTAAATTTGGCAGCGGAGAATATGTGTCTTGTGGTATAATAATATCCGGATAAATTAATGCAGAAGCTAATTCAAATCTTTCGTCAAAAGAAAGAATTGGTTTTGGTTTTTTCTCCATAACAGCTTCATCAGTTAGGATTCCAACGATTAATTTTCCATCTTTACCAGCCATAGCTTTTGCGCTTCTCATCATATTTAAGAGTCCTTTATGGACAATATCCAGCACAAAATAGGAATAGACTAATTTCATTTTTTTATTTGATTCTTAATATTAGCTGAGGATTGGGATGGGAAAAATGGTATTACAATTACTTCACCGCCGATGCTTTCCATGACTTTTTGTGCTTCTTCTATAG
Organism: Armatimonadota bacterium; assembly: GCA_013203665.1. Taxonomy (GTDB): domain Bacteria; phylum Cloacimonadota; class Cloacimonadia; order Cloacimonadales; family TCS61; genus JABMPU01. The sequence goes on from JABMPU010000054.1 coordinate 1,151, forward strand.
CTTTCTCATCATGACTTGAACTTTCCATAAGAATATCTGGTTTGATTTTTTTCACATTTGGAAGTGGTGAGTAAGTTTCCTGAGCTACCACCAAATCTACATATTTGAGGGCATTCGCCAGATCGAATCTTTCGTCAAAAGAAAGGATGGGTTTGGATTTCTTTTCCATTACTGCTTCGTCGGTAAGAATTCCAACGATAAGTTTACCATCTTTTCCAGCAATTGCTTTGGCATTTTCCATCATTTTCAGGTGCCCTCTGTGGACAATATCTAATATATAATACGAATAGACGATTCTCATTTTTCCCTCTTTTTTTATATTTCGAACTTGTGTCGAGATTATAAGATTTGATATTTTATCAAGTTTTTTAATATTTTAAAAGTTTAAGTTCAAACTCAAACCAATATTTTCCCGGATAAGTGAAGGTATTATGTGCAACTTATTAAATTCTGTTTTATCTATTGCATCCGAAGAAATATAGGCGATCCACCATCCTAAAATAACCTGCGAAATAAAATGTTTATTATCATTAATTCTGGTTAAACCTGTTAAAGTAGAAGCAAAATAAAAACAGCTTTTCAGGTAAATATTATCAGTCATCTTAGCAGCAGAAAGAAATGGTATGGCACCCATAAAACAGTGTCCGCTCACAGCATTATCATCATTGTATAAATGCCAAAAAGAACCGAATTCGTATGGTCTGGAACCGCCAAGAACTCTTTGGAATGTGAGCAATACGGGAACTCCAACCAAATAGCTTCTTAATGTTCGTTTTCCCCATTTATTTATAATTGAGCCAAAATACGTTTCTTTGGCAAATTCACTGCCAAAAGTAACTGCTAAATAAATCGGAATTGTAATCTTGCCGCTGCCGCAATCTCGAATTAATTTAGAAAAATCATCGGTACTTTTTTTTCGAATATTTTCCTGAAAATAATCCTGGGAATTTCCATCTAAAGAAGTATTAGCAAAAACACCCGCAACTCCAATCACTGAAGCTAACCTGAATATATTTTCTTTTGAATAAAAATTTAGGTAGTCATTCAGAACATCATTGGTGGTGTTTATGGCTAAATTTTGAATATTGAATTCAGCGTTCAAAGAAAGTGCTGAAATCAATAAGAAGAAAAAGATGATTCTTTTTGATATTTTCATATTTATTATTTTGAGTTCACCTTGAAAAGGTTTATGAGACTACTCTTCCCGCTAAACCTTTTCAACGGTTTATGAGACTTCTCTTCCTGCTAAACCTTTTCAATGGTTTTTTACTCTTTTCGTTAAAGCTAAAGCCTAATACAATAATTAATTCTGTTCTTACGCAGGAGCGTGGGAACGAGTTTGGAGTTTGCGCTGGCGAGCGAGGGAATGTGTTTAATGGGTTTCTCGCCTTTTCGTTTATTTCAAAAACTTTTTTTACAATTTAAAATTCCACATCGATAGAAAATACTATAAGTTCATGATCTTCGAATGAAAGCGTAGTGATAACATTTTCCGTTGTCTTAAATCTGAGTCCAGCCTGAAAAACAAAATCGTCTTTATCTTCATTTTGAAAGTCTTCGTCATAAATGTAATTCATTTCGATAATTGCACTTAATCTATCTTTTAATTGGCTGTATAAAAAGTAGTTATTTACACCAACTGCAGCTTTGGTTGCATCTCCATAAAAAGAAGCATATGTAAAATGAAGATTGGGAAGTGTGATATTTCCGGATAAAAATGGAGAATATTTCTGTTCTGCTTCAAAAAAATTATTATCCAGCAAGCCGTAAAAATATCCAACAGCACCAAAAGAAACTGATATCTTATAAAACTCACCTGCATTCGGAAAAATCTGATATTTCAAGAGTAAATCCTGGCTGATATACTTACTTTCATAAAAGTTCGAACGAGCAGTAAATTGTAATAACCAATATTTATAGGAAAAGTTTATCGCTTCAAAGGTAAGAGGTGCAATGCCGGCTTTTGCGCCAATCTCCATTTTTTTGGGAATGAGCTCACCATTCTGAAAACTGATTACATTAAACGGTGGAGGAGAACTGAAAAATTCAGCATGTTTTTTCTTCAGATAATCCATAAGTTGCGCCTTCACTTTATCTTTAGATTTTTTGATCTTTGCCTTTTCCTTATCTTTGCGAATTTGCTCTTTCTGCTTTTCTTCTTTCAGTTTATTTTCCTCTTTCTTTTTCTCAAATTCCATCCACTTCCGTTCAATATCACGTTGAATTTCTTCTTTTAAAATCCTGTTGAATTCTTCTCTTTCATATTGGATAAGACTGTAATAAGTTCCATCTTCTTCAAATCTGTTGGTAACGGCAATTCCCTTTAAACCAATATCCGAACTGATCTCTACGGATTGAGATGTAAATTCAGAAACTTTTCCACTTTTTTCCTGCAACTGGTTTTTGATTTCACTTCTAACCTTTGTTTCGATGTTTCTGCCAAATTCCTGTAATGCTTCATTATCAGCATCATTCTTGGATTTCTCCGACACACCGATACCAAAATAATAATTGGTATAATCCATAATTACTTGACCTTGTCTGTATCTTTGCACCCATTCCGGAGCTTCTTTCGGTTCAGCAAAGATAACGATTGAACTGATTAGTAACGCAAAAAAAAGAAAAATTCTCAAGCTTTTAGTCTTCATTTTTTCCATCCTTAAAATATTTTTTTATTAACAATATCCAGCTCATCCCAGCCTTCTCCTATCGAGGAGAAGGAGTACAAAACACTCAATTTTCCAGAACTCATTTAGTTTATACAAATCAAATATACTCTTTGATATTTTTTTGTCGATATTTTTCTTAAAAACATTCTTTTTGGTTTTATTTTTTACCTGTGAATTACTAAAATTATTAACAACTTAAATTTTTTTAATAGCACGATCGTCTTTTTTGAAATTCCATTTCTTAACAGGAGTTTTCCAATCTCCATACCTGTAAGTTAAATAACCATCATAATCTTTTGGCACCGAGTATGTTTTTCCATTAAAATTAACTACTGCCAATTCTTCATAAAAAATTTTCGGAACAGATTTTAAAACAGGTTTTTTCACTCCCACAGTCCAGAAATATTCATCATTTTTTTTTCTTTTAAAAAATATATCCAGAGTTACATCACCTTTGATGAACAGGAATTTCCGGTTCCGGATTTTAACGATTCGCACTTCACCCTTTTTAAAAGGATCAACATCAAATTTATATTTTTTCACTCGTACAATATAACCACGAAGGAATATCTTAAATAAAATGGAAAGCAGCTTCTTTTCGTTATCCTTTACTAACGAAATATCCATATCATTATCCCAGGGCAGCAATCTTTTTTCCCTGACTATTCCCAGAAGTGTTCCACCTTCCAGCCAATATGGAATCCCGTTTTTTCCCATAATTCGAGTTACTTTTTGTAACATTTTCATAGAGTTTTTAAGATTTTTCCCTGTTAATTTTTTTTTACCAGCCATTGAAATTCTTCTTATTTTTGTTTGAGATATGATGGATTAATCATCTATCTGGAATTGCAAATTATAAAGCGTTTTATATTTATCGCAGGTTTGCAGAAGTTCTTTATGTTTACCGATTCCTACTATTCTATTTTTATCTAAAACCACGATTTTATCTGAAGAAAGAATCGTGGAAAGCCTGTGAGCAATGATGATTACAGTTCGGTTTTTTGTAGCCTGTTCGATACCTTTCTGAACTTTCTTTTCTGCTTCCGTGTCAAGAGCACTGGTTGCTTCATCAAAAATCAAAATGGGAGGATCTCCCACAATTGAGCGTGCAATGCACAATCTTTGTTTTTGTCCTCCGGAAAGATTGGAAGCTCTGGTGTGTAGTTGTTCCTCAAATTTGTTTGGCAGGTTTTCGATGAACTCATCAGCATTTGCGATTTTTGCAGATTCTTCAATTTCTTCATCAGCAATTTCACTCAGTGAACCATACCTGATATTATTCGCAATTGTATCGCTGAACAAAATAGATTCTTGAGTTACAGTTCCGAAAAGCTTTCTTAAATCTTTTAGTTTGATCTTCTCGATCGGAATTCCATCAATTAGAATCTCGCCTGAAGTGACATCATACATCCGCGTTAAAAGATTCACCAGGGTTGTCTTTCCGGTTCCGCTGCCACCAACAAGTGCCACTTTTTCACCTTTATTTACTTCAAGGGAAATATCCTTCAAAACTTCAATCTCATTTTCATAGGAAAAGGAAACATCCTTAAACTCAATCTTACTTTCAAACTTCGTTTTTTCAATCTGGTCAGCAGACTTGTGAATCTCGGATTTCCTATTTAAAATCACTGAAATTCTATCTAATGAAACAAGTGCTTTTTTAATATCAGTATAAGCTTTAGTTAATTTTTTCATAGGATGCAACATCGAAAAAATCGCAAATAAAAAAGCCGTGAAACTACCAAATGTAAAAGTGCTGTCTGCTGCTAAAACCTGTCTCCCACCAATAATGAGAACGATTATGCCGGTGACGGTTCCATTGATTTCGGAAAGAGGAATATTTATGGCAGAGTAAACAATGGATTTCCGCCAATATTTAAAATATTTTTCATTGATATTCTTAAATTTTTTAAATTCGAAATTCTCACGAGAAAAAGCCTTCACGATTTTCATGCTGCTCAATGTTTCTTCAACATTGGAGAACATATCAGATGATTGAGCTTGAATCCGTTTGGCATACTTCTTAATCTTTTTGCCCAGATAACCCAAAATCAAACTAAATATCGGTAACAAAATAAGACTTATCAGGAAAAGCTTTGCATTCAGGAAAAGCGCAATTCTGGCGAAAACCAGAAGCAAAATAATATCCTGTAATGCAGTAAATAACGAGCCAATAAAAAGGTTGCTCACGATTTTTACATCTGAAACCATTCTGACCAGGGAATCACCAACTTTATTCTTACCGAAAAAAGCTAATGATTGATAGAGATATTTCTTAAAAATCCGGTCACGAACTTCCCGAATCGTTTTTCCGCGAAGATTGGCAAACATCAACCTGTTACCATAGAAAAACAGGTTTTTAATAAAAACAAGTGTAATCAATAGAACACTGATGAAACCTAATAAAAACAGTGAATCCGTAACTGATAGAATATCTTTCAAACTATCTAAAAGTGGTTTATAATCTGATGTTTTTGTTAACGTGAAAATACTTCCGTTTTGAGTAAAGAATTCAGAGATTGCGGTTTGAACTGCATTCCAAAAATCCGGAAAATTGGAATATAAAATTTGTGGTTTTGAATCTACAAAGACATAATCAAATAAAGGAACAGCCATGGTGATGCTGACTCCACTGAAGATTGCGAATCCGAACATGAAAAAAAGCCCGGCTAATAAATATCCCCAGTGCCGAATCATTATTTTATAGATTCTACTTAGATTTTTCATTAATCACCCTTTACAAAAATAAGATAAAATTTTCGTTATATTTAATGTCAATAATAATTTGTCGAGATATTGCTTTTCAAGCTTGAGATTGTTCAGCCACTAAGAACACGAAGGAGTACTAAGAAAAAAATATTCTGCTTGTAACGAAACTCCTTTTCGTAGCAAAAGTATTATAACGTTTCCATAATCTACTGATAAATATAATTTTACAAAACAGAGCTTTTAAAATAATTCACCTTCCTAAACAGGAGTTTAGGAACGAGCGGAATTTATCATATTTTACCTGAGTTCATCTGCGTCTATTTCTTTGCAAAGAAAACTATCTTAAGCAAGTTCTTATACTTGATACACCCGAAAAAATCCTTTACAAAGAAAAGCAGGATTTATGATTTGTCCAAATTTTTGAAAGGAGGAGTTCATGGCACTGAACCCGGAAGCCAAGAAGGCGATCATGGTAGAGTTTAAACTCCATGATTCTGACACTGGATCACCAGAGGTCCAAGTTGCACTACTTACACAAAGAATTAAAGATATTACCGAACATCTCAAGATTCACAAAAAAGATTTTCACTCAAGAAGAGGTCTGCTAAAGCTGATCGGTCAGAGACGAAGATTGCTTGATTACATTCAGCGGAAAGACATCAAGCGTTACAGGAAGTTGGTTAAAGAACTTGGATTGAGAAAATAGATTATATTGCGAAGACTGCATTCGCAATATTTTTCGTTTTGGATGGGATCTTGAGCAATATGCTAAACTCAATTCAACCTGGTTTTAGTCTATTGCTTTTTATTCCCGCCAAAATTATCCTAAAAGTAAAAGAATTAACTTTTATTTATGCTTAACAAATTATTTTAAAAAAGGGGAAGAAATGCACAATTTTGACATTAAGAAAAAAACAATTGAAATTGCCGGTAGACAGCTAACAATCGAAACCGGCAGGATGGCTAAACAAGCAAATGGTGCAGTTTTTGTAACTTATGGGGAAACAAGTATCCTGGTTACTGCAACTGCAGCTAAAGAACCGAGGGAAGGAATTGATTTCTTTCCATTAACCGTAGATTTTATTGAAAAGATGTATGCTTCCGGTAAAATCCCGGGCGGATTTTTCAAACGAGAAGCAAGACCAACAACAGATGCCACTTTGAACGCTCGTCTGATCGACCGAACCCTCCGACCGCTTTTCCCAAAAGGATTCAGAAATTCTGTTCATGTGGTGATTACAGTTTTATCTTATGATGGTAAAAATCCTTCGGGAAATCTGGGTATTTTGGCAGCTTCGGCTGCTCTATCAATTTCTGATATTCCATTTAGCGGACCAATCTCAGGAGTTAAAGTTGGAATTATCAATAATGAAATCGTGATAAATCCTGATACAGAACAGCTAAAACAAACCCAACTCGATCTGGATGTAGCCGGAACAGAAAGCTCCATTGTTATGATCGAAGCAGGAGCAAATGAAGTTACTGAAGAAAAAATGATGGAAGCAATCTACCAGGGACATGAGACAATCAAAAAAATCGTTGAATTCCAGAAAGAACTCATTTCCGAAGCTGGAAAAGAAAAGATGGAAGTGACTCTCGACGTCATACCTGAAGATATTTTATCTAAGATTGAAAAAGAATTTGGAAAATCAATTGAACAAGCTGCAAATATTCAGGGAAAACTTGAACGTTATGAAGCAGTTGATAAGCTCAAAGAAGAAATCCTGACAAAGTTTTCGGAGGAAATTGGAGAAGAAGCTTTTGAGGAATTAGAAAGATTTTATAAAAACGCTTTTGAAGAAGTTTTCACAAAATTTGTCCGTCAGGCAATACTCTTTAATAATCATCGTGTGGATGGCAGGGGAATGGATGATATTCGCGAGATAACATGTGAAATCGATGTTCTTCCTCGAGTGCACGGCTCAGCACTTTTCACACGTGGAGAAACACAATCTCTGGGAACTGTAACTTTGGGTACAGGCAGAGATGAACAGATTATAGATGGCTTGGAAGAAGAGTATAAAAAGCCATATTTTCTTCATTACAATTTCCCACCGTTCAGTGTGGGAGAAGCTGGTTTCATGCGAGGTCCCGGTCGTCGCGAACTTGGTCATGGAGCTCTTGCAGAACGTGCACTGCTACCGATGATACCTTCTAAAGATGATTTTCCATACACTGTTCGTATCGTATCTGAAATCCTGGAATCCAATGGTTCTTCCTCGATGGCTACAGTTTGCAGCGGCACACTTGCTATGATGGCTGGTGGTATTCCCATCAAAAAACCGGTTGCCGGAATCGCAAATGGTCTGATTATGGAAGGTGATAAATTCGTTGTTCTCTCAGATATTATGGGATTGGAAGACCATCTTGGTGATATGGATTTCAAAGTAACCGGAACAAGAGACGGCATCACTGCAATGCAGATGGACATCAAAATTGAAGGCATCACAAAAGAAATAATGAAAATCGCTTTGGAAAAAGCAAAAACAGCACGTTTCTTTATTTTAGATAAAATCATCGAAGCAATTCCGGAACCCAGAAAAGAACTCGCTGAAACAGCTCCCAGAATAGAATCATTCAAAGTTAATACGAGTAAAATCGGTGAAATTATCGGTCCTAGCGGAAAAATGATAAAACATATCATTGAAATTTCCGGAGCTGAAATCGAAATCAAGGATGATGGAACTATTTTCATCTCTTCACCCGATAAGCAATCCATAGAAAAAGCCAGAAAATTCATAAACGATATTTGCGCAGAACCGGTAATGAATCAAATTTATGAAGGAACAGTTACGCGCATTGAACCTTTTGGAGCTTTTGTAAAATTCATGAGCGGAACAAAAGACGGACTCGTTCACATCTCTCAGCTTCATACTTCCAGGATAAATAGAGTTGAGGATATTGTGAAGATCGGAGATATTGTGAAGGTGAAATTTATTGGATTAGATCGCGGTAAGATCAAGGTTTCTATGAAAGGAGTGGATGGTAATCCTACGCCAAAACCAGGTTCTATACAATCACAAAGTAGCTACAAAAAATATGATAATAGTGACAGAAGAGATAATCGTCATAACAGATATGAGAAAAAAAGATATTAGGGAGTAAAAACAAATGAATCTCATCGAAAAAATCCAAAACAAAACTGCAGTTATCGGAGTTGTCGGTTTGGGTTACGTTGGCTTGCCAATGGCTGTTACAGTAGCCAGAAAGGGTTACAAAGTAATTGGTGTGGATGTGAGTGAATATGCTGTTACCCACGTAAATGCGGGTGATAATTACATTGGCGACGTGGATGATGCTGAATTGAAAAAGCTGGTGACTGAAGGGATGCTGAAAGCTACTTTCGATTATGGAGAAATGAAAGATGCAGATGTTATTATGATTGCGGTTCCCACACCATTGGATAAATACCAGCAACCGGATTCATCTTATGTGCGAGCATCTGTAAATTCTTTGTCAGAAAACATCTCGGAAGATACACTTGTTATCCTGGAAAGTACAACCTATCCGGGAACTACAGAAGAAATTCTCGTACCGGCTTTTGAAGAAAAAGGATTTGAAGTCGGAAAGGACATATTTATCGCTTTCTCTCCTGAGCGAGTTGACCCGGGAAATAAAGATTATAAGACTAATAATACTCCTAAGGTTGTTGGTGGCGTAACGAAAAATTGCAATAAGGTTTCAAAAGTTTTCTATGAAAATATCTTAGATGCAGAAATCTATCTGGTTTCATCTCCAGCAATTGCTGAAATGGAGAAAATTTATGAGAACACTTTCAGAAATATAAATATCGCCCTGGCAAATGAGATGACCATCTTATGCGAAAAAATGGGTTTGGACATCTGGGAAGTGATCGAAGCAGCGAAAACCAAACCATACGGATTTATGGCATTTTACCCCGGACCCGGCATTGGTGGTCACTGTATTCCTCTGGATCCATTCTATCTAACCTGGAAGGCTAGAGAATATAATTACCACACACGTTTGATAGAACTTGCCGGTGAGATTAACAATTCAATGCCGGAATTCGTTGTAAACAAACTGGGTAAACTTCTTAATGAAAGAGGACTTGCCTTATCCAGATCGAAAATTCTGCTTTTGGGTGCTGCTTATAAAAAGGATATTGAAGATATGCGCGAATCTCCCATTCAGGATGTGATAGTAATCCTGGAAAAAAACGGAGTAAATTTTGATTATAATGATCCGCATATCCCGGAATTTCATAATGAACTGAACGGTAAAAATTATAAATCCGTCGGTTTAGAAAACATCGAAGATTATGATGCTGTATTAATTATCACAAATCATACATTTTATGATTACGAAGATATCATCAAAAGAGCGAAATTGATTCTTGATACAAGATATGCCACAAATGGGATAAAAGCTGATAATTTAGTTAGATTATAACCAATAATGGCAACTCATAAACCTGTTGAAGTGCAAGAATTATTTGGCGACCTCGATCCTGCTGAGAGAGAACAAAAATGGTTTGTTGTGCGTACAAAACCACGTCGTGAAAAAAAATTAGCCGAATATTCGCTAAGACATAAAATAAATTATTATCTTCCACAAAAGGATAGTGTTCGAATCTATAAATATCGAAAAGTAAAATTTACTAAACCGCTTTTTTCCGGTTACATTTTTATCAGGTGTACTCTCAAACAGCGAGACACATTAATCATCACAGGCCATACAGCTTATTTTCTCCATATTCCTGATGAGAAAGAACTTTTAGAAGAATTAATACAGATTTATTCCGGGAAACAAAAAGGCGCTGAATTCAAAGAAACCAGGTTTTTGGAAAAAGGAATTAGGGTGAAAATTATCTCCGGACCATTTCAGGACTTGACAGGAGTTGTGGAAAATCAAAATGATGTGAAGGAAGTTATTTTGCAGATAAATTTATTAAGGCAGGCAGTTTCTGTTTCTGTAAGTTCAGACCAGGTGAAGGTATTGAAATAGGATTCTGGGTTCAAAGGTTCAAAGGTTCAAAGGTTCAAAGGTTCAGAGGTTCACGAATTCACGAATTCACGTGTTCACGAAAATAGAGGAAAACAAATGAAAATTTTAGTTACCGGTGGTGCAGGGTTCATCGGCTCAAACGTGGTGGATGAATACGTAAATCTGGGACATGAAGTGATCGTTGTTGATGATCTCAGCACCGGATTCAAACACAATGTAAATCCAAAAGCAAAATTTTATGAGATGGATATTCGTTCCAATCAAATAGAAAAAGTTTTTGAAAAAGAAAAACCTGATTTTGTGAATCATCATGCGGCTCAGATCAGTGTACCGGTTTCGGTTCAGAATCCGCAATTTGATGCGGAAGTAAATGTTGTGGGATTTCTGAATCTTATGCAAAGTTGTGTTAAATTTAAAGTTAAGAAAGTAATTCTCATTTCATCCGGGGGAGCGATTTACGGAGAAGCCAAAGAATATCCAACCACAGAAAATTATGAACCGATCCCGCTTTCTCCTTATGCAATCAATAAATATGTCTGCGAAAAATACCTGCATTTTTATTTTCATCAATATGGTTTGAATTATACGGTTCTGCGCTATGCAAATGTTTTCGGTCCGCGTCAGATCCCTCATGGTGAAGCAGGAGTTGTATCGATTTTCATCACGAATTTCAAAGAAAATAAAGAAACTTATCTTTATGCTTTTGAGGATGAACCTGATGGAATGGTTCGTGATTATGTTTATGTAAAGGATGTGGTTCAGGCAAATGTAATAGTCCTTAAAAAAGGTGATTTAGATGCATTTAATATCGGAACTAATTTGGAAACAACCACAGGGAAATTATATCGAGAAATATCTAAGCAAATGAATGTAAACGTCGAACCGATACGAGCTGGAGCTCGACCGGGAGATATCAGGAAAAGTTGTTTGAATATCGAAAAAGCAAAGAATGAATTGGGTTGGGAACCAAAATATTCTTTGCAAAAAGGAATTAAAGAGACAATCAATTTTTTTATTAACAAAAACAAGGAGTGATTATGGCTGGTTTCGAAGAAATCAAAATCGATCAGATGAAGATGCCAAAAGTTACAATGAAGAAATTCCTGACCTTTATTATAATTCTGGCAGTTATCATTTTCATCTTAACAGGTTTATACACAATCAATCCGGAGGAAGTGGGAGTTATTCAACGATTTGGTAAATACATCGATACAACCGAACCCGGATTGCATTTCAAGATACCTTTCGGTGTGGACAAACTCACAAAGGTAAAAGTGAAACACGTGTATAAAGAAGAATTCGGATTTAGAACATTACAATCGGGCGTGCAGACAAAATATTCTGCTCGTAGTTATGATTATGAATCTATCATGTTAACTGGTGATTTGAATATCGCAGATGTGGAATGGATCGTTCAATATCGCATTAAAGATCCTGTAAAATATCTCTTCAACATTAGAAACGCTGAGGAAACGATACGCGACTTGTCGGAATCTGTTACCAGGCAGATAGTTGGAGACAGAAGCGGTGATGAGGTTATCGTTCTCAGCCGTAAAGAAATCGCTGATGAAATCCAGATTCTGTTACAGCAGAAATTGGATGATTATGAAGCAGGAATCGAAATTTATACGATCAATCTCCAGAACGTAAATCCTCCGGAAAGAGTTAAACCTGCTTTCAATGATGTAAACTCTGCCAAACAGGAAAAAGAGAGAATCTTAAATGAAGCCTGGCAACAATACAACAAGATCATTCCGGAAGCAAAAGGTAAAGCAAAAAGAACTATCGAAGAAGCTGAAGGTTATGCTGTAAATCGAGTGAATCGGGCAAAAGGTGATGCTGACCGTTTCATAAAAATGTACAACCAATACAAGAATGCAAAATCAATTACGAAGAAACGACTTTACCTGGAAACAATGCAGAAGATCCTTCCTAAAGTGGAAAAAGTCTTTATTATTGATGAAGATCAGTCTGGAATTCTGCCTCTTCTTAATTTAGATAAGGGAGGGAAATAATCATGAAACTGAATAAATTAATTCTAATAATAGTTGTTCTTGCAATTATCATAATTGCGAGCGCATTGTACATTGTGGGTGAAAGACAACAAGTTATAATCACTCAATTCGGTGACCCTATAGGCGGAGCAATCACAAATGCCGGTTTACATCTGAAAATACCTTTTATCCAGAAAGTTCACTATTTTGAAAAACGAATCTTAGAATGGGATGGTGATCCCAAACAGATTCCATCTTCAGATAAAAGATACATCTGGATAGATACATTTTCTCGCTGGAAGATTGTAGATCCTCTTCAATTCTATCAAACAACCAGAAATGAGACTTTTGCTCACAGTCGTTTAGATGATATTATCAGCGGTACAACTCGTGATATTATCAGCTCAAATTCACTGATTGAACTCGTGCGAAATTCCAATCGAAAAATGACCTTTTCCGAAGAATTTGAAATAGCTTTGATACAGGACATAATTGAAGAACCCATTGACATTGGAAGAAGTAAGATTGCAGATAAAATCTTTGAAATTTCTTCTCCTCTTGTTGCTGAATATGGTATCCAACTCATCGATGTGAAAATCAAACGTATAAATTATGTTCAGGAAGTTCGTGCAAAAGTTTATGAAAGAATGATTTCCGAACGTAATAAAATCGCTGCCAAATACAGGTCGGAAGGTCAGGGGAATTCTGCTGAAATTCTTGGAAAAATGCAGCGTGAACTGGATCAGATTCAATCTGAAGCTTATAAAACAGCCCAGGAAATCAAAGGTAAAGCAGATGCAAATGCAATCAAGATTTATGCAAATGCTTACAATAGAGATCCTGGATTCTATGAATTTCTCAAAACACTGGAAACATATGAAAGTACAATTGACAAGAAAAATACGCTCATCATGACTACTGACAGCGATTACTTCAAGTACTTTAAAAATATTGAACAAAAATAGTAAAATGTGTGAAAAATTCTCCAACGAATATTGGATGAATTTTGCATTGAAAGAAGCTCGATTGGCATTTCTGGAAAATGAAGTGCCAATCGGTGCTATATTGGTAAAAGATAACAAAATAATTGCTGCTGAACACAACAGAACCGGACAACTGAAAAACGGACTTGCCCACGCAGAAAAACTGGTAATTGAAAAAATAATCTCTTCCGGAGAAAAATATCTTTATGATTATTCTCTTTACGTAACAGTCGAGCCTTGTTTGATGTGTGCCGGAATTATCATCTGGTCGCGGGTAGGAAAAATAGTGTTTGGCTGTTACGATCCCAAAGCAGGTGCAGTTGGTTCAATTTATAATGTTCTTTTGGATAAAAATTTCAATCATCATCCTGTTGTGATTTCCGGTGTAAAAGAGAAAGAATGTTCAGAATTTATTTCACAATTTTTCAAAGATAAAAGAAAATTGTGAATGGACAATTGTAAATCATAAATTGCGGAGAGTTGCCGGAGCGGTTGAACGGGGCGGTCTCGAAAACCGTTGTACTCTTACGGGTACCCAGGGTTCGAATCCCTGACTCTCCGCCAGAATTTTGTTTAATTGGTGAACTTGTTAATTGGTTAATTGGGAAAATATGAATATTTCCATTAGGGATG
>JABMPU010000055.1 GCA_013203665.1 Armatimonadota bacterium
GATATGTATAAGGATTCTGTAAAATGAAAAAAGGCTGTCTTTCTGAGGAAATCTTCGAAGTAATCTCTAACGAAGAATCCACCACAGCGGACAAGTCTCATTATAAGCGGAGATCCTTCGATGGAAAAGCAATAAGAATTTCTCAGGATGACAAAAACACTCTATTTTGCAGAACTCTTAGAAACATATGTATTAAAAAGGATAGTAAATGAAGAGAAATTTTTTATTTTTGATTTTTATATTATTATTTTGTTTTTTATATGCAAAAGAAGAGATCATCGTTCCTAGATTAGCAGCACCACCAGCAATTGATGGAGTAATATCCGAAGGTGAATGGGATAAAGCTATTATCATCGATAAATTCTACCAGACTTCTCCTGGAGATAACACAGAACCTTCTGAAAAAACCGAATTCTTTGTTGGGTACGATGATAAATATTTGTATTTCCTGGCAAAATGTTATGCCAAAGATACCGGGATAATCAGGGATTTTCACTGCAGTCGTGATGCCATTTATACAACAGACAGAATATTCATTTTTCTTGATACTTTCTATTCAAATCAACAAGCTTATTATGTGGGAGCCAATCCGAATGGCGAACAAGCGGATGGTATCGTTATTAATGATATTGACCCGTCTATCGACTTGTTTTATGAATCCAGTTCGAATATAACTGATTATGGCTATCTGGTAGAAATCGCCCTTCCATTTAAAAGTATTAAATATAAAAGCGGCAGGAATGTTTCCTGGGGTTTTTTCCTTAAACGTCATATTCCACATAAGAACGAAGAAATAACCTGCTTCCCCGTAAAAAGAGGTGGAGGGAATTATTATGATAATTATGGGATCATCAAATTCGAGAATATTCCTGCAAAGATGAATTTGAAATTGATACCTGCTGTTATCGGAAATTATACCGAAAATGAAGATAAACTACTAAATGAAACAGGAACTGAAACTAACTTTGAGCCCGAAATGAATATCTTCTTCGAACCGAATTCCAACCTCACAATGAAAGCGACCATCAACCCGGATTTCAACATCATCGAAGCAGATGCTCTTAATATCGATGTAAACAATCGCTTTCCCTTATTCTACACGGAAAAGCGTCCATTTTTTATCGAGCAGACCAATCCGTTTTACACTGATATAAATATTTTCTATACCCGTCAGATAGTTGCACCGGAATGGGGAGCAAAATTATCCGGTACTTTTGGAAAATACTCTGTACTTGGGTTAGCTGCACTCGATGAGAAAGCTCCAGCTGAACGATTCTTCGATGAAGAAGATTTTGAGGGTAAATCTGAAGATACACCTTTTGTATTTACCAGTGTTGCCAGAAAGCTTGATGGGGGTGATTCCCGCATTCGTCTGGCTGGTGCTTTGCGAAAATTCAATGAATATGAGAATTTTGTGCTAAATCTGGATACCAACTTCAGGATCACAAATGAAATAAACTTTGAAGGTCAGCTTGCAGCAAGTTCTAATGAGGAATTAGACGAAAATACAAATGGATATGGTTATGCAACAGAGCTTAATTTTTACAATGGAACCTGGTTCCTTCATAACTTCGCAAAAGGGCTTACAAAAGATTTTACTGCTGATCTCGGTTTTATTTCAGAAACTGATATTAACTACTTCAAGAACAGAATTGAATATCAGCTTCACTCAAAAACCGATGAAGACAAAATCCGCTATATGGAAATTGCTTCTACTCAAGCGGTTAAATACGATTATGCTCTTTCTGATGTTATGGAAACCTACTGGGAAGTTATGCTCGGAGGTATCTTTAAAAGCACCTTTGAATTCTGGACAGGATGTGAAATGATGAAGATAGATTATGCAGGAAAAGATAACCATGTTTATTATCCTTGGCTTTGTGTGGAATATTATCCGCTAAAATTTCTGGGTGGGGAAATCGTGCTGGTGGGCGGTGAAAATCTGTGGTATGGAGATGAAGCAGAAATTGGCGATTATAGGAAATTTGAAACAACATTATTTGTTCGACCTACCAATAACCTGGATATCGAATTCAGGCAAAAATACCACGAGACCGTATCATTTTATATCGCTCGAACTTATGAAGCTAAAGTAAAATTCCAGTTCCATAAAAATTTCTGGATTAGAGCGATTTTGCAATATTCAAATAATGATATTTTTGTATATGATAATAAAAGTAAAGATATTGCTTTATATCCATTATTTACTTATAAACCAAACGCTAATACTGCAATTTACCTGGGAGCAACCAGGAACGAATTCAAAAGCAAACCACTCAGCCAACGGGAATTATTGGAAGATACACAAGACACAATGTACTTCCTTAAGATAAGTTATTCTTTTGATATGATGTAGAATATAGCCTAGCAAAGGTTATAGTCTTTCTTACTTAGCTTAACCTTTGCAAGGTTAAACCTCAACTTGCAGAATTACACCTTCGTCAATTCTGCTTTCTTCCTTCAAAATCCCATCTAAATAAACTCTAAATTTATTCTTTTCCAATATTACTTTGACTTTATTCTCTTTGTAAGGAGCATGATCGATTTTCAGATATTTCAATCCGAGAGGAAGCGGATCAAGAATTAATGTGCCATCGAGTTGCGGTTGGATTCCGCAAACATATTTTATAATCAGATCAACTATCCAGGAATGCTGGTAGTCATTCACTCCACGATAAAGACACGGTTTGCCGGAATGCGGATTATAATGCTCGAAAGTATTTGGATATTCCAGATCACCATCGAGGAACATCATTTCAATGGTTCTTTTGATGAACCAACCGATTTTTTCTTTCAGGTTTTTATCATATTTGGAAGCAACATTTACCAGAGCTTCTGCAATGTGAGAATTGGTCATTGGCCAGGTTCTTCCATTCCAGGGACAGTTCATTCTCTTTTCTTTCCATTCTCCAAAGGAACTTGAAAGCGGTTCATTCAAGGCAGTTGCCGGAACAGGGTATGAAGTCCAGAATTCTTTTTTGCTAAAGAGATGTCTCACAAACCCGTTCAGGTGAGATTCATCTGCAATATCGTAGATATACGGATAGAAGCAGACTGCAGCTTTGATATTCGTTCTTTTCCAGGTTTCCGGATTTACATCGAAGAACATTTCCTCATTTTCATCCCACATCAATTTCAGAACAGCTTTTTTGATTTTTCCTGCTTCTTCTCTCCATTTTTTTGCTTCGGATTCTTTTTCTAATTTCTCTGCAATAAATGAGAGTGCTTTACGATTTCCATACTGGTAGCAGGTTGCATCCACTCCCTTCAACCTGATGCCGCCGGATTCCATTTGCAGGTCAGCTTTTTCGTCCACGCTTGTATAACGCGTCATGAATTCCTGTCCTGTTTCCATCTGGTCTATCACATCATATAAATAGCTGTGTTCAGGATCGCGTTCTCTATCGAAATATTCAGCATATTTCACAAGAGACGGATAGACTTTTTGCAGGAAATCAATGTCAGGATGAACCTTGTAAATTTCCATTATTGCAGTTCCGAAATCAGCATGATAAAAACTTTTTCTATCAATATCTATTGGATACAAGTTGCCGGGATAACTGCCGTTTTCTTCCTGGTTTTCTATAAAATTCAGCAAGCTTCCCTCTGCAACTTCTGGATTGTTCATCCAGCGGGTTTCCAGCATATGGCATTGAGCAGAATAGGAAATCGGCATTCGAAAATAAGCAGGACCTTCACAAACGCAGGGAAAAGAATATGCATCTTTCATCATAAAAAGCCGCATCCCAAACCAGCGATACCAGTAGAATCTTTCAATAAATTTATCGGAACATTCAAAATGCGGAACGGAATCAAAAAACTTCTGCTAGTTCTTTTCACTATCTTTTACAGGATTCTTGATATTAACTGCTTCATTGAATTTTTTCTTAACTTGATCAGAAGTTTTCGCGACCGAAAGGAAAATCTTTAATTCAGAATTGTTTGTAATTTTCAAATGTTTATGCAAACCAAAATAGAGCAATCCATCAGGATTAATCCCTTTATTATGAATTTCCTTGGGAAGCTTTCCCTCGAATTTTTCATAGAATGGAGTGTATTCAAATTTGGGTTGATTTGCCGTATATTCGGAAAGATCTATGGAAAAAGAAGAATGTTCCATTCCCAAAAATAATGAGAAATTGAAAGGATATTTCTTTCTGAGTTTTACTTCTCGGTTAAGAAGAATTCCGTTCTTTTCTTTGGAAAAGGAAAGGTTTTTTTTGTTTTGATCGTTTACTTGTGCCGTCCATAAGATCACATCAATTTCCTGGCTTTTCCCCTCGAAATTTAAAGTTGTGGAAAGCGTATCATTAGGCAGCAGAACATCTGTTTCGATGAATGTAAGATCGTTTGTTAAGGAAAATCTTCTTATCAGTTTGGAAGGATCCCATTTTGTATCAATAAATTTAGGCTTGAGTTCTTTTCCGTCTTTTGAAAGAAATGAAATCGTATAAAGCGATTTTAACGGGGTGTTATAAAAATGCGCTTCATCCCACAATCCGGGAATGTGCAGCCACTCTGGGAATAGTGGTGTGAAGATAAGTGAATCACCACCACCGAGATACCATTTGTCATCTCGTTCAAGTAATTTAAGAATATTCATAATTTTCCTATAATCATTATTGGACTGGACTTCACATCGGATTTATCCGTAGTGGAGTTCAGAACAAAAGAATGCAAACGTCTGTCTCAAGTCCAGTTTCGCTACGCTCCTCAGAACTCGAGTCTCAGTTTTTGTGATACCGCACCATTAGAAGGAACGAGTTCATAAAACTGCGGAATAAGTCCCATCTTTCTTTTATACACATCCAGAATACTTTCTTTCAAATGCTCAATACAGGAGTTATTCACCAGATAAATCACACAACCGCCAAAACCTGCTCCTGTAAGTCTTGCACCCAAAACTCCCGACTCATTCATTCCAATTTCCACAAGCAAGTCCAGTTCATCGGTGCTGACTTCAAAAAGCTCTTTCAAACTCTGATGAGAACGATACATCAATCCACCGAATCTTTCAATATTTTCTTGCAAAAGCTCTCGGTAAGATTGGATCACTCTCTCATTCTCATAAACAATATGTTCCACTCTTTTCTTTAATAGATCAGGAAGAAATGAACCGTATATTTCAAGATCATCGAAGGAAACATCCCGCAATGCTTTTATTTTGGGAACATATTTCTGCAGGATTTTCACTGCTTCTCTGCATTCCTGTCTTCTTTGGTTGTAGGACGAATCTGTTAGTTTTCTTTTCACCGTTGAATTACACACAAGAAAGGAATATCCTTGAATAAATAGGGGAACATACTGAAATTCCAAACTTCTGCAATCTATGAAAAGTGCATTGCCTTCTTTGGAAAACAGGGAAGCGAATTGATCCATTATTCCGCATTGCACACCAACGAACTCGTTTTCTGCTTTTCGGGCATGTTTGATCATCTCAAGCGGTTTGATCTCCAATTCGAATAATTCTTTAAAAGAAAGTAATGTTGCAATTTCTATCGAAGCGGAAGAGGAGAGTCCGGCACCTTCGGGAACTTCGCTAAAGATAAGAACATCCATTCCACCGATATTGTATCCGGCATCGAGAAGAGCTTTTGCTATTCCACGCTGATAATTACTCCATTTTTTTTGTTGGGATGGTTCAATGTCTTTAAAATCGAACTCTTCCTTTTCTTTGTATTTCAGATCAAAGAGACGAATTTTTTCGTTATAGTTTTTGGAAACAAGCATATTTGTGTATCTATCGATTGCAATTGGAAGCACAAATCCGTCGTTGTAGTCTGTGTGTTCACCGATGAGATTTACTCTTCCCGGTGCACGAATGATGTGAGTTGGGAATTTTTTATAGATCGTTTTGTATTGTTTTATTAGTTTTTCTTTGTTCATATTGCACAATCCAATGCAAATATTCTTTTGGGTCGATAATCTCGTATTCTATCGGTTTAAAAGGTTTGTAAGAAATCCAATGATACTCATCGATTTGCTCAAAAGCATCTATCGGAACTTTATACAAATATCCAACTTGGGAAGTATTAAGTTTTCCGGTTTTAATAATGATTTTTGGCTTTTCATCTTCGAATGATAATTCCCAGACACAAGTATTACTCTCATCAGCCATAATCGACAGAGCAAAAGGAATAGCAAAATTTCTATCTTGGGAAGCGTAGATCGCACAAACAGAATCCTTTGCCGAACCAATTCCGGTTGCCTGGTTGGGTTTGAGAATTTCTTCCAGAAATCTGCTGCCGTGATATAAGTACTTAATTTCTTTCATTTGTTATTCTTCCACCCATCTCTCAAGTCTCTCATCGTTATGAATAATCTTTCCGTCAATATAAACCGAATAGCCTACTGGATACTTCTCATATTTTTTCGGTTTATCTGATAACTGCCAGACAACAGTAATATTTTTCCCTCGATAATTCACATTTTCCAGCAGGAAATAATCAAGTCCCATTGGCAGTGGATCGAGCTTTATATGTCCATCTTCCTGCGGTTCAAAGCCAACAATATGACGGATGATAATATCTATCCACCAGGAATGCATATAATCACGAAAATGGCTGAGCGGCTCTCCTGTAAGTGGATTATATCGTTCAAAGAAATCTGCTCGCGGTTGAAGATGTTTATCGGCAGCAAGTTTTATCAGCTCGGCTGCATCGGGAAGCAGTGAACGGTCGAGAGTTTTAGCGGAAGTTGCGAATGCTTCCAATATATGCGAAGTAGCAGCAGGCCAGGACGGTCCTTCCCAGAATCCTGTCGGATCAAAGTTCGGGTCATCTTTGGGAAGTGCCGGAACAGGATAAGGAAGCCAAAACTGTTCGGGATTAGTAAGATGCTTCCTGAATATATCTAGATTTAGTTCCGTTCCGATTCCTGCAAAAAATGGATAGAAAGTGGTGATGCACATTGTTTGGGAAAGTTCTTTTGAATCAGGATGCCTGTCTCGATAGCTTTTATCTTCCGCATTCCAAAGCAGGGAATTCACAGCATTTTTTGTTTTTTTTGCATAATCATAAAAGTATTTTTCATCATCACTTTTTTCCAAAATGCGAGCTATATTTGAAACAGCCAACATATTTGCATAAGCATAACTTGTAGCATCGATCGCATCATATCGCAAAGTCGGATCGTTGTCATCAAAGCGGGAAAGGTCGTCCATTCCGGTTTCAAGCTGATGATCAATAACAAACAAACCATCTCCATCAGCATCACGATCTTTTATCCACCACTCGCTGTTCTTCCTCATTCCCGGATAAATTTCTGCGAGCATCTCTTTATTTCCGTGAATAAGATAATGCTGCCGGGCAGTGTATGGAAGAAGCGAGAGTCCGGTTTTGGATTTATGACGCAGATTCACACGATTTGTGCGGGGAGAAGTGTACCACGGAAAGCGTCCGTCTTCATAAGCGGAATGAATCATATTGGCAATGTGTCCGAATCCAACCTGAGCATCAGTTGCCCAATTCATATCCAATGCCATAAAGGGAGCACTGTAACAGCAATAGGTTTGATAAGCCTGTCTTCCTTCCATTACGACTGGATATTTGAAGAAACCAAGATCATCACCGGCTGTAGAAAATTTTAACAGAAACCAGCGAAATCCGTAAAGTTCTTCCAAACTTTTATCCGAACAGGAAAAAAGAGGTACATCATTCCAGAAAAAGTTCTGCCAGCTTGTTCTGTTTAAAGCAATCGGATCGTTTTGTTCCAAAACGGTTTGCAAATTCCCCAAAGCAGTTTGTTCATCAGGATCTATGGCACAGGCAAAAGTAAATTTCAGGGAAGTGTACGGAGGAATTTCAACTTAGTATTTCAGGAGATAAGTTCCTGCCGGTTCGCAAGTCATTTCATTCGGTTCGAGGTTTCCACCGATTGCCATTGTAAGTCCATCATCGAGGATGTTCGGGAAAACATTTTTATCTTTCAGGATGACAAAATTGTCTTGTCGTTTGGTAATTTTTACTCCGCCTGTTTCTTCACGCCAATCCTTTGATTTTGTGCAGTCACCGGCAATTTCTATTGTTTTGATTATCGGATTTGTAGTTGGATTAAAAAGATGAACCACAGAAACTACCACATCATCTTTTGTTACACAAACCTGTCGTTGTTCTATCAGCTTGATCTTTGGCTTTTGCTTTTTAAATTGTTCTTTTTGTTCTTTAGAAATTATTATCTGATCTATATTCAGATTTAAGATTGAACCCAAATTAACATCCGGAGTTACAAGAACATGATCCGGAAACCAGTTGACAGTCGTTCCATCCACGATATCGAAGATGTCTCCAAGTTTGTGAGTTGCATAATAAAATTTAGAAGGCATGCTTGTGTAGAGAGCAACATTCTTGCCGTGACCAACACAGTTCTTATCGTTTCGACTTCCGATAAGATCGAGAACAGGAGACTTTGGAATTGGGATTTGTGGAAAAGTTATATTAGTTCCAAGATTTATAACGGTCAGTCGTAAAAGATGTTTTCCTGCTTCCATATTCTGGAAATAAGTAGATGCCCACTTATAATCCTGCTCTTTATTTCCCCAGCCACCGGTGTTTGAGTATCGCAACCTTCCTGCAAGTTTACCATCAAGAGCAATATTCAGCCAGCAGGTTCCATTTAACGCCCGTGCATATCTAATTGCAACATAGACGGATGTTAAGTCTTCTTCCAACTCAAATTCGTATTCTGCATAATGACCCGCTTGCGAACCGAATTCACAGCCCAGAACTTCTCCACAGGAAGCAGCGGCTTTTTTATCTATTCCCTGTGATCCTTTTTGATTTACCGGATTTTCTGCTTCAAGGGTGATAATCGCAGATTCTGATGATGAAAGGTTCGAAAACAGGAATATACTGAATATGATGATGAAAATGATCTTATTTTTCATAATTATTTCTCTCTTTTTGTAAACCGTTGAAACGATTTTGGACTGGACTTCACAACGGATTTATCCGTATTGGAGTTCAGAACAAAATTATGTATGTTGTTAATCCGACTCCACAAGCGTTGTCAGGTAGAGTCCAATTTTCCTAACTCTTTCGACCAAAAAATTCCAAAGACAACTATGATTATAATTCCAACAATACTTCCCGGTAAAGCAGCAGGATAGGCAAAATACAAGCCATTCTTTAGAATCTTAAAAAGATAGATAACACTCATCAATACCGGAATGGAAGAAAATGAAAAACGAGCATAATTCCTATAAATAAATATTAATAAAATTCCTGTTAAAATTCCGTTAATCAGCCAGAAAGCGATGTTAGCTCCGGTAAAAATTTTCAAAGATTTTCCACCAATAAAAAATATTCCAATTAAAATCGGTAACAAAATTCCAATGAACTTTTTCTGCGTCCAATTTTTTGTGATCTTACCAGACAAAGTAAAAATGAACATTAATAATAAAGTTTCTGCAATAAAGCGATTGAACAGGTTTAAAGCTGAATCTAGTAATGGAATCGATGTTCCCCAACTTCCAATTACCGGTTTGAATGGTTCTAATGAGGGAGCAAACAAACCGGCAAAAGTTGCTATTCCAATGATTATCGCTCCCCATCCGAGAGCTGGAAAGACGTCTTTTAAACCTGCTTGCTCAAGTAATTTCCATTTCGAGATCAATCCGGCAATAACAGCCAAGACAAAAGATAGGAAAATTGTTTTTAAAAGAAAGCCAAAAATTGTAGTGAAAACCTGGTTGCTTAAAGGTTCGCTTGTGGAAAACCAGGCTATTCTTGTTTGCCAGGAATTGATAAATAAAATTACTTGAATGATAAACAGCAGGAAAAAGAAAATCAGGAAAATTCTGGTTGAGAAATTCTTCTTCGTCCACTGAATTATACCGATCACAACTGCCAGTAAATAAACTAAAAACAGCAGTATATTAAAAAAACTGCCCAAGGTTTCTGCCGGTTTTTTCTGGTTTCGTTCATTTCTCACCCACTCTTCAGGAGCATAAACGAAACTAATAATATTTGTTGGAATATCTCCAGAAATTTCTACAGAATACCGCAATTCTCCTTCCTGAAGTGTATAATTTATTGTATCTGAATATGTGAATTTCCAATCTCTTCTTTCGGGAAGCTTTTCCGGAATAGCAGAGAGTTCTTTAAGTTTTAACGGATCGATCTCATAGATTTCTTTGAGGACTTGATAACTTATTTCCTGAGCTTCTTCTTTTTCTAAGCTCACTCCTTTTTGATCTTCAGGTAATTGATGCCAAAATCTATAAGCCTTTCCATCTTCGCGAATAAAAATATTATATTCTTCTGCTCTTTCTGCCACATCTCCTTCAAATCTCAAGAAACGGATTTTCCACGAAGCAGCAACAATATATTTTCCGATGAATTTCTCGAAAACCTCTTTTCCTCCTTCCTGCCAGATAAAACGATGTACGCCGGTCGCATGATCCCAAGTTTGAGCAAGGATTTCCCAATCATCCGTAAGTTCGATTCCCTGCCTTTCTAATTCTGCTTTTGCAGTTTCGATCGCCTGTTTCCTACTGACTTTCAAAGGAAGATAATAATTATGAAAATCTGATAAACCGATCCAGATTAGAACTCCGATGATTCCAGCAACAAGAATCCACTTGATACTTTTTTTGTTGAATCCTGTTGTTTGGGTTGTTATTCTCACAATTTTTTCTTTCTCCTTCTTAGGAGCAGGCTGCCAGGAAAGATTCAAATTTTCTTCTTTTATTTCCACTAATTTTTTAGATTGGAACCAGCGATAGATCACGATAAAAAGCGGAATAAAAAAGAGGATTATAAAAAATGTTCTTCCAACCCAGATACCTTTGGAAGAAGTTATCCAGATTGGTAAAGACATCAGAATTGCATCAAAAGCAAAATGCATTAAAATTCCAGTCAACAACCCGAAACGAAGATATAAAAAGGCAAAATAGAGAGATGGAATTATCAGTTCCACAACTCGGGCATAAGCAGGTTGAGCCGCATAGTTTGCGTGTCCGGCACCGAAGATTAAAGCCTGAACGATCAAACCGATTCCGAGAAATAATTTCTTCTTTCCTAATTTTGTGCCGATCAAAACAGCACCAGCGAGAGGAATTGCCCTGAAAAGGCATTCTTCCAAAAAACCTGCCTGAAGAGCATTAGCAATCGCTGAAAGCCAGGGAAAATATGTTGCCAGGGAATTAGGGTCAGTAGAGAGAGAAGCAGGATTCCACCAGTTTAAATAGCGCATTGTGAAAAAATAAAAAATTAAAATAAAGACGAGAGATAAGACAGAAACATAATAACCGGCAATCGTATTTCCCAGGATTCTTTTGGAATTTGCAACATCTTTTTTCCAGATATTCCAGAAGCGAATATGCTTGGGAAAAGCTTTTCGCGTTAAACTTTCCGCAGTCATAAACGTTAATGCCAGCAACAGGAAATTGCCCAGAAAACCTATGAATGATTGCATTATCTGTTGAAATAAATAAGCATTTTTAGAAATTGCTGTGTCATACCAATTCCAGTATAGAGGCAGGTAATTGAAGCTGGCTATAAATCCGAGAAAAGCAACGATAAAAGCCCACAGAATTGCTTTTCGTCAGAGCAACCAGCGTTTTCTCATTAAAATAAATATTCCGACGACGATTCCACCAATGCCATACAATATCGCCATAACGATAATACCACCGATTGAAATTGTATTATTTGCGGAACGCATTTCCTGGTATCGTCTTTTAAATGCTTCCGGGATTTTCACAAAATGTCTTAGTTCGGTTATTTTATCTCCGCTAACAGTTATCTGCAATCGATAGCGAGCTTCATTGATCTTCAAATCCGGTCGTTCATAAACAAAAGTATGGTCGATTCTTCCGCAGATAACTTCATCTTTTTTTGTTTCAACCAGTTCATATTCAGCGAGATTTATATTCCAATTCCCGGCAAAAATTTCCGCTATTAATCTGGCGGAATCCGGTAAAATATTCGTTCCTTCTTCAGTTTCCGGCAGCTTCTCTAAAAAACCATAAGGCTTTCCATCAGGTGTGAACCAGATTTTTGCTTCTTTGGTTTCATTCTCTTTGAAAAGACGAACCTGCCATTTATAAGGTTTGTAAAGTTCTCCTGTGAGCATTTCACTAAAAATTTCTTTCCCGCCGCCTTCAAGTTCAACATAGATTTGAGTATAAAAATCCCCGTCGAAAATGGCAGCTTGCTCATATTTGTCCGGTCCTAGACCATACTTATTGGCAAGAATTGAAGCTTCCGTAAAAGCCTGTTTTCGATCCATCGAAATATCGAGATTTACAAAAGGCATGACAACGGGAAAATACTTAATAACGAAAAATATTCCCAATATTACTAAAATTGTAAAAACTATCCAAAACTCTTTTTTTCTGAACATAGAATCCTCCTGAATTTTTTCTATTTACATTTAGAAACCGTTGAAACGGTTAGCTCTTTTTTTTCTTTTCCATTCCACTGGCTGAAGCCAGTGGTTAATGCAATGAGTTTTTTTTTCGTATCAACCAAGATAATCTATTCCACCTTTTATCAAGATCATCGAGAAAACAAGTAGAACAAATCCCAATGCTCTTATCAAATAAATGAAATACTTGCTTTTAAGTAAAGTTTTACTTTTATCTGTAAGAAAGGCAACCGCAATCTTCGAGCCGATAAGAAGCAGGTAAAATCCCAGAAGGAAAAAGCTGCATTCCGAGATATTTCCCTTCACCAGAAAAGAACCGCCCACAGAAAGCCAGAAAATATACGGATGCGGACTGAGTGCATTTGTGATAATAGCTTTTTTCAGGGATTGGTCTTTTGCAGGTTTTGTTTGAAATTGGCTTTCCCTCACCTTCAGGTTTTCATATCCGAGGTAAGCAAGGAAAAGTCCGCCGGCAATAGAAATAAATCCCAAAATTGTATTCATTTCTTTCAATTGAACAAAGATAAAAACCGTAATGGCGATAATTGGAATATCTGTGAGAAGTGGTGCTAATGCAACCTTGATCCCGTTTTTCCTGCCTTGAATCAGCGTTTCGGAAATCACGAGTGTCAGAAGCGGTCCCGGAGACAGACCTGCTGTTAATCCCATTAAGAGACCTGGCAAAAGGAAATTAGTGATCATAATAATTTATTTATACTCAAG
This sequence comes from Armatimonadota bacterium, assembly GCA_013203665.1. GTDB lineage: Bacteria > Cloacimonadota > Cloacimonadia > Cloacimonadales > TCS61 > JABMPU01. Next base: position 13,093 of record JABMPU010000055.1, read on the forward strand.
ACTTAACCCCACACCAACTTCTTCTATTTTTACGATTTTAGATAAAGCTATCTTAGAATCCAAATCTGTACAGTGGCAGGCGTACATTTTTTTCAGATTCAGATTTTTCATATAATCCAAGGTTCCCTGCATTTGTTTCTGAGAAGGTTTTAAAAGATGAAATCCACCGATGACATCGATTATCCGATCATCTTTGCAGACCTTCTTGGCATATTCGATAATGTTGCAAATTCCCGAGTGAGAGCAACCGGTAATGATGATCAAACCGTTTTCAGATTTATAAACTAAAGCAGAGTCATCCGATAAAAAATCATCTTCAATAAAATCCGGTTTGACAATTTTGCCGTTTGGAGAATTAGCTTCAAAATCGTTCTTTCTTTCGATCTCACCGAGAAAAACTATTTTATCGGTCAGCCAAACAGGGATTTTACTCAATTTCATATTATAATGTCGTGACAGTTTTTCTTCGGAAATAAGCGAACCTGCTTCCGGTAATCCGGCATCCATTTTGGTTAGAAAGGCATCAGGATGGGCGATAACAGTTGGTTTATTAATATCGAGCTTTTCCAATATTGCTTCCGTATGAAGTTTGATGAGAGGTTCCAATCCACCTGTATGATCGATGTGCCCGTGAGAAATGACGAGGAAATCAAGATTTAAAAGATCAATTTTCATTTTTTGAGCATTTTTAATAAATATGTCAGAATATCCTACATCGAAAAGAATTCTTTTATTTCCGGCTTCAATAAAATAGGAAACTGCCGGTTCACTGAAGAAATATCTGTCGATAAAGGTGTTGTTATCCACGAGGATTGTTAGTTTCATTTATTTTGTTCTCCTTTGATTTTTTACTTTTAACTTCAAACTCTTCTCCGGGTAAATCCAAATTCTGCTTCTAATCTTGAGGAAGAACCATTACATGTCAAACAGAAAATAAACCTCAGTTAAGTTTTTACTCAAAATAACCAAACCTGGGTTATTAATAATTTCTTTTAATCTCTTTAAAAAATATTTGACATAAAACACACTTAACTTTTTCTGCCCTAAAAAAATATAGATTTGGAGGAAAAATGCCTACTCATGAATCCTGTAAAAAAAGGCTGCGACAAGAGAAAAAAAGAAATGCCAGAAATCATTATGTTAAGATGACGATTAGAAGTCTATCAAAAAAAATGGAGAGTAATATTCCTATAGAAGAAAAAGAAAAACTTATTAATGAAATCTATTCCCAATTGGATAAAGCAGCAAAACGAAATATTATTCATAAGAGAACAGCTTCCAGAAGAAAAGCACGTATTGCAGCATATTTCAATAAAATCAAAACTGAAAAAGCTGTATAAATAATGTTTATCTGTAAACTCAGTTTTTTCGACTCGTAAGGAACGACGA
>JABMPU010000056.1 GCA_013203665.1 Armatimonadota bacterium
AAAAAGTCTCCAGCGGTGTTTATTTCTACAGGATGACAGCAGGAGATTATACTTCTACCAAGAAAATGATCCTGATGAAATAAGCTTCGTATTTCACAGGACAGGTCCTCCTAAAATAATGGCGGATAAATCTTAATGAAATAATGATTATTACTCACAAATTGAAAGCGGTTAACTTTTTAAGATAACCGCTTTTTTATTTGATTCAAAAAAAATATCTTTACAAATTTTCTAAAGAAATTTCAATAAAATCAGATTTTATATTCTAAATGAAACCTCACCCTGCATTGATGCTGGTAATCCCGATCCAATCTACTATGATCCCGAAGATCCAAATAATCCCGGACAAGCTCAGTTCCCCTGTCAGGGAACCATTATAAATGACATGGGGGTTTATGGAGGTCCCCTTTCTGACTGCTTTCAACTTACATCGATAAATTCTAACACGATTTCACAACCAACCTTGAATTTATACAATTATCCCAATCCTTTCAATCCATCCACTACGATCAGATTTAGCAGCGAACTAAACGAACGAGTTGAAATAGAAATTTACAATCTGAAAGGTCAGAAAATTCGACAATTTTCAATTTTAGATCCGTCAAATGCCGGACAAGTTTTTAAATATTCGATTGTCTGGGACGGCACCGATGATAACAATCATCCTGTTTCTTCTGGAGTATATTTTTGCCGACTAAAATCAAATTGTAACGTAAGTAGTATTAAATTATTACTATTGAAATAAAATTTTCTTGACACAGAAAAAAGAAAATTAGAAATTACACCCATAGTGTAATTGATGTTATTTCGGTATAAGGAAAATCTTATGAGTTTAGCTTCAAGAAAAGAAAAAGAATTTAATATCAGGAAAAATGATATTATCGAAGCTGCAAGAGAGTTGTTTTTTACCAAGGGTTTCAGAGAAACAACTATGGAAAACATTGCTCAGAAAGCAGAATTTACAAAGAAAACTCTCTATTCATATTTTCTTAGCAAATATGATCTTTATTTTGCAGTTATTATTCAATCAGTTAATGAAAGTTCTCATACATACGATGAAACTATCGAAAATCGGATAACAGGAATTGATAAACTTCATGCTTTTGCAGATAGATATTTTAAATGTTATAAGGAAAATCCACAGTATTTTCAATTGTTAAAGTATAAGTGGGAAGTTCAATTAAATCTGGAAAAAGTTAGTCCAATCCTACAAGAAGAAAGAAACAGAACAGTAATGAAAAATCACACTCGACTTTTTAATGTTTTTGAAATTGGTAAGAAAGACGATACAATACGTACCGATATTGATATTAAAATTGCTGTAGAATATTTTATGAGCACATTACAGACAATTTGTTCTATGATTTTTTTTAGAGAAAGTAAACACGATAGTTTTTTTTACATGAATCTGGATTTTCTTTTAAGATCTTTTAAAGCATAATAATCTGTACCAGGTTCTGGCTGGAACCGGCTTTAGATGAAGTTGAATTAAAAAAATTAGCCCAACATCCTCAACTGCTAATTTTTTTTATGCACAATTATGTAATTTTTTCAACTTCTTAAAATTGTCGAAAATTATTAATCCTTAATTATAATCATGCAGGTAATTGATTAGAAAGATGTATAATCTAAAAGAAATGAAATTAATTTTAGCTGAAAGCAATGAACATTAAAGGAGGAAAAATGAATTTTGGGGAGAAGTTTTCGGTAATCATTCTGGTAATGTTTTTAATCAGCAATTATTTAATTTCTTCTAATCATTTTTTAAATGATTATGGTCATATTCAATCATCTCAGGGAGAACAGGCTTTTGATTGTTTTTTCGCAAATGGTGAGTATTTAGTTAATATCGAAGGAAAGATTCTGATAGAAAATTCCTGCTTTGAAATCCACAATGGTTTATTAGCACTTACCACGCTCGAAGAAAACATTCCGACTACTTTAAGAATTTATGATAATTCTGGAAACCTGAGATTTGAAGAAATCTTCAAAAAAGCGATAAATATCGATTTTTCAGAAAATCAGAAATTCACTACCTTTTTCAATGGAAAAACAGTTTCGATTATTAACTTGGAAACATTTGAAAATCAAAATTATGCAGGAACATCTGTTTTTAAGATCGATAACAACGGAAACCCAATCAATCCTTCTACAACGATTTCCTTCATTCTCACCGCAAAGGACGGGAAGAACGCAAAGTTGGAAATCTACAATCTGAAAGGTCAGAAAGTGAAGCAGTTTGTCAGCGGTATCCGGCAACTGCCGGACGGTCAGTATTCAGTGGTTTGGAGTGGAACAAATAACAACGATCAACCCGTCTCTTCCGGAATCTATTTCTACTGCTTAAAATCCGGAGATAAACAAATAACCAAAAAGATGCTGTTAATGAAATAGCGAATTAAAATGAAAATAATAACTATTACAATTATAATTCTTTGTACTTCTATACTGTTGTTTGCCAAAGAAAATGAGTATATCAAAGAAATCGTGATCGATGAATCAGGAAGAACACTTATTGGGATGATTTTTCCAGGTCAGCCAACCGAAGATTATCGAGCTCCAATAGTTGAGCTGCCAGACCCTGATAACAGGGATGCCAATGTAATTCCTTATGTACCGGCTTTTGATTGGTCTTTTGGATGTTCTGCAACTGCAGCTGCTATGATAGCCGGATATTATGACAGAGTAGGTTATGATAACATGTACACAGGTCCTACAAATGATGGCATAATGCCGTTAGATAATACTTGTTGGCCCGATACAATTATTAATGGTCAGCTCAGACATCAATGTCCACTTAGCGCTACCTGTATGGGATTAGATGGGAGGACGACATTCGGGCATGTAGATGATTTCTGGTATTCCTATGGCTCTTCTGTAGATCCCTATTTTGGTAACTGGGATCAACACGTTTATGGTGATTGTACAGCAGATTTTATGGGAACCAATCAATATCAGAATTGGAACAGAATAGATGCAGCAACCTACTTTTTTTTTGATCTTAACGGTACACCTGTATATGATTATATAGATTGTGAACCATTAGAAAAAGATGGATGTCACGGTTTTAGAGAGTTCATTGAATCCCGTGGATATAATGTGCAGACAAATGGGAATTATTCCCAGACTATATATGGATATCAGGGCAATATGCAGGGATTTTCTTACGATCAATTCAAAGCAGAGATCGATGCCGGTAGACCGGCCATAATTCAGATCATGGGTCATTCAATGGTTGGGTTTGGTTATAACGATTATGATGAGAACTTGATATATCTTCATGATACTTGGGATCATGAAATTCATACCATGACCTGGGGTGGTACTTATGGAACTTATAATATGGAGCACTTTGCGGTTTCGGTTTTCAAACTAGAACAACCTGTTAACATTAATACAGATTTGGCTACTGTTGAAAAAGAGATACTGGAGCAGAATTATCCCAATCCCTTTAATCCAACTACAACTATCTCATTTAAATTAAACACTGAAAACACCATGGATTCCAAACTAATTATTTATAATGTTAAAGGACAAAGAGTAAAACAATATCAAATATCCAATGATCAATCTTTAATTGTTTGGGACGGAACTGATGATGAGAACCAACCTGTTTCTTCTGGAATCTATTTCTATACATTAGATGTAGGTGATTTCCAACAAACAAGAAAAATGATCTTATTAAAATAAAGGAGTAAAAAATTATGAATAGGAATAATTTGAAAATTATTATCATGATTGTGTTACTATTTATTTTGTGCATAATTCCTGATTCAGCATATTGTCAGAACGATCTTTCAAAGTTTGAGAAATTTGTAGGAAAGAAATGGATCGGTCATTTCCAGAATTCAGAAGATTCTCTTTTGGTGCACACAATTGAATGGGAATATGATCTCAATAATAATGTTGTAATAGAAATCAAATCTGTTCCTGAAGTAGATTTTTATTGCGAAACCTACTACTATTGGGACTTCGAGCCAGATCAAATTTCCTATTTATCTCTTATGAATAAAAAAATGATAAGTAAGGGTATGGCAATATTTGATAATGGAAAATTGAAGTTAAGTGGCAAGACATTCTTCCCAGATGGAGTTCAGGAAAATAAAAAAACTTATGTAATAAATGAAGCCAGAAAACTTGAAGATCGCTTTTATAGAAAATCAAAGAGTAAGTGGATCATGGGTCATTTCATCCAATATTCAGAACAATAAACATATTGTTTGTTGAACCATAGATACATATTGTATCTTCAATTCAGCAAAAACATTAATGACAAACGAAATCTGTATTAGTTCGAAAAAGAGAAGTTATGTTGAAAATTATATTAATAATCGGTTGTAATTGCATAAGATAGTTATGAAATATTGAAAGTAGTCAATTAGAATAGCAATTGCAAATTAAAATGTTAATAATTAAAAATAAGGAGTTAATATGAAAACAATTATCAGCACTTTTTTACTATGTATCATTGTATCTATTTTTGCCATGGATAACGAATTTATCATGCATGAAATTTGTAATGATTATATTCAGGGAATGGAAATTTTCTCAATCGATTTTGATAACGATGGTGATTTTGACCTGCTTACGGCCGGTACCGATTGCAAATTGTGGTCTAATGACGGCAATGGAAGTTTCACGGATACAGATATCTTGAGCAACACTGCCATGTCACGTTCTATTCGAGCTGCAGATCTGGATGATGATGGAGATACTGATGTTGTTATAGCGATCCTGTATAGTAATCAGGTTATTATCATGGAAAATATAGGGACAGGGTTTAATCAGATTATCTTAGATAATTCACTGGTAATGCCGCATACTATTGAGTTAAAAGATCTAGATAGTGATGGCGATATTGATATTCTCTGCTCAGAATTTGATAATTCGAACGCAATGAGCGAAGTTGCTTGGTGGGAAAATCTGGGGAATCTGAATTTTTCGGATAAAAATATTATCACCGAAATGTTTCAGCAGTCCCCTTTCGTATTTGCCGATTTCATAGATTCTGACGAGCATATGGACGTTGTTGCCTGCGGAGAAGTATATAGCGATGTTGTCTGGTGGCAAAATGACGGTGAGGAAAACTTTGGTGACGGTATTTATATCGACACGTTTTTTAACTTGGTTCATACAGTGGTTGGAAACGATCTCGATCAGGATGGTGATGTCGATGTTTTAGGAGCAGCCTGCATGGGCGGACTTCTTGCTTGGTGGGAAAATGATGGTGATGGAGGTTTCTCACGACATGATATTGACACTTTCGGCGGTGCTTTATGGATGGATTGCGCCGATTTTGATAACGATGGAGATATGGATCTTTTTGCTGTTGGCCAGGGACCGAATTGTGCTTACCTATATGAAAATTTGGGTAATGAGGTATTTGAAGAAATTCCCTTACCTGGAATTTTCGGAGATGGATTCAGTGCCACTGCCGAAGATTTTGATAATGATGGCGATATGGATCTGGCAGCAATCGGCAGGTCATCTGGTCAGATATGCTGGTGGGAAAATATGTATTACGGCATCGATTTCACGGCAAATCCCCTTTCCGGCCATGCACCTCTGGAAGTTGAATTTACAGATTTATCTAATTTTATTGAACCTGTTATATCCTGGTCGTGGGATTTTGATAATGATGGAGAAATAGATTCTAATACTGAAAATCCGGTTTGGATTTATGAAGAACCCGGCACCTACTCGGTTAGTCTCGAAGTTTCTACAGATAGTTTTACACGTACTTTACTCCAAGAAGATTACATCACGGTTTTTGCGGGTGAGAGCGGACTTTTCTTCGATGGGAGTGATAGTTATGTGTTATGTCCCTCTTCTTCTTCTTTGAATCTCACAGAAGCATTTACCATAGAAGCGTGGATCAATCCAACAGGCTGGGGCGAGAATTCAGCGTTTGGATTTGGCAGGATAATTGATAAGCAGCGTTTTCTGTTCCTGCTTACCGATTCCAATCCGGTATTAAATGATTATAGTATTTGTTTATGGCTATTTCATGAAGATGGTTCTAATAGCCGCTCGGTAGCACCGGATAATTCAATAAGCTTGAACAGTTGGCAGCATGTGGCAGCTACCTATGATGGCATAAGTGAAGTTAAGATTTACGTGTATGGACAGGAACAATCTCTTTTTCAAACAGCTCCACCAACAGGCAATATACTGGATAATTCAGCGGATGATTTTATTATTGGAAATTCAATAGGTCAGAATTACACCTTCGAAGGCACCATAGATGAGCTTCGTATCTGGGATGTAGTCCGCGATGAGCAGCAGATAAATGATTATATGTTCCAATATCTGAGTGGAACAGAATCTGGTTTAGTTGGTTACTGGCGCATGAACGAAGCTAATGGAGAAACAATTTTTGATTTCACATCCAATGCTAATGACGGCACTCTTTACGACACATCCTGGATAACAGGAGCACCGATGATAATGACATCATCAGATGATTTGCTTTACGATGATTTATCTTCAAGACTCATTCTTTATCCAAATTATCCCAATCCCTTCAACCCAACAACAACTATCACTTTTTCTCTCCCCGCAAATGCAGATGAAGTTAAACTCTATATTTATAATATCAAAGGTCAAAAGGTGAAACAGTTTTCAGATATCAGAAACCAGACATCAGTTATTTGGAAGGGCAAAGATGATGCAGGAAAACCAGTTTCATCTGGTATATATTTTTATAGACTAAAAACAAATGATGAAGAAATCCACAAACGAATGATTTTAATGAAATAGCGATTTTTAAAGCGGAAATCGAAAACCTGTCTTTTAATCATAACATTATCGAGACTATGTTCTCCTGCGAACACTCAGTGTTCGAAAACGAACAAAGATCTGATTTTTTTAGTGAAATCGAATTATCGGTAAACTTTTATATATTATACTGTTAGACAAGTGGCATAGAAATTGCATTTTAAACTAAAAAAATCTGATTCAGATATTCATTTCATGAGGAAATTGCATGAATGCAAAAAAAACGAAAGATAAGTTCAAATTTGGAATCAATAATCATCAAAAAAAATAAAAGGGAGGGAGAGATGAGAGCAGAGTCATAAAACTTGCTGTGGCGGCAGAAAATCTTTATTTAAGTTGAATTAAATTAATCAACACACATCCACAAAAAATGAATTTTATTGAGCAATCAAATTTTTCTATTAATTTGAAACATGAAAAAAAGGAGAGAAACATGAAAAAAATATTAATTATAATTTTCCTATCTGCATTTATATGCAGTATATTTGCAAACGATGTTAAGCAACCCGCAGGACTCGACAAATCTCTACAAAGCCCTTTAAAGGGGAATGGGTTTCTCTATTCGACCAATAGAGATGCTCCGGCTTATGAATTCATAATCCAGCCAACATCGATAATGCCTACGTTTTATGATTATCAACCGGGAAGTTATTGCAGCCTGCCGCTTCGTATTCAGCCTGAAATATCTCAACCGTATGGTCATCCTGCTGGCGGGGCTTATGTTGCATTTCATTCAGAGGAAACTGCAAATGCAACTCGAAGGGTGTATTATGCCTATATCGATGCTGATGGCAATGTAACTGCAACAGATCCAATCGCAACCTGGGATATCAGGGAAGGTTATCCGGGCACATACATTGATCCAATTACAGCGGATCCAATGGTAACTTATCATCTTAATATGGATCCTGATCCAACTTTCGAAGATGTTTTTGCTTATGACTTATATCATATGATGGGCTCTGCCGGATTGTGGATTACACCATTCGAGGTAATAGATAATAGTGAACTTGCTGCTGCTGGAATTTTACCCTTTGCAGATGATGATTTCGAATGGCCCTATGTTTTCATCAGTGATTCATCACCGCTTGGAGGAGATTACAGAAGAGTTTATATCACTGCTGAAAATTTCACTAATGCACACGGTTCTGTAGGCAGTCCAAGTGAAAATGTGCTCATCGCTTATGCTGATTTTAATACAGCCGATTTAGATGCTCAGTCAACTTTGAACTGGTCGTATCGAACAATTGAACAGATGGATGCCTGGAATGCCGAAGATCCCGAATGGAGAAGACCTTTAAAAGGTACAGCCGTATATGAAAACATCATTATTTATTTCGGTTATGTGATTGATAATGACAGCTTTGTATCTGATGCATTTGCATTGGTTAATGAAAATTATGGTGAAGGACCTTTCGAGTATTATTCCGAAAGTTATCTTTTTGACCAAGAGAATCCTCTAAACGAAAATGGAACTGAATATCTATATTCAGATGGAACCACTCCTATGACTCCTTTCATTGTACGACAAGAACATTTATTTTCGAGTCATATGAACGTAATACTGAAAGATAATAACACAAAAGCAACCTGGACAGGGGAAATGGGAATAACATTTGATGCACTTGATGGTAATGGACCTGGATATTACTATCCTGAATGGTGCCAGGTCTATCCGAAAGAATTCGTTTTTGATTTGATTACTCACGAATTCAGCTTCAAAGATCTTTATATTGAAGGTGCTAATCCGACAGATAATATCCCAATGGTTCCCTGGGATTTAGATGAGGATGGTGTTGTAGATTCATTTGATGAAGATGGAGACCCTGAATGGGTTTGGAATTGGCCGATTTACTGGCCCGTTGGTGGCGATGCTTTCCATGAAAATACCTTTAAAACAGCCAAAAATGAGAACTGGTTAGTTAGTGTTTGGGCTGACGGAACAAAGGCAAAAAGATTTTTTGATGGAGATAATTCATTTGTCGATTGGGAAGCAACACCGGAAGTTGCTATCATTATTTCTGCTGATAATGGTGAAACCTGGTCTGAGCCTATTTTCCTGAATGCCAATGATACTCCGGAACTGGCGAATCAGATTCCATGTTATGTTTATCCAGGTGATGTAATTGAAATTATCAGCAATAC
>JABMPU010000009.1 GCA_013203665.1 Armatimonadota bacterium
TTGATAGGCAATCCTCTCCTAAGAGGAGAGGAAGTCTTTCGTACTCCTTCTCCTGGATAGGAGAAGGCAGGGATGAGGTCGATAAGAGAAGAACATAATATTAGCTTAAAGTATTAGCTAATTCTACTAAAAAAGGAGAAAAAATGGCACGAAAATTTTTTATTAATAACAGGTGGTGGGATTCATCAAGAACAAAGAAAGTATTTAATCCATATAATAATCAGGTTATTGATGAAGTTTTTCTATTAGAAGAAGAGCAAATAAACCTGGTTGTGGATTCCAATGTTCAGGCATTTGAAATAACAAAGCAACTTCCTGCACATAAGCGAGCAGAAATCCTGCTGAATATCGCAGCAGGTATTAATGAAAAAAGAGATGAATTCATCGATTTGATGGTGAAGGAAGCAGGGAAACCGATTCGTTTTGCCAAAGGTGAAGTGGATAGAGCAATTCTCACTTTTACGATTGCAGCAGAAGAAGCAAAAAGAATCAGCGGAGAAGTTATTCCATTGGATTTGAATAAAGCATCTGAAGGCAGATTTGGCATTACCAGAAGATTTCCCATTGGTCCGATTATTGGTATTTCGCCTTTCAATTTTCCTCTGAATCTGGTTGCTCACAAAGTGGCTCCAGCCATTGCCAGCGGAAATACAATAACAATCAAACCATCTTCACAAACTCCTCTAATTGCCCTGAAACTGGCAGAAGTCCTGGAGAAAGCAGGATCAATTCCGGGTCAGGTGAACGTTGTTCCCACCAGCAGTGACATTGCTCAGAAATTAGCTTTGCATAAAAATTTCAAGCTTTTATCATTAACCGGCAGTGATGTAGTCGGCTGGAATTTAAGGAGCTTAATCAAATATAAAAGAACTATTCTGGAATTGGGCGGAAATGCCGCTGTAATCATAGATCAAGACACAGATATTGAAAAAGCTGCCAAACGGAATTTGGTCGGTGCTTTTGCTTATTCAGGTCAGGTCTGTATTTCAGTTCAGAGAATTTATGTTCATGAAAATATTTATGATGAATTTCTGAAAATCTTTATTCAAAAAATGGAAAATATTGGATTTGGCGATCCTGAAAACCCTGAAACGATTGTTGGTCCATTAATTAATGAAGAAGCAGCAATAAGAGTGGAAAACTGGGTAAATGAAGCTAAAGAACAAGGTGCTGAAATTCTGGTTGGTGGAAAAAGAAATGGAACTCTTTTTGAGCCTACTTTGATTGTAAATACAAAAAAAGATATGAAGGTTTGTCGTGAAGAAGCGTTTGCTCCTCTTGTTATTATCGAGCCATTTTCAGATTTCAAAGAGGCTGTAAATATGGTGAATGACAGCAAATTTGGTCTTCAAGCCGGTGTATTTTCCAGTAATTATGAAAATATTTTTTATGCCTTCAAAACAATGGAAGTTGGTGGTGTGATTGCCAATGATTATCCAACTTACAGGATCGATAATATGCCGTATGGAGGAGTTAAAAATTCAGGTTTCGGCAGGGAAGGCTTGAAATACGCAATTGAGGAGATGACTGAGATTAAGTTATTGGTTTTTAATTTTTTGCAGAAATAAAAAAAAGGGAAGTCAATCGACTTCCCTTTTTTATTAGTATCGCTTTTTTTCTTTAACTCGAGCAGCTTTACCTTTGGCTTTTCTAAGGTAAAAGAGTTTAGCTCTTCTCACGCGTCCAAATCTCACCACTTCGATTTTATCGATGTTAGGTGAATGTTGCGGGAAAATTCTTTCCACACCAATTCCACCGCTGATTTTTCTCACAGTGAAGGTGGCGGAAATCTGCATCCCTCTTTTTTGAATAACAATACCCTGAAAAACCTGGATTCTTTCTTTGGAACCTTCTTTGATTTTGTAGTGTACTTTCACAGTATCACCGACTCTGAACTCCGGAAGATCAGTTCGCATTTGTCCTTTTCCAATTTGATGAACTAGATCCATTGTTCCTCCTTTATTTTTCGGAAGAAAGCCTATCCAGAACAATAGCTACAGCACTTCTAACGGAAAGGTGATTGTAATTTCCAACACCTCCAATTGGTTCTAAAACGAAATCTGCAAGTTTATGAATTTCTTTTGTTAAACCGTTTCCAGTTCCAAAAAGTAAAAGAACAGGTTTTGATTTTTTTTTATATTTTTTAAAACTCAACTGGTTTTTTAGTTTTGTAGCTGTTGTTGAAATGATGAGAGGATGAACTTCTTCCTGATTTTTTATCTTTTCAATAACAGATTCAATGGTTTCTGAGTATTCAATTATAGATAAAGCATTTACCCTGTCCGGATTGTAAAAATCTGCAATTTCTGTTTTCCAGAATTTGAGGACTCTCTCCAATAGTTTTTTCTGTGTTTCCAAAGGATTGATAATGAAGAAACTCTTCACTCCAAAAGTTTTGCAGCTTCTGGCAATATCGTGAATATCAAGATTAGTTATGGATGTTGTTACAACTTCCTTAAATTTATTGTAAACCGGATGGTGAACCAATCCAACATAAAGATTCTTTTTCATTCATCAATCTATTTCAAGAAGGTCAGGTCGATTTTTTTTGGTGATTTCCAGAGCTTTCTGTTTTCTCCATTCTTCAATTTTCAGATGATTTCCCGAAAGAAGGACTTCAGGAACCTTCATACCTTTGAATTCCGGAGGTCGTGTGTAATGTGGGCAGCCTAAAATACCATTTTGATGTGAATCTGTTAGAGCAGAATCAATATCACCAAGAACACCTTCCTGCAATCTTGCCAAAGCATCGATCATAACCATGGCAGGAATTTCACCACCAGAAAGCACATAATCGCCAATTGAAATTTCGTGAGTAACGAATTTATCGCGAATCCTTTGATCGATTTCTTTGTAATGGCCGCACAGGAAAATCATTTCGGGGATTTTGCAGAATTCATTAACGATATTTTGTGTAAGAATTTTACCTTGAGCAGAAAAATAAACCACCGGAATATCTTTACCCCTTTGAACATGTTCGATAGCACCGAAAAGAGGTTCTGGTTTCATCACCATTCCAGCTCCGCCGCCATAAGGATAATCATCTGTTGTGCGGTGTTTATCAGTTGCGAAATCTCTGATATCAGTAATGTTTACATTCAGAGCTTTCTTTTGGATAGCAATTCCGATCATGCTTTCAGATAGGAAATTTTCGAACATTTTCGGAAAAAGAGTCAGAATGTCGATTTTCATAGCTCAAGTAATCCTTCGATGTTTTTCACAAAGATATTTTGTTTGTCTTTTTTTGAGATATAGAATTCCACATCTGGAATCATAATTTCCTTTCCATCAGCAAGCTTAACAATATGATTTTCATGAGCTAAGGTTTCGAAGATGTCCACTACTTTCCCAATCTGATGATTTTTGAAAATCACAAATTTATCAATATCATTTTCCGAATCATGTTGTGCAAGAACTTCTTCCATATCAGTATTAGAAAGCATCACCTGAACTTTTCCAGCTTTGGCAGCTTCTTTTGTAACTTCAGTTTCCTCAAACCTGATTTTCAGTTTGTTCCCTGCAATTACTTTATCTATAGTCACATATCTCACTCTATGATCTGTAAAGACCAAAAATAGATCTTTTAAATCTAAATAAAACGGTTGGAAATTTCTATTTTTTTTAAATGAAATGAATCCGTTCTTATCGATAGAATTTCCAAGTTTCCCTATTGGGATTAAATCTGAAATTTGCATTTACTCGATAATTTCGAGTACAGCTCTTTTTCCTTGTCTGGCAGAAACAGCATTAAGAATTGTGCGAATTGCACCAGCAGTACGACCGCGTTTTCCGATCACTTTTCCAATGTCGGTTTTGGCAGTTCTCAGTTCATAAATGATGATTTTGTCGCCAACGACTTCTGTTACATTGATAGAGTCCGGGTCATCAACGAGAGCTTTAACGATGAATTCAATCAGTTCTTTCATTATCCACTCCTTTACTTGGTTTTGTTTCAGGATCAGTTTCTATATCCTTTTTCTCAAATCTTAGGTTATGCCATTTTTCCAGGACACCTGCTTTTTTGAATAAAGATCGTACAGTTGCGGAAGGTTGAGCTCCGACTTTTAACCAGTTTATGGCTTTTTCAATATCAATCTTGCAGGTTAACGGTTCTGTTTTAGGATCGTAATATCCCAAAGATTCGATGTATTTTCCATCTCTTTTTTTGCGTGAATCTACAGCAACAATTCTGTAAAAAGGCTTATTTATAACTCCCATTCTCTTCAGCCGAAGCTTTACCATTTCAACTCCTTACAATAATATACAATATTTCGATTGGATTTTTTTTTACCCAAATTTATCGTCAAGCATTATTTTGAAATCATTCCTAAAACTCTTTACAAGACTGTTTAGCCGCAAAGGACACGAATGAGCATAAGAATAATACAGATAACTGAAATAAATAATAATTCTTCATACTTTGAGGAAGTCAATTTTGATATTATTGACAAATTTATTATTTCTATTCACTTATTGATTTGATTGTTAAATTAGTTCATAATTAAATTATTTATCCGTGCCAATCTGTGAAAATCCGTGAACCATTACTTTTATAAAGAGCTCTTATTTTAGAAAGGTAAATTCATTCCTTTCATAAATTTTGGATTCTTAAATTGCTTCATCATTTTCTTCATCTGATTGAATTGCTTGATCAATCTATTTACTTGTTGGATGGATGTGCCGCTTCCTTTGGCGATTCTGTAGCGTCTGCTGCCGTTTATTAAAAAAGGTTTTTCTCTCTCTTCCGGTGTCATGGAATAGATGATAGCTTCCACATGTTTGATTTCCTTTTCATCTACTTGCAGGTTCTTCATTTTGTTCATTCCCGGTATCATTCCCATCAATTGATCGATAGGACCCATTTTCTGGATTTGCTGAAGCTGGCTTAAAAAATCGGAAAAAGTGAATTGATTATTCTTTATTTTTAAAGCCAGTTTTTCTGCTTCTTCAGCATCAATAGCAGCTTCTGCCTTTTCGATGAAACTAAGAACATCGCCCATTCCCAGAATTCTGCTTGCCATTCGCTCCGGATAGAATTCTTCCAGGTCCGTTATTTTTTCACCGGTGCCCACAAATATAATTGGTTTGTTTGTTACAGCTTTGATGGAAAGTGCTGCACCGCCACGAGCATCACTATCCATTTTGGTAAGGATAACTCCACTGAATTCGAGCTGTTCATTGAATTCTCTGGCTACGTTCACAGCATCCTGTCCGGTCATTGCATCTGCAACAAAGAAAATTAAATCCGGTTTTAAGAGCTGTTTCAAATCTCGAAGTTCTTTCATCATTTTGCTGTCTATGTGAAGTCTGCCTGCTGTGTCAAAAATCAAAATATTTGCATCTTCCTGTTCTGCTTTTTTCACAGCAGTTTTGGCGATTTTTATCACGTTTTTAGATTTTTCATCCGCCACAACAGGAATGTCCAATTGTTTACCCAGAACTTGTAATTGATGGATAGCAGCAGGGCGATAGATATCACAAGCAGCCATCATCGGGCTGAATGATTGCTTCCTGAAAAGATTTGCAATCTTGGCACAGGTTGTTGTTTTTCCGGAACCCTGCAATCCCACTAACATGATTTTATTCAAGCGATTATCAGGCAGTTTAACAGGAAATTTATCCGTTCCCATCAGATTTATAAGTTGCTCATGAACAATTTTTACGACCTGATGACCCGGAGTCAGGCTTTTCATCACTTCTTTGCCAACAGCTTTTTTACTTATTTCAGAAATGAAATTCTTTACAATTTTGAAGTTTACATCTGCTTCCAGAAGTGCTCGCCGAACTTCACGCATTGAATCCTGAATATTCTGCTCGGAAAGTTTACCGTGTCCACGGAGTTTCTTAAAAATTATTTCAAATTTATCTGTTAGATTATTAAACATAATTGAACCTAAAAAAAAGACAGATTTATATTAAGTTCGTAAACTTAAAATTTGTTTTTTATAATCAGTGCTTCCAAAAATGTAAGAACCGGAAACCAGGATATCTGCTCCGGCTTTTACTAATTTCGAAGCATTATCCTTATTTACACCGCCATCCACTTCGATTTCCAAATCAGGATTTATGGAAGCAGCAAAATTTTTTAATTCTATGATTTTCTTATAAACAAGCGGCAAAAACTTTTGTCCTCCAAAACCGGGATTAACACTCATCAAAAGAACAAAATCGAGTTCAGGTAAAATCGGTAAAATAGTTTCAATCGGAGTTGCCGGATTTAAAGCAATGCCGGCTTTTACTTTTTTTGATTTCAGAACTGAAATTTGACGATGTAAATGATGCACAACTTCCTGGTGAATAGAAACGTATTTAATTCCCCAATCAGCGAGAGTTTCCAGATAATTTTGCGGATTGGAAACCATGAGATGAACATCCACAGGAATTTTACTGATGTCTTTTATTTGTTTGATAATTGGAAGTCCAAAGGTTAGGTTCGGTACAAAATGGCCATCCATCACGTCCAGATGAAGGATATCTGCTTCGGCATTCTGGATTTTTAAAATTTCTTGTTGGAGATTATTGAAATTTGCAGTTAAAATCGATGTAGCAATTTTAGTCATTTCAATTCCAGGTTAAACAGAACGAACTCTCTTCTTTCTCTGTTTTATAAAAAATATTATATCTTCAATTTCCACGTTCAAGACCATTTTTATCTTTTCGATTATCTTGCTTTTAGTCAGAACTAATTCCTGCATCCAGACATTATTTGTAACGGATACAAAAAGTACTTTTTTTTCCAGTTTCTGGATGGAAGTTCTTTCAGCTAAAATTTTACCTACAATTTTTTTCCAGCCAAAAGCAATCTTTACCAGATTTCTGAATTCAGGTCCGGCAATATCGAGAACTAATTTCTGAAGGACATTGCCGGCAGAAATAAAATCCATAATTTATTCTTTCTTAAAGTAAAGTGAAATTCCCCACCATGAAAAAACTGCTACAGCCAGAGAAGCCCAGTAAGCAAAGCCGAGTGCGCTATAAGCATTGGAAAAAACATCCAATATTGCATTACTCTGCAACACACCAATAGCCGGAATTGCAGAAATCACAATTAGCAAAAGATAACCCAAGAGTTTTGACACTGCACTTTTATCTTTTGAGTTATGAATAATTGAGATGGCGATAGTTCCAATAGCTATTAATACGGCTGTGATTACAGTAATCAAAAAATAGGAGAAAAATGGGAAATTGGCTTTTCCAAAAACTATTGAGGGACTGAATAAAGCGAGAAGAACAAGAATCGCACCAAAAATTTTTTGAAGCAAATTAATAACTTTCGGATTAGTTTGTTGTTTCTTATGTCGCTTTTTTGTATAAAGAAAAACAAGTCCAAATATTATCAGGAAAAAGACAAAATATATCGGAACACCGATTTCTGGTTCGTCAGTGAAAAAACCTAACGAAGCAAAAGCTGCGAACAGGATGATCCATCCTAAGATTGTTGCTAATGTTTTTAAAACTTTTTTCACATTACCTCCATTTAGATTATTCTTTTTCAATATTAATTTTTAGATTAGCAGTAATTTCCGATGAGAAAGCTATTTGCACATCAAAAGAACCAATTTCTTTAAGGTGTTTTTGAATATCTACAACAGATTTATGGATTTCAATTCCTTTTTCTGCTAAAGATTTCACAATATCATTTTCTGAAACTGAACCGAAAAGATGATCATTCTCATCAGCTTTTCTTGTGAATTTTAGCGTGATATCATTGATTTTCAAAGCTAAGGCTTTAAAATGATTTTCGATTTCCAGTTTTTCCAGTTCTGCTTTTTTCTTGATAGTTTCGATTTTTGCCAAGTTACTTTTTGTAGCTAAAATCACTAATTTTTTGGGAAGCAGATAGTTTCTTGCATAACCATCAGCTACTTTTATAACGCTTCCTGCTAAACCCATTTTTGCTATATCTTTAACTAAGATTACTTTCATTCAAATCCTCCGATATTTCGATTTTTCTGAAATTAAACCAGGTATCCAATAAGCCTGTGAATGCTAAAAGAATTATTAAATAATAATTCAAAATCACTGATAAAATGAAGAAAATAAGGAAGATTCTATGTTTCTTGAAGAAATTGCCAGTATAGAAATCTAACAAAGAAATTCCTTGAATAAGAAATAAAGGTGTTAGCATCAATAAGCCATTCATACCGATTTTTCTTGTGTTTGGAAAGATAACAAAAATCAGGGTTGCAATCAGAATATAAACCAGGAAAAATGGTAATCGAACTTTTTTATGTTCCCATTTTTTCATGGCTTTTTTAGAGAAAAAAATCGATGCCAGATATATTGCAAAGATTATTGTTATCGCCCAAATTGCCGGATAATAATTTATCATTAATAATTTAGCTTTTTCAGTAATTTCCAATGCCAGGAAGAATTGTTCGCTGTTTTCCTGGAAATTGGATTTTATCAATTCCGCATATTGTTGGAAAACCTCATTCAGATTCCTGAGTAAGATTTTTCCAAACACAAGATGACGAACAATGGCGTATCCTATATTGGCAAAAGATATGATTAATATGGTTCTCTTAAAATCATATTTTTTTAGGATGTTCCGGAAATAATAAGCGGAAGAAATTCCTACACCAATCAATATATCGAAAAGTGTAACAATATCGAAAAATTTACCAAATATCATTAAGAAAATTATTGAACCTGCAAATACACAATAAAACACGATTTTCTGATTTTGGTATTTATAACCAAAATTAATTATAAAGATCAAGCCCCAGAAAGGGGAAAACAATGCTATTAAAGCAGATAATACAGCAACTGAAATCACTTCTATTATTGTTCGATAAACGAAATTAATGCCATCTGACGTGCTTTTTTGATTTCAGTAGCCAATTTCCTCTGGTGTTTGGCACATGTTCCCGAAAATCTGCGAGGAGTAATTTTTCCATTTACAGCAACAAATCTTTTCATTAAGGAAACGTCTTTATAATCTATCTCAACTTTTTTGTTTTTGCAGAAGAAACATGCTTTCTTCTTGAAAAAGAATTTTTTGTTAGAAAATTTACTTCCGGGTCTCGAGTATTTTGTTTTTCCCTGACCTCTGGGTATATATTTTTTTTTCTCTTCAGGTTTTGCTTCAGGTTTTGCTTCAGGTGGCTGTGTGCTTTTTTCGATTTTTTCGACTTTTTCCTGCATCATATTCTCCAATTTTTTTTAGAAAGGTACCTCATCATCTGTGGTTGTGGCAGCAGGTGCTTTTTCATTTATCTTCTTTTCTGTTTGTTCCTCAGATGCTTGAGCGACGATTTCAGATTTTTCTAAGAAATTGATTCGTTGTGCTACAATTTCCACAATTTTACGATTTTGATTATCTTTATCTGTGTAAGTTCGTGTTTTAAGATAACCTTCTATAAGCACAGGACTTCCCTTCTTAAGATATTCAGCGCATTGCTCACCACGTTTGCTCCAGACAACAACATCCATGAAGCTTGCTTCTTGTTGCCACTCGCCAGATGCATCTTTGTAACTACGATCAAAAGCAATGGGAACTTTTGCTACAGGAGTTCCACTCTGTGTATATCGCAGCTCCACGTCCCGGGTTAATCTACCACTAATTATCACATTGTTAATCCTTGGTAATCTCAATTCTTTAGCCATTTTTTCCTCCTGTTATTCATTAGCTAAAAGATTATAACGAATGATGTTTTCATTCAATCTGTAAGTTCTTTCCAGATCATGAGTTTTGGCAGGTTCAAGATTGAAATAATTCACAAAGTAAAAACCTTCGTTGAATTTCTTGATTTCATAAGCAAGAGTTTTCTTGCCCCATTCATCTGTTTTCAATATTTCACCACTGTTTTCTTTGATGAAGGAAAGAATTTTTTCATTTTCTTCTTTTAAAGCTTCATCAGTTAAAGATGGTGAAAAAACAATCATACTTTCATACTTTTTTTGCATTTAACCTCCTTTGGTCTATTGATTCTGAACTTTTGAGATTTGCTCAGAATAGGATTCTTTAGATTTACTATAATAATTCAGCATTCCGCTAAAATCTTTTTTCAAATATTCATTTAAAAGAGCTTCGGAAAAATTCAGCACTATTTCCAGAATCTGAAGTTCATCTTGAGAGAAATCGGAAAGAACATAATCCGAAAGATTTTTATACTCCGGGATACTAACACCAATCCTGAGTCTCTTGAATTCATCATAACCAAGAACTTCTGCAATTGATCTCAGCCCGTTATGACCCCCAAATCCTCCCTCTTTTCGCAACCTGATTTCTCCAAGAGGAAGATTCACATCATCCACAACAACAAGAATGTCATCAAATTTATATTTGGAAGAAACCGATGTAACAGCTATTCCACTTCTATTCATATAAGTTTTTGGTTTAATGAAAATCGCATCAGTAATTTTGATGAAATCATATTTTATTCGTTTCTTAAAAGAAAGATCGGCTTTATTGCTGTATCTTTCCAAAAGAAGATAGCCCACATTATGTCTGTTATTTTTGTATTTCTTTCCAGGATTACCAAGTCCGACAATTAATTTCATCAATCGGTAGTTTCTTCGGTTTTTTCTTCAGCAGCTTCTTCCGCTTCGATGGCTTCCTCTTCTATTTCTTCAGCTTCTTCAATTTTTCTTGGAGCACGAACAGCTACAATAGTTGTATCACCAGACAATTTTGTTCGCATATCTTCCGATTTGATTTGCGAAAAATGAATGACATCACCAATTTCAAGGTTAGAAACATCAACTTCGATTTCATCTGGAACTTCTTTTGGCAGGCATGAAATTTCGATTTTTCTAACGAGCACTTCCAGAAGTCCGCCTTCATGAGTACCGGGTGCATCACCAATAATCTTGATAGGGACTTCTAAAGTGATTTCTTTTCCTTTATGAAGTTCTAAGAAATCGATATGCTGAATTTCTCTTGAAACCGGATGAATTTGTTTTTCTCTGATAACAGTTTTGATTTTTTTATTATCAACAGAAATATCAAAGAAAGCCATTTCTCCGATGGTTTTTCTGTATACTTTGAGGAAGGATATTTTGGGAAGTGATATCAGAATTCCTTCTTTTCCTTCACCATAAATAATGCCGGGTATGAATCCGGCTTTACGTAATTCATTTAAATCAGATCTTTTACCTTTTTTGCGAAGTTCAGCTTCAAGATTTAAGTTCACTTTTTCCTCCGTTAGGAATCTATCTAAACAATATGCTTAACGATTCTTCCGTATGTATTTTTTTTATTGCAATAGCAAGGAGTTCTGCTATTGATAATTGCACGATTTTTTTGCAATTCACCTTATCCTTATCAGATAAAGGAATTGAGTTGGTTATGAATAATTTCTCAATGGGAGAATTTTCAAGGTTCTTGACTGCATATCCGGATAAAATTCCGTGAGAGCAGGCAGCAAAGATCTTTTTTGCTCCGTGCTCTATCAGAACTTTGGCAATTTTTGTAAGACTGCCACCAGTATCTATGATGTCGTCGAAAATAATAGCTGTTTTGCCTTTCACATCACCAATGATATTTAAGACTACAGATTTATTATCATTTCCAGCTCGACGTTTATCTCCAATAGCTATACCGCATCTCAATTTCTTAGCTAAAGAGCGAGCTCTATCTGTTCCACCTGTATCCGGTGACACAACAACTGCATCAGCCAAATCCAGATGAGCTTTAAAATACCTCGTAAAAATTGGCAGAGCTGAAAGATGATCCACCGGAATATTGAAAAATCCCTGAATTTGGCTGGAATGTAAATCCATCGCTACAATCCGGTTTGCACCGGCAGTCGTTAAAATATCCGCTATCAGCTTGGCAGTTATCGGAACACGCGGTTGGTCCTTTTTATCTGTTCTGGCATAACCGAAATAAGGAATAACACAGTTGATTCTCTGAGCTGATGCTCTTTTCAAAGCATCGATCATAATGAGAAGCTCCATCAAGTTATCATTAACAGGATAACAAGTTGGCTGTATTATAAAAGTATCTGCTCCTCTAACGTTCTCATTTATTTTAACAAATGTATTATCATTCGAGAATTTAAAAACTTCGGCGTCACTGAGGGGAATGCCGGCATATTTTGCTACTTCATTAGAAAGCTTGATATTTGCATTCCCGGAGAATATTTTTAACCTTGAGTACATATTTATTCTACATTAGTATCGCTTGCTCCTACTGCAGAGAGTGCGTCTTTTAGAACCTCTTTATATTTTGAAATTATTAATTCTTCAATCTGTTTCCTGGTTTCAGTATTGATTGGATGAGCGATATCTCGATATTCACCATTGCTTAATTTTCGGCTGGGCATTGCCACAAAAAGACCATTTTCACCTTCGATTACTTTGATGTTCCTGACAATAAAAGCATCGTCGATCACAATGTTTACGAAAGCCTTAAGTTGATTTTGATTTCCTTCTCGGATAAAAACTTTAACATCTGTAATGTTCATTTTGTTCTCCTTTTAGTTTTGGTTATAAGATTCCAATATCCTTTTTTGGAATAATAATTCGCAATTTTATTCGCTGTGTAATAATTCGGGCAAAAACCAATAACTGTGGCTCCACTGCCAGACAGCATTGCTTTTTGCACACCATTTTCCTGTAAATATTTGATTATATTCTGTATTTCGGAAAATCTTTCACGAATTGTTTCTTCTAATTTGTTGTAACAGAAGGCAATGTTTCCTGTTTTAAGCAGTTTTTTCCAATTTAAATTTTCATTATCTGAAATCGTAGTTGCTTCATAAGCTTCTTTGCTGGAAATTGCAAATCCGGGATTAATCAATAAAATATTATTAATTTTAATATCGTTAAGAGGGGTAATTTGCTCTCCTCTTCCTTCACCCAAAGCGCATCCTCCAACTAAGAAGAAATTGATATCACTTCCAAACTTTGAAGCAATTTCATTTTTCTCATTTTCAGATAAATCCAAATCCCATAATTCTGAAAGTGCCAAAATGGTCTGTGCGGCATTACTACTACCTCCACCCAAACCTGCAGTAATAGGAACAATCTTCTCTAATTTTATTTCTACACCTTTTCTCACATTATATTTTTTCTGTATAAAGAACGCAATTTTATAAACTAAATTATCCTCAGTTTTGATAAAATTTTTGCACGCCAAAATCTTAATAGCATTATTTTCTGTCAAAGTAAATGTTATAGAATCAAAAAGTTCAATTTCAGAAAAAATTGTTCTTATCTGATGAAAACCATCACTTCTTTTTTTTAAGATATCCAGAAACAGATTTATCTTTGCGTGAGATTTTCGATTCATTTCCATTCTTTTTTAGTTCTTCTTTTCCATAATAGTAATAATAGTAATAATTATATTCATACCGGCTGTAGTATTTTTGAGGATGGATTCCATTAATGATTGCACCCGTAAAAGTCATATTTATATTATCCAGCATCTCTTTGATTCTTTTGATAACCACTTTATCTGCTTGACCGATTCTAACTACTAACGCTCTAATATCCGCTTTTTTGGAGATAATCATCGAGTCTGTAACTGCCATTGTTGGAGGTGAATCCAGCATAATGTAATCATATTTTTGTTTAAGATAGGAAAGTGTTTCATCCAGCCTTTTTGAAGATAATAATTCAGAGGGATTTGGAGGGATGTAACCACAAGTGATTACATCGAGATTTGCTATTTTTGATTTTTTTATGATGGTTTCAAGTTTTTTTGATTTATCCATCAATAGGTCACTGATGCCATTTTCTTTTTCAAAATCGAATAATTTATGAATCATGGGTCGTCGCAGGTCAAGGTCTACTAATATTACTCTTTCATCCATCTGGGATAGAGTTACAGCAAGATTTGAGATGATAGTGGTTTTCCCTTCTTTAGGTCCGGAACTCGATATTAAAAAAGTTAAGGGTTTATTTGGTTCTTTTCTGGAAACAATGTTTGTTCGCAACATCCTGAATGATTCTGAAGTGGAGGATTTTGGAGCATAATGAGTGATTATTTTAGCTTCCATTTGTTGCCTGATGGTTGCTAAGTCATCTCTTTCTTTTCCTTCACTTTGTTTCATCGTTTTTTCGATGTGGTCAAGGTCTGCATCATGAACTGTGATGTAAGGAATGGTACCTAAAGATGGTAAAGAAACATAGTTTCTTACATCATCGAAAGTTCGGATTTTGCTATCTAAAGAATGAAGTAAAAAAGCGACACCAATTCCCAAGCCAGCACCAAGAACGAACGCAATTATCATGTTCATCTTCTTATTTGGTTTGATTGGGCTTTGGGGAATTTGTGCTTCTTCTACCATACGAATAATACCGATTTTAGATTTCTCGGCTATTTTTGCATCTTCATATTTTTCGATGAGCATGGAATATGTTTTTTCATTTATCGAATAATTTCTCTGCAACCTGGCGAGGTCAACTTCCGTATCTGGTAAAGTTGTCATTTCTCTGCTGTATTCTTCAGCTATTTTTCTTAAATTCTCTACTTTGGATTCCGCAATATTTTGATTGATTTTAGCAGTTGAAATTTTTTGGATGAGATCGCTTCGATAAATAAGAGGATCAGAAGTTCCTGCTTTCACAGTAGTAATTTGTTGAATTTCTTTATTCAATTTAATTTTGGCATTTTCTATCTCCTCGTTTAGAGCAAGTAATTCCGGATGGTCGGGTGTGTATTCTGCTTTTGTGAGAAACTTAAAATATTTTGCCTGGTTTACCACGATTTCATTTCTTAATTGTTCAAGAAGAGGTGAAGTTAAAATTGAATTAACATCTCCGAGCAGATCATCTTGAGCGGAAAGTTCACTGGTTAAATAGGTCAGATGTTTTATAGCAATTTCGAGTTCTGTCTCAGCTGATGAAAGCATAAGTTCCAAATCAGAAGAACGTTCGATCAATTTCACTGTTTCTTCAGAGAGCATCGAGATTCCATGTTCGATTTTATAAGCTCGTAAATCTTCTTCAGATGTTCTCAAACGTCGTTCATTTTCATCTAATCTATTTTCCAGGAATTCTCTTACGTTTTTGAATTCGATACGTGCATAGTCTGTATCCTGCAGCATTAAAGCATTTGCTGCGGCATTTGCAAGAGCCATTGCTTCAACAGGATTTGTTGATTCAAAACCGATAGTTAAAATATCCGTTTCTCTTTGGGATTCGATATCTATGATATTTTTTAAATAATTTATTGGATCAAAATCCGGCCCTTTATCTTCATTTATTGGGAAAGATTCAAAGTCCGGGTGTTGTTGTAAAATCTGATATGCGATACTCATAACCGGACGACTCTTTAGTATTTCAATATTATTATTCAAAGTTGTCTGGGTTGTCATCATAGGTGAGAAAAGAAGGTTGCTTGTTTTACTTGTTTCAAGCAAAATCGTTGAAGTTGCTTTATAAATTCTTGGTGATTTCATGGTATAATAAAACGCTGATAAAATTACAACCAAGAAAATTGTGAGAACCAACCATTTGTATCTGGAAATAATATGTAAATAATCAGTTAATTTAACTTCCTGTTCTTCTGTTTGTTCTAAATATTGATTTTGCATAATACCCCAATTATTTTATATTTGAAATTGTAACATAAACACTCAAAAATATTGCAGCCTTAGAAAGAAAATCCGCCCATTTTGTGAAAGCATAGAAAACCGTTCCGGAAACAATAACCGTATCTCCGGGAGATAAGATTGGAATCAAATCTTCATTTCCGGTTTCCATATATTCTTTCAAATCTAACCAGATGATTTTTTCACCTTCAGCGGTTGGACGAATAATTCTAACCTTAGAAAGTTTGGCATTTTCCGTAGGACCTCCTGCTAAAGAGATCAAGGTTAAAACATCAGTATCATCCGGAACAATATAAAGTCCCGGTTTGCTTACTTGTCCCCAGATATAGGATTTTATCTTGAGCTGGTCAGCACTTGCCAAAGTACCGGAATATAAATACGCCGAGCCAGTTGCGAATCCTTGAGTAGAGAGTGATGAAGTAGATGTTCCTGTTTGCGCCCAGATGACAGCGACCAATATAAAGAGTAACAATAATAAGATTTTTTTCCTCATATATTCTCCTTTTGAAACTCCAAAAAATTTTTCACTTTTATTAAGTCAAGCATTTAGTTAACGGAAATTCAGTCTTCTTTCTTCCGATTCTGAACCAGAAAATACTGTGTGCCATTTATCTTCCACTTCATGAGTCATTGTATATCCAAAGGCATCAACTCGCCATAAAATTTGTTGAGGTTGGATTGATGGTCCATCATACTCAATTTCGTAAGCAGAACCGGCATTTGGCTGTCCGGTTGGTTCATATTGCCAGATTATATCATAATTTGAATCGAATAAAAGTAAACGAAATGTTAAAACATTCTGATCATCCCACCATTTGAAATGTAAACTATCCAAAGGCATTGGTTCGTTATTATCGGGTGGTTCAATTAATACTGGTTTATTAAGAAGGTTGTAACAAACACTATCTGAGATGGCAAAATTTCCGGAAGTATCAAATATCTTTATAAAATAAAACCAGTCTTTCCCAATCAAAGAACCATATTTATCAATATATTCATCCTGATGAGGAAATGAAATTGAATCTATTTTTGTTACTATGTTTTCCTGCAAACTGAAGCGAAAGATTTGAGCAAAATCAAGGTCGTTATCAAGAGGATGCTCCCATTGAATTCTGATCCAATCACCTTCGGGCAGGGCATCGATGCCATTCATTTCATTTCCATAGATGTTGTAAAAATTGAGTGTATCGATTCCGAAAATATCACCTGTATCACCTAAATGTTCTACTAAATTTGGATTATCCGGCGGGGTAGTATCTGTTCCGAGAGAATCCTCACCTGCACAAGCCCAAATAAAAAAGAGTATTAGTCCTGATAATAAAATATTTTTTAACATTATTGCTCCTTTAAAAATCAACTCGTAATCCTACCCGGTTTGTGTTTCCCAGGTTGTTTGTAACAAAGGCATAATCCAGATTGAAGTCGTAGAGTTTCAAGCTCAAACCGGTTGAGAAATTACCTTCATAATATCCAAGTCGAAATCCTAATAAAGTCTTATAAAGAAATTCGAAACCATAATGATGAGTTTTATCATAAACATAATCTACATCATAGGATAAGATAAATGAAGAATTTAAAAACTCAAGAGGTTGGAAAAGAGCCAATCCCAGTTTTGTATTAAATAAAATTTCGTCCTCATGTTTGGATTCAGTGTCCCAGGTGATGGTTGTGCCACCTACATTTTGGAAATTCAAGCCCCAAGACAGTTTTCCCAACCAATCAAGGTCGAGCAGGATAGAAAGAGCGGTTTTTGAAATCAGAGCAAAGTCAAATCCGGTGCCGGTTCCGATGTTATCTAAAAGCTTTCTTTTGATGTATTTGATGTTGCCGCCAAAATAGAAATCAAAGGGAACTTCAAAGAAAAGCCAGCCCAAATTGAGATCATAATGAACATGTTTGGCAAAAGCAAATTGCACCAGATCATCAGTGCTTTTAAATTCACCATCAGGAATACCGGTTAGCTGTAATTCAGGATTTAACGCACGCTGGTCAACTGTAGTTCCAACCAGGTAATCTTCCTTATAAATCGGGATATCGTCAATTGTCAGGCGCGTCCAATTGATGCCGATTGTAACTTCATTTGGCAGCGGTTGGCATACAAAAAGATTATCATATGAAGCTAATCCTTCATAAAGAAAAGCTCTCATAATACCGAACTCAGTTTTTCTTATCTGAGCAATTCCGGCAGCATTCCAATATATTGCAGAACCGTCATTTGCAATTGCTGAAAAAGCTCCTCCCAATCCCAGAGAACGAACTCCGGAGCCAATTGCCAGGAAATCTCCAGCATATCGTCCGGCAAATAAATTTATCGAAATAATTAAAAGTAAAATCAGAACTAAAAACTTCTTATTCATAAAAAATTCCTCTATTTCAAAATAGCCATTTTCTTTGTTTGCTCGATTTTTTTATTACCTTTGATAGCAGTAATCCTATAAAAATAAACACCGTTTGCCAGGTAATAACCATCTTTATCACGACAATCCCAACCTAAAACTCCACGGGGAAATTCATGATAGCCCACACCGGTTTCAAGGTTCTTGAAGGTTTTAACCAGTCTTCCACTCACAGTATAAACTTTGATATAAACTTTGTCCGCATCATCTGTAAGAACATAAGTAAAGCGCGTACGACCAATATTATCTGAATGGATTGTACGGGATTTTACCGGATTGGGATAATTTCCGATATTGATAATATCGAATTTTGTGCTGACAACAAACTGGATAACAAGTTCTTCATAATTCCCGTTCACATCTGTGCATTCAAGAATTAAGGTGTGATCGCCTTTTTCCAAATTATCCAGTTGATATTTGATGGGAATTTTCGTAAGATGTCCGATCAGATAAGAAGTAGTATAATCGTTTTTATCTATCAGGTTTCCATTAAGGAAAAGAGAAATTTCGTGATTAAAAATATCAATTCCGTTTGCATCGGAAATTAAAAATGAGATAATTCCATTTTTAGAAATATATCCGCCGTGAGTGAATTCCTGTCCTTCAACATCCGCTTCGATTGAAGGAGGTTTTCTATCATTATTTTGGAAGATAGAGAAAATTCCGATTCGATCAATATCGAAGGTGACAAAATCATTTTCCTGATTTGTTGTACCGCCTTCGATTATCCATTTCTGAAAATCTTCTTCCCAGCGATAAACAAAGAAGTTGTTTTCATTTTCCAGATTTTGAGTTAGAGAATCTGTAGAACTATAGAAGAATTTCAAGGTTACTTTTTGCCCATTTGGAAAATGACCGAGAGTATCCGCAAGTAACGATGGATTCAATGTTCCAATCTCATATGCTTGAGAATAAGAACGGTATAAATGAGAAAATGAACCATTTTCAAGCATAATTTTCTGAATGTCAGGCTGATTTATCGGCTCTTTAGTTCCAAGATTATTAATATAGAAAATTGTGGATTCCGAAAGCAGATTTGCCGGAAATTCACATTGAAGATTGGTATCCAGACTGAAAGCAATTGTATCGGATATTCCTGCTTCAAACATATTGATAACAAATTCTTCTGATGTGATGTAGTTATTATAATATTTGATTTCATTAAATGATTCTTCATCTTCATTTACTACAGCGCGGAATTGAATTTCATCATTATACAATGGAATGGCAATACTTTCCCATCGTGCTTCAAGAGTAGTTAAAGAATCGATAATAATAGAATCTAAAAGTGTCTGAGCAGCAGAGATATCATATAATTTCAGATAACAGGAAGAAGCGGTAATCGAACCGATATTTTTGATTTTAATGTTTACAACAGGTTGATTTTCATTTTCTCCAAGCTCGATTAATTCCAAATCCAAATCCGGTCCCAATACATCATATGAATAAGTTCGGCTTTCAGTAGAATTTTGCAGCGAATCGATAATAATGAAATGAAATTTAACTTTAGTTCCTGCAGAGAAAGGTTGGATTGGATTCTGCAAAGCATATTCATTGTTTCCAATATTTATCATCGCAATTTCATAATTATTATTTTCGATATAACATTTCACACTATCGATACCATTTTCATCAAAGAAATCAGCACTTACAAAAACCGAATCGGATTCTAAAGGAGATTCAGGTTCGATATGAAGGTTAACAACAGCAGATTTTCCTACTGTGAAATTCGTCATTCCAATGATTTCTTTGTCATCTCCAAAGGCAAATACTTTCACATATCTGCTGTAAATGGAATCCGGATTTTCAGGAACAATAAAAGCGAAAGATGTAAGAGTATCGTTGATAACAGGAATTTCAAAGGGATAATATTCTGTAAAAGGGAGTTGAACATCATCCTCATCAAATATTAGGAATTTTCCTTTGGTGATATCCGAACCAACACCAGACTTGAAGACTAAAGTATCACCTTCAATGACATTATATTTATTTGATATTACCTGTCGTTTTTCTGTTGGAATAATAAGCTCGATCATCGGATCACCAAGAAGTGCACAACCTTGAATCAATGCAGTTCCAACTCCGCCATTGCCATACATACCGAAAAACCTTGCTTTAGTAAAATCAACTATTTCACCGATTGTTTTCACGTTTTCATTGAAAATTGCTTCGGCTAAAAAATTACCGAAAATTTCATCAGCATCTTTGTAACCGTAACCAGTAAAGCCCACATGAGCAATAGCACCTTTCTCAGGAATCAGAATTAATTCTTCACCGATACATGAACTTTGAGGATAGTTATAAGCTGAACCATAACATGACATGCTGCTCACAAAGGGATAGTTATCATTATTGAAAGTAGTAATATCTGCTTGATTCAGAAGATTATAATCTGCCCAAACCCGACCGCCGCCATGCCCCAGGAATTCCAGAAAAATTGTACCATCATTAATGTTTTGGATTAAGGAAGTAGTATTGCCTGCATAAGAGCTGGGAAGATCATTTGTATTACAATATACTCGATT
Source organism: Armatimonadota bacterium (assembly GCA_013203665.1). GTDB lineage: Bacteria > Cloacimonadota > Cloacimonadia > Cloacimonadales > TCS61 > JABMPU01. The sequence goes on from JABMPU010000009.1 coordinate 20,428, forward strand.
AACTTTGAATTCAAGAGGGATATATTTTTCAATAATATTTTCACATTGCTTGGCAAAAAAAGTTCCTTCACTCGGATTTCCACCCGCAGCAAAAGTCATATTACTGTGCCACAGATCATCGAAATTCGGGTTCTCCAAGTAATGTAATGATTTGCTGGCAATATCATAGATTTGCTCAAATTCCCAAACATTGATACGAGAGATACTCAAATCTGCTACAATATCATCACCGACAATACAGGCAAACCAGTTATCGCTGGTTATTGCACCTCTTTTTTCCGCCCAGACATTTCTAAAGGGAATTAAATTAAAAGACTTTTTTTGATTTTTGAAATAAGCATTGTAATCTCTTTCATCAGTAATTCCGTCTCCAAGCAGTAAAATATGGGAAGGAGAATTTCCAGACCAATTATTATAAGCATAAGACATGAAATCTTTGATAGCTTCAGCAGAGCGGATTCCAAAATTGAATTCATCAAAGATGTCTTGCAAACTGATAATCTCAACCAGGTATCCTTGATTTTCCCAGGTGCTTTTAAAAAGCTCCAATCCGTTCTCTTCTTCCTGCTGGTTTTCGATAAATTCTTGAGTTGTAATAACTATGTAATCAGCAGAATTAAAAGGATCTTTCAAATTAGATGGAATATTTGGTCGGATTTCTACAGGAAGTTTCTTATTATCTTCGGTTACTGAGTAATATTCGAGATTATCAAAGAGTACGCTATCCTGAAAAGTTAATTTATAAGGAGCTCCTCCGGATTGGGAAAAAGATTCTACTTGCAGGTTTTCCAGGATGCTCGAGCCGATTTTATAAACAGAGATATTTTCATTGGAAAAATTATCGATCTCAAATTGATACAATCCGAAAGGTTCGTGTTGCCCATTATATTTATAATCAGGTCTGGTAAATTTGAATTCATTTTCATCAGTTTTGTATTCGCGCCAGTACGTGATCTCAAAATAATCCAGCATGGCAAATTCCAATTCATCTATTCCCTCGATTCCGGGAAGACGAATGTAAAGCTGGTTTTCACCGTGAGTTAAATAGCTATTTGGTAACTGGTCAATATTTTCAAAAATGTATTCCCTCTGTCCGGACCAGATAGCATCATCGATCAAAGAGTTATTTATCCCGACTATTGCATAATGATCATCGATAAATCCTTCAGTATCGGATAATCCCCAAACTGAGACTTTTGCCGAATATTTTCTAATCCCTGAATCTTGAGGATATTGCAGGTTAAAATTGGTTATATCGAGATTTGGAGCGGATATTTTTTTCCAGAAATAAATATCCTCTTTATAAAAATTGCTGTTATAATAAAATTGAGCTCCGAGTTGTTCAAGAACATTTTGGTCTTCAAAATGGATGGTTTGCTGAAAAGAGACCGGAATCACAAAATCATCTTCGTTTGTAACCTGCAAGCCTCCATTCTCTACAGCCATCCTGCTGCCAAGCGTGTTTTTTAAGGTTAAGAGAAAAACGTTTTCCGAAGAATAATCATCATAATAGCAATCCTCTCCATAATGTCTATCACCGTAAAATTCAAAATAATCTCCGGGATCGAAAGAACCATCAGCTTCTCCTACAAAATGGATTGGAATCGCTCCAAGCTCATTGGAAAGTTCCAGAAATCGAGGATCAATTTCATCCCATACAAATGCCATTTCATATTCAGGATGACGCTCAAAATATCCGGAAAGTGAATCTGTGAAAAATTCATAAGTTATTTTATAAATACCTTCATTATCGATAATCAGTTGAATTTGAGTAATTTCTTCTCCCTGTCTTGAAGGAAAGCTTTTTGCTTTAGATTTTTCCTTTCTCCATTTTTGGGAATATTCATTATTCAGGAAGAAAGTTTTTCCGGTTTTATCAATGAAATTATTGCTGGTTTGCCAGTTTCTACTGGAGTTTTTATTTCCTGAGATTTTCACTCTGAATGTAATTTCTGTGGTTATAAGCAATTCATTTGTTTTTGCTTTAAACTGAAAAGCATTAACAAAAAAAGTGGTGAAAAAACGATCTCCGATAAACGCTTTATTACCTTTTGAGAGTAGATTTCCCGGGGAATATGAATTTCTATTATATGCTTTTACATCTTCATAAAACTGATATTCAACTGAATTCTCTGTAGGAATTTGTTTATCTGAGGGTATAACATTAATATTTTTTTTTATTCTTTGCTTTTTGTCGATTATCTGCAAATCAATATCACCATCGATTGGTAAACCTACAGTTTCAACAAAATAAGGAATTAATGGTTTTCCTTCTTCAATATAATATGCATCTGAATTGCATAATATTTTATGATAAATTTTATTATTTTTGCTAACAGTTTCTATTTCATAATTTGGCAATTCAAATTTGATCAGTAATTCAGATTCATTTTGTTCTAAAACTTTAAAGCCTTCAGCATGAATCAAAACAGAGAAAATTAAGAATACTCCTGATAAAATAATTTTTCTCATTTATAACTCCGGATAATTAATATTTATTACATTTTTGAGAATGGGTAATTTTGGCAAGAACTTAAATATTTTCCAATATAATTTTGAATATATTTAGACAGGTTTTTTTTCTAACTTTTTCGCGGTCACCCGTAAAAAGAAATTTGAAATTTTGAGTATTTTCATTTATTTGAACTGCAATATGTACTGTACCAACTGGTTTATCTGTTGTTCCACCAGTTGGACCTGCAATTCCGGTAACTGCTCCGGCAATATCTGTATTAAAAACTTTCTGAACACCTTGTACCATTTCTGTCACACATTGTTTACTTACTGACCCAAAATTTTTTATGGTTTGAGGGTTTACATTTATCAGATTTATTTTTGCTTCATTTGAATAACTTACAATTCCTCCTGAAAAATACTCGGATGAACCGGAGAAAGAGGTGATAACTTCCTGGATCATTCCGCCGGTGCACGATTCTGCAAAACAAATTGTCTTTTTATCTTTCAGTAATTTATCGTGTAAATTTTTTGCGTACTCATTTATTTTGTTGTCCAAATCCAAATCATCTTTCAAAGGTTTAGAATCCCATTTTTTCATATTTCCGTGTTGGATAATATGAGTTTCTTCTTCTTTGCAAGTTTTGATTTTTTCTGGCTTCAAAGGTTTACTTTTCTTCACGATTATATGATGGTCCTGAAAGCGAACAATATCATCGGGAAAAACTTTTACTCTCTGGTTGATAGCTGTTTCTTTGTTAACTAAAACTTTTCCCTCTTTAATTACAGTTCTAATCTCCGCATAATCATCCAAAGCTCCGGAAGCTTTCAGCAACTGAAATAAATAAATAAAATCACCTTCATCCAACCAGAATTTCATACTTTTTCCCGCTAATAACTCTTGGCAAAAATTACACGTTTATTACTTTTATTACCACAATAGATGCACTTGCCTTCTTCTTTAGTAGAATCCAGAGGAATGCAGCGGATAGAAACTTTTAAATCGGTTTTTATCTGTTCTTCACAATCTGGATTTTCGCACCATTGGCTGAAAGCAAAACCACCATGAATTTCAGGATTCTTTTTATTTTGTGGTGTAAAGAATTTGTAGAATTCAGCTTTATCATCTATTTTCACAATGTTTTTTTCTCTGAACTTTAAGGCTTTCTGAAAGATATTATTTTGAATTTCATCGAGTATTTCAGTTAGATTATTGATAAATTCATCAACATTTACACTTTCTTTTTCATTTGGATTTTTATCGCGTCTTCCCATAAAGACTGAATTATGCTGAATATCTCGAGGTCCTATTTCCAAACGAATTGGGATCCCTTTCTTAATCCAATGCCATACTTTTTCACCACCTGTAGGATCGCGATCATCAAGCTCGATCCGAATCTTGTTTTCGAAATAGCGTAAAGGTTTAATTTTGTTTCGTAATTTATCTATGAAATTCAGAACTTCTTTTTGTTGCTCATCGTTTCGATAAATTGGAATAATTGCGATTTGAGCAGGAGCAATTTTTGGAGGAAGAACCAGCCCATTATCATCTGCATGAGCCATAATTAAAGCACCAATCAGACGTGTGGAAACACCCCAGGAAGATGTCCAAACAAATTCTTCTTTACCATCTTTGCCTTGATATTTGATATCTGAAGCTTTAGCAAAGTTTTGACCTAAAAAGTGGGATGTGCCGGCTTGCAAAGCTTTTTTATCCTGCATCATTGCTTCGAAAGTATAAGTTGAAACAGCTCCGGGGAATTTTTCAGATTCTGTTTTCTTGCCTTTGATTACAGGAATTGCCAGGAATTCTTCAGCAAATCTGGCATAAATATCCAGAATCTTGAAAGTTTCCGTAATTGCTTCTTCTTTGGTTTCATGAGCTGTATGACCCTCCTGCCAGAGGAATTCTGTGGTTCTGAGAAACAAGCGTGTTCTCAATTCCCACCTGACTACATTTGCCCATTGATTAATTAAAAGAGGCAGGTCGCGATACGAATTTATCCATTTGCTGAAAGAAGCCCCGATAATGGTTTCGCTGGTTGGGCGAATAATGAGTTCTTCAGTAAGCTTTCCAGCAGGTTTCAAACCGCCTTTACCGTCATCTTCCAACCTGGAGTGAGTAACAACGGCACATTCTTTAGCAAATCCTTCTACATGTTCAGCTTCTTTTTCAAAAAAACTTTTTGGAATAAAAAGCGGAAAATAAGCATTCACATGTCCGGTCTCTTTAAACATCTCATCCAGGCTTTTCTGGATATTTTCCCAGATTGAATATCCCCAGGGTTTAATGACCATACAACCACGAACATCGCTATTTTCTGCCATATCTGCAGCCTTGATAATCTGCTGATACCAGGCTGGATAATTTTCTTCCCTTGTAGGATTTATTGCTGTTTTACCTTTTTTTGCCATTTATATTTTTCTCCATTTTTTTAAAATCATATCTAAACTTTTTATTGCATTATCTTTGTCAAACCAAAAAGCAGAAAAAACCTTGAAAAGGTTTAAAAGGCTTCTGCTTGCAATACTTTTTCAAGGTGTGTAGAATAGTATTCTTGACATCTATCAAGATGATTTCGAAATAGGAATAGAATTTTTAGAGAAATAAGGAAATTGGATGATTAATAGCAGGTATGATGTAATCGTTGTTGGAGCTGGACATGCCGGCATTGAAGCTGCTCTTGCTTCTGCCAGGATGGGAGCAAGAACCCTCATATTTGTTATTAAGATAGAAACTATTGGCAGGATGTCTTGCAATCCATCAATGGGCGGACCCGCAAAAGGTCATTTGGCTCGGGAGATAGATGCTTTGGGTGGTGAGCTGGCTCGCAGTGCAGACCTTACCGGAATTCAGTTCAGGATGTTAAATCGGAAAAAAGGACCGGCTGTCTGGGCGCCACGTTCTCAGAATGATAGAACAGAATATTCTTTAGTAATGCGACAGGCTTTGGAATCGCAAACTAATCTGATTATCAAAGAATCGATGATTGACGAAATTATACTTTCAAGAAATTCAAAGAAAGTAATTGGTGTAAAATCTCATCTGGGAGAAGAATATTTTGCTCAGAAAGTAATTCTGGCAAATGGTACATTTCTGAAAGGAAAAATTCATGTGGGAAATGTCAGTTACAGTTCGGGTCGAGCAGGTGAACTTGCTGCAATCAAACTTTCCGATTCATTGATTAAAGCAGGTTTGAAACTAGCAAGATTCAAAACCGGAACTCCTCCTCGAGTTGATATCAGAACAATTGATCTGAAAAACCTGGATGAACAACCTGGAGATAAAAATCCGCAAGGTTTCTCGTTTTATAGGGATATTAAATTGCGGAATGATAGGAGTTGTTATCTTACTTTCACAAATTCAAAAACGCATCAAATCATAAAAGATAATCTTGATAAATCTGCTCTTTACGGAGGATTCATCAGCGGTGTTGGACCGAGATACTGTCCTTCGATTGAAGACAAGGTTGTGAAATTCAGTACAAAAGAGCGTCATCAGGTTTTCATTGAACCTGAGGGAATAAACACTTTTGAAGCTTATGTGAATGGAATTTCAAACAGCCTTCCACCGGATGTTCAAAGAAAAATGGTTCATTCCATCATAGGTTTGGAAGATGCCAAAATTATGCGGTATGGTTATGCAATAGAATATGATTACATTATTCCGGACGAAATAAAACCGACCATGGAAAGCAAACAGATTCAAGGGCTTTATCTTGCCGGTCAGATTAATGGTACTTCCGGATATGAAGAAGCTGGAGCTCAAGGCATTGCAGCAGGTATTAATGCAGTTTTAGCATTGGATAAGAAAGAACCTGTAATTTTTGATCGTTCTCAATCTTATCTTGGTGTTTTACTGGATGATCTGGTTACAAAGGGGACAACCGAACCATATCGTTTGTTCACTTCCCGAGCAGAATATCGTTTGTATCTCAGGCAGGATAATGCAGACGAAAGATTGATGCCTCTCGGATATAAACTTGGATTGGTCGATGATGTTCGCTGGCAGAAATTCCAAAAAGTGAAAAGTATTTTAGAAAGAGAGATGAATTTTCTGAAAACTCATAACTCCATTTCTACTGAAAAGATTTCGCAACCGACTCGATTAATAAATGTTTTGAAACGTTCAGATATTACTTTTAATGATTTACAGAAATTCGGATATAAAATTCCTGAAGATGTGACTGTAGACATCAAAAATCGAATTAGTCTGCAGATAAAATATGAAGGTTATCTTAAAAGGCAATTAGCAGAAATCGAGAAATTCGAGAAAGTTGAACATTCCAGAATTTCCGAAAAAATAAACTATATGAAAATCGAATCCATTGCTTATGAAGCGAGAGAAAGATTGAGCAAGATCAAACCGATTTCTCTGGGTCAAGCTGCCCGGATTTCCGGAGTTAATCGAACTGATATTAATGCGTTGATGGTTTATCTTAAAAAGAATGAAATATTGAAGAATAAATAATTGAAGAATGAATATCGATTAACGATTTTTGAATGATGAAGAAAAATGAATAATTGAATAATAATGAAAATGAATAACCCAAAAGCAAACTTCATCTTATCTTCTCAAATCGAAATTCCTTGTTCGATATTCTTTTTGAATCTGCGTTCCTCATTCGATATTTAAAAAGCGATGAATATAATTTATATTGGTTTCATTATTATGTTTTTTAGTCTGGAGTATAAAAAAAGAGGGGAAAATAATGAGAAAATTATTAATTAGTTTTGTTTTGTTTTGTTTGATATTAGCATTTTTCGGATGTTCTTCCAACAAGGTTTCTAAGGAAGAAAAAAAAGAAATTTCAAAAACCACAATTTATAAACCTGAAAATGTGAAGGTTCCAAAGTGGATTTTTGAAAAATTAGAAGAAGGTGATTTCGTGATCGGAATTTCTCCCAAATCCTTTGATTATGATAAGATGGTAGATGCCTCCAAAGGAATGGCAGCAGTTATCAAAGGCAGAAATACCGGTTCCTATTCCATTTCCAAATATGCTTCTCAGAATGCTGGTGAAGATGATGCTTATGCGGAATTTGAGCTGAATGTAAGCTCTTCAATCGAAGAAGTGAAACGAATTTATAATTCTTTAAATCTTATTGATGAAACATATTTATATGGTTTTTTTATCGGACTTTATTCAATGAAAGAATGTGAGATTGAGAAAGCTTTTGTGAATATTTCCGAGCTGACAGAACCCGAATGGATTTCTGAGGAAGAAATGATTGTAACTGACGAAGTGATTCTCAGTAAAGCTTTTGCAACTTCGATAAACCTTGATATAGCCTGGGAAAAAGCTGCGGAAAATGCCAGGATCGAAATGGGGAAGTTTCTGGAAAAAGATGTGCAGGGTCTACTAAAAAGCACAGATGAAAAAATCGATAAATCTGTAGCTGTGGAAACCACCATAAAAACTTGTAAAATGGATATTACACGAAGCCATATTGTAGCAAATATTAAGGATGGGCTTTTCAGCTATAAAGTTTTTATTGAGATGAAAATGGAGAGATAATGAAGGTAGTTGCCATCATTCCTGCCAGGTTTGCTTCCACCAGGTTTCCCGGAAAACCATTAGCAATGCTGGGAAATAAATCCTTAATTCAGCGAGTTTATGATTCTGCAACTCAAACAGATTTATTTGATAAAATAATTGTAGCTACCGATGACAAACGTATTTTTGATAAAGTTGAACAGTTTGGAGGTGAAGTAGTTTTTACTTCAAAACACCCTAAAAGCGGAACAGATCGAATTGCTGAGGTATGTAAAAATCTTGAAGCAGAAATCATTATCAATATTCAGGGAGATGAACCGTTCATTTCAAAGAAGCCTTTGCAAAAGCTTATTTCTGCATTTGATGAACCAATAGTTCAGGTTGCTTCTTTGATGCACAAATTAATGGAAGAAATTGAGAATCCCAATATTGTGAAAGTAGTTTGTGATAATAATAATTTTGCTTTATATTTTTCCCGTTCTCCCATCCCATTCATCCGCACCCCGCACCCCGCACCTCGCAATCCGCAACCCGAATTCTTCAAACACATCGGAGTTTATGCTTTCCGAAGAGAAGCTTTATTTAAGTTTATCCAATTACCAATTGGAAAGTTGGAACAGATTGAAAAACTTGAGCAACTGCGATTGCTGGAAAATGGTATCAAAATAAAAATGGTTGAAACTTCTTACCAGGGAATTGGAATTGATACTCCTGAAGATTTGAAAAAGGCTGAATTAATTCTGCAAAAAGCAAATTCTAAATAATTATTTACTACTTTATTTCTAGAAAAACCTTGCGAAAGAGTTTGAACTTTCGCAAGGTTATCTTTTTTTTAGAACTTAATTTCTGTTGTAATAAATATATTGAAAAGCGGTGAAGGACTCACGTAAGGATAGTAAGCATCATAATGCGGATCAGTTTCAGTCCCATCTAAAGATCTGCCATATAATTTGGAAATATAAGCTCTTGTATAATTGTCTTTGCGATTGAACAGGTTATTCAGATTAATTCGAATTAAGGCTTCTTTCTTTCCAATATAAAATTTGTAGGATAATGAACCATTAAACTCTAAGAAATATGGCAGTTTAGAACTGGAAATAATGTATTCTTTATCATAATCACCATCACCACTGTAAATTTGTATATAATTACCGAATTCATCTAAAATGTAATCTCCGGTTCCATCAGGATTGGATACAAATTCATGTTCTCCATCAGAATTAAAATCGCCATCTGCATCATAGAAATAGATTTCTTTGATGTATTCATTTGTGTAAGTTCCATAATATTCATCCCACCATTTTGCAGCCAGACCGATTCTCAGATTTCCATCTAAAGGTAAACCGTAGAATGTATATCCAATATTTCCGTTTGCCATTTTTTCGGGAGAATAGGGAACAACTTTTCCGATTACATCTTCAGCATCTTCATAAAAAATCTGTTGTATATTCATTTTTTGCCAGCGATTTTTAGAAAATGTGGCTGAACCGCTAAAATCAAAATTCATATATTTAGCGGTTAAACCGAGTTCCAATCCCTGATGCCTGGCAATTCCTGCATTTACTGTTTTGCTCTCACCATGTGAATCTTGAATTGATTCGATTTTGTCTGTATAATCTGTGAAGTAGTAGTTTGCATTTGCACTTAAATTAGAGTTTTGAAAACCAATTCCGAATTCTTTTGTCTCTGTCTGTTCCGGTACTAATTTTATTTCTTCTCCATCATCGAGGATTTGGTTAACTCCGGGTCCATCTGTTCTATCGTACCAATTCAGGACTCTGGGTTCTTTGTAAGCAATCGAGTAATTTGCAATAAGATTGATTTTATCTGTTAGATTGTAATTTAGTCCGCACTTGGGAGAGAAGAATTCGAATGTTCGTTTGTAATCATCATCATCGAACCGTTTGACTTCGATCCAGGTAGAATCCTCCGGATTGAATACGATTTCTGTAATATCTTTGGTTTGATAGAACGAAATATCTGTTAATTCCCCTTTCAGGAAATCGAAAGCATAAATGGGATTTTCTTCAACTTTGGAATGATAATTAGCAAATTGTCCGTCGAGCATGATATTCAGGTTTTTTATTGGCTTGATTTGGGTCCTTAGAAAAACGGAAAGATTTGTTACTGTAGATGAATAATCGTATCTGCGTTGTGTTTCCGGATAGACACCCATTGTGGAAAAATTACCTAAACTATCCGGATCATTAAGATCAAGATGTCGAAATTTATTTGATTCTGCATAATGGTCTGCATTCCATCTGCGGATTTCACCACCAAAAAGAATATTTAACATTTTACTGAATTCATGTTGATAATAAGTGTTTAGTCCGAATTGTTTGTGGTCATTATTGCTGGTATTTTTCCAACTATGAGTACCATCTCCTGTAACCATATTCGTACCAGCGGGAATTCGCACACTATCTCCCGGAGCATAAGTAAAATATTTATTGTCTGGATTATAGCCTTCTAATATCTCACCGGTCAGCTCATAAACGAATCTGGCATGTTTACCAAAACGTTTACCTTCGGAATATGCATCTAAAATATCTTTATAGTATATTTCTCCTGTTTCAATGTCGAATAAACCATTATTCAGATAACCTCCACCTCCATTGCCACGAGTAGCAAATACATTTGTAACCAGAGATTGATGATTGGAAAGGAGCCATTTATCTCGAATGGAAAACTGCGGTTTCACATAATGATTTTCCTGCCATAGATGTTTGGTTGGATTGAATTCTCTACCCAGGAATTTCGCAAGTTCAATATCTGAATTACTTCTTGCCTGTAGATGCTCTTGAGGTGCAATGATAAAGCTGGTATTCACTTTATGAGCAGCAAATTTGTTTTCTGTTTCAAAGCCGAAAGAGTATCCATCATAAACTGTACCGACCACATAAGAATCTCCGTATTTCCGCTCTGCAGTAGCGCTGAAATTGAATTTGCCATCAAATAGATCACCGGATTCATATCGAAGTAAAACATTAAAATTCACCGGATCATAATCCTGCATTCCACCTTTTCCATCTGCTACTTTTCCATCAGTTGTGTAATATCCGCCGGAAGTTCGCAGAGTGAAATTCCTGTTTTCAGCAGAACCGACTGTCTCGATATTAACCGAGCCACCTAAAGCACCGGAACCATACAAAGATGAACCTGCTCCTCTCTGAACCTGTATGGATTTTATGTTTGATGAAAGTCCGGTCCAATTTGACCAGTAAACCACCTGGCTTTCAGGGTCATTAACAGGAATTCCATTTATCAGAATCTGAATTTTTTCTGCATCAAATCCGCGAATTGTTATACCGGATTCACCCAGACCGGAACTGCAGGAAAATAATCCCGGAACTCCATCCAATAATAATGGAATATCTTCGGTAGTGTATTTCTCAGAAATAATCTCTTCATCTAAATTTGTGAAAGCAATTGGTGTTTCCCTGGTTACAGCTCGGTTACCTGTTATACTGATTCCCTCCATTTTAATAGCTTGAATTCCCAAAAAGAAATTGATTTTTGAGGTAAGATCAGATTCTACTTCAACTTCTTGCATCTGCTTTTCAAAACCAATGAAATTAGCATGCAGTTTGTGAATTCCGACCGGAACATTTTTCAGAATGAAACTGCCATTCTCTTTAGTATAAGTTCCAAATTCAGAACTGATATAAACAGAAGCTCCTTCCAGGGGTTCATTCGTTTCTCCAATGGTAACTTTACCTGCGATATTACCGGTTTCTACTGCAAATAATGCTGCTGCAACGACTGTGAAAAAAATCATGAAAAAAATGTAATTTTTTCTCATACTTATCCTCCGTTATTTCTTATTTTTTAAAAGTTAAAAATCATATTAAGAGAAGAGTTTTTTCTTTATGATAATGTCAAGATTAAAAAAATGGGTTGTAACTTTGAAAAAGTTTAAATGGAGGAATTCTTACTTGTAAACTTTTTCAAAGTTCTTTCTATGCGAAGCTTCGGAAAGTGCAATATTATCCAAAGCTTATCAGCACTTAGACCAGCCGCAGGAATTACATTTCAGACATCCTTCACTATGTTCGATCTGGCAGCCGCAATCCGGGCAAATACCGCTTGCTCTGTATCTTTTTTTTGTGGGTGGAATTTCCGTGTTCAATTCTTTATTTGGATTTTGATTATTTATTTGCAGAAAGCTTTCCAGAGATTTGGCGATTCCATCTGAACAGGAAGTGATCATCTCACCTTTGTGCCACATGGGAGAAGGGCAGCGAATTCCTTTTAACTGCCGAATAATGGAATCGATCTTAACATTGGAACGCAAACACAAAGAGACCAATCTACCGATTGCTTCCAATTGAGCTGAAGCACAACCACCTACTTTTCCCATTTGCGTGAAAACCTCACATGCACCGATTTCATCAGAATTTGTAGTAACGTAAAGATGTCCGCAGCCAGTTTCGATTTTTTGTGTGATGCCATTGGTTATATGCGGTCTCTTGCGCGGACTGACCTTTAATTTATCTTCTTCCGAAACTTTGCTGCCGACATTAAGAACCTGGTTTTCGCGGCTGCCGTCTCGATAGACAGTTACGCCTTTACAACCCAGTTCATAAGCTAATTCAAAGGACATCCTGATATCTTCTCTGGTTGCATCTCTTTTGAAATTTATCGTTTTGGAAACTGCATTATCAGTATATTTTTGAAAAGCTGCCTGCATCCTGATGTGCCATTCCGGTTTGATATCGTGAGAAGTAACAAAGATTTTTTTCAGCTCTTCAGGTATTTCTTTCAGATGGGAAATGCTTCCGGTTTCAGATACTTTTTCCATCAAATCCTGGGAATATAAACCAGCATCACGAACTGTTTTTTCAAAGATAGGATTCACATAAAGGAGTTTTTCTCCATCCATCACATTTTTGATGTAAACCAGGGAAAATTGAGGTTCGATTCCACTGGAAGTATCTGCGATCATACTTATTGTGCCGGTTGGAGCGATAGTAGTTGTAGTTGCGTTTCGCATTCCGTTTTTAGCAATTTTATCTGAAAGTTCCTTCCAATCCAGTTTTTTATTATTCCTTTTCAATTTTCTTTTATCATAAATGCTGCCTTTGAAATTCGGGAAACTTTCATACTTTTGAGCTAATTCCATGGATTTTTGTTTGGAATGAAAATCGATAAATTCCATAATTTCTTCAGCAAGTTCCACAGCAGCATCACAATCATACGGAATTTGGAGCATAAACAATAAATCTGCCCAACCCATCAAACCCAAGCCGATCTTCCGATTTGCTTTCACCATTCTTTCGATTTCCGGAAGCGGAAATTTGGATTGATTGATTACATCATCCAGAAATTCCACACTGTCTTGTACTACTTTTTTAAGAAGTGTCCAATTGATTTTTTCCTGCTTTATCATTGCAGCTAAATTCAATGATCCCAGGTTACAAGCTTCATTTGGAAGCAGCGGCTGTTCGCCACATGGGTTACTACTTTCAATTCTTCCAACCTGAGGAGTGGGATTAAATTTGTTTATTCGGTCTAAGAAAATAATGCCGGGTTCACCATTTTTATGAGCCATTTCCACGATTAGAATAAAAACATCTCTTGCTTTTAATTTTTGTGTAACTTTTTTTGTATGAGGAGAAATCAGTTCGTATTCATCATCAAGATAAACAGCTTTCATGAAATCTTCAGTAATGCCAACGCTAATATTGAAATTTGTCAATTCGGTAGGATCTTCTTTGCAGGTTATAAACTCCAGAATCTGGGGATGGTCAACATTCAGAATCGCCATATTTGCACCGCGTCTTGTTCCACCTTGTTTCACAGCATCTGTGGCAGCATTGAAAGCTTTTAAAAAAGTGATTGGTCCACTGGAAACGCCATTTGTGCTTCTAACTCGCGAATTTTTTTCCCGCAAGTTGCTGAAGCTGAAACCGGTTCCACCGCCACTTTTATGTATCAGGGCTGCATTTTTAATACTATTGAAAATGCTTTCCATACTGTCTTCGATTGGCAGCACAAAACAAGCGGAAAGTTGCTGCAGGTCATTACCTGCGTTCATTAAAGTGGGGGAATTGGGTAGAAAATAACAGGAATCCATCAATTTGAAATATCTTTTTTCCTTTTCAGGATCTCCATTACTGATATTTTTAGCCACCCTAGAAATCATTTTATTCCAGTTTTCAACCGGTTTTCCATATTCATCTTGTTGGAAATATCTCCGTTCCAAAACTCTTTTTGCATTTTCTGATAATTTCATCAAAATCTCCAAATTCAAATTATGTTAATGCTCATAACTTCTATCAATTCAATATATTATGACAAACTTTAAGACAACTGAATTGCTATCTCTATAAAGCAAAAAACTTATAAATAACAAATGGTGTCAAGACGGATTTTATTAGAATTCAGGTAATATTTTTTAGATTGTTTTATTAAAAGGACTTATAAAGAAAATAAAAAAATGATAAGAGTTTACTCTAAAAATTTGAGGTTTGAAGTAAGTAGAAAATCTTTCAAATATTTGGAAACCGATGAAGCGGTTAGAATTTACTGTCTTCTTATTAACCACCATCTTAAGTTGTTGGTTAATGAAACAAAAAAAAGCTTTAACCGTTTTACCTGTCCCGTTAAATCTTTTTTATTTAACTGGGAACGGTTTCTCTTTTTTATTTAATATGACTTTTTAGAATGGACTTAATGATATTTTTAGCGAATGGCAAATTCAAGAAAATTCGATTTAAAAACCTTCGTAAAAAAATTACATCTGTCTGTAGAAAGAGATTTTGCTGATTTGAATTGTTTATCCAGAGTTTTGCTGAATACGAAGTTTTGCAGATAATATCTCTTTGCTTTGCCCAGCAGTTTTCCGATATTTACCACTTCTTCATTAGATAATAATTTTTCTGTGAGAGTGCTGCGAAATTCATATTCAATTTGAGAATTCTTGATAAGTTCGATGCTCTTGAAAATCGCTTCAGTATCTACCTTAACGTTTGTTACATTATCATACTTTTCCAAAGGTGCTTTGATGTCCATAGCAATATAATCTATCGAATTGTGATGTATCAATTTTTTCAGCATTTGAGGGTTTGTGCCGTTCGTATCTAACTTAACTAAAAATCCCTTTGATTTTATTTTGAAAATTAAATCGGGAAGATCAGGATGTAAAGTTGGTTCTCCACCTGTGATGGAAACTGCATCTAATTTATTCTGGCGTTTATTCAAAAAGGAAAAAATCTCTTTTTCCGGAATTGGTTCCTGGAAAAGTTCCTTTTTAACGAGTTCAGGATTATGACAATAAGGACATCTGAAATTGCAGCCTTGAGTAAAAATTATTGCACTGATTTTTCCGGGATATTCATTCAAAGAGAATTTTTGGAAAGCTCCGATTTTCATTTAATTTTCTACTCTGCTAATTTAAAGGTTTTTCGTAATTCAAACTCGGCTTTTTTACCATCATTCCATTGTTGGATGGGACGCAAATAACCAACCACGCGCGAATAAATTTCACATCTTTCTCTGCAAATCGGACAATTAGAATGTTCCCCTTCCAGGTATCCGTGGGTCTGGCAAACACTGAATGTAGGCGAAAAAGTAAAATATGGCAATTTGTAATTATTGCAGATCTTATTAATCAGACCTTTTAAGCTTTCAGAATTTGTAATGCGTTCACCCACGAATAAGTGCAGAACCGTTCCACCAGTATATTTTGTCTGAATGTCATCCTGCAATTCCAAAGTTTCAAAGATATCATCGGAGAAATTAACAGGCAAATGAGTGGAATTTGTATAAAATGGTTCAGCTCCGTCTTTATTGGCAACTATAATTTCAGGATATTTTGCTTTATCAAGTCTGGCTAAACGATATGTTGTTCCTTCTGCAGGAGTTGCCTCCAGGTTATAATTGTTTCCGGTTTGTTCTTGAAATGTAATCAGTTTGTTGCGCATAAAATCCATAACTTCGATGGCAAATTTGTGACCCTCATCAGTGGCGATGTTTTTTCCAAATAGGTTTAGACAAGCCTCATTCATACCGATGAGACCGATAGTTGAAAAGTGATTTTTCCAATATTGATCGAACCGCTCTTTAATATCCCGCAGATAGAATCTAGTGTATGGATAGAGATTATTTTCAGTAAATTTTTCCAGGATTTTACGCTTTATCTCCAGACTGTTTTTAGCTTTTTCCATCAGGATTTCAAGGTTTTTATAAAATTCTTTTTTCGTTTTGGATAAAAAAGCGATTCTGGGCATATTAATGGTTACAACACCGATAGAACCTGTAAGAGGATTTGCCCCAAAAAGTCCTCCTCCTTTTGCTTCCAGTTTTCTGGTGTCCAAACGCAAACGGCAACACATAGAACGTGCATCATCAGGATCCATATCTGAATTTACAAAATTGGAGAAATAAGGAATTCCATATTTTGCAGTTGCTTCCCAGAGATATTCCAAAGTCGGATTATTCCAATCAAAGTCTTTCGTGATATTATAAGTTGGAATTGGAAATGTAAACACGCGTCCTTTGGCATCACCCTCGCTCATAATTTCCAGGAAAGCTTTATTTATGATGTTCATTTCTTTTTGGAAATCACTGTATGTTTCCTGCATGAATTTTCCACCGATAACAACCTGCTGATTGGCATAAATGGAAGGAATGACAAGATCCATTGTAATATTCGTAAACGGAGTCTGGAACCCTACGCGGGTTGGTACATTCACATTGAAAATAAACTCTTGAATTGCTTGTTTAACTTCTTCATAACTGAGTTTATCATACCGAATAAATGGTGCTAGAAGTGTATCAAAATTGGAAAATGCTTGAGCACCGGCAGCCTCTCCCTGAAGAGTATAAAAGAAATTCACGATTTGACCTAATGCACTGCCTAAATGTTTAGCAGGACCGCTCTGGATTTTTCCTCTAGCTCCTTTGAAACCTACCATAAGCAAATCCATCAAATCCCAGCCTACACAATAAACCGAAATCATTCCCAGATCGTGAATATGAAAATCTCCGTTAATGTGCGTTTCTTTTATTTCAGGTGGAAATATTTTGTTGAGCCAGTAAATTTTACTGACTTCCGATGCAATATAATTATTCAATCCTTGAAGAGAATAAGCCATATTGCTGTTTTCTTTTACCTGCCAATCGAGTTTCTCCAGGTATTGGTCGATCAGACTTATCTCAGCGTTAGCAATGATTTCACGAATTTTCGCATGCTGGTCGCGATAAATAATATAAGCTTTGGCAGTTTTCTTATATGGAGATGTGAGAAGAACTTCTTCTACAATATCCTGAATCTCTTCAACTGTGGGAACTTCTCTTTGTACGATTTGATGCGAAAGATTAATAACTTTAATTGTTAGATTTTTTGCAATCGGTAAACCGAATTCTTTAGTGATTGCACCGGCTTTTAAAATTGCATTTGTTATCTTATTTGCTTCAAATTTTACAATCTGACTATCTCTTTTGATGATGAACTTAAACACTAACCACTCCGATTTATACGATACTTTTGCAATTCATACGACAATAATGCTTAGAAACTCCAATAGTGACCGTTAACTTACTTATTGTCAAGAAGTTAAGTGCCCAATACTGATTTTCCGACTATCATAATACAGGTTGCTTACCTCTTAAAATTTAAACAGTTAGATATGGTGTCAATTTAAAAATTATTTTAGCTTAGCTTTTAACATTAACTTACGTTCTTAACTGATTGAAATATAAAGTAGAAAACAGCAGGTAATTTTTTTTATTTAGAGTGGCTTTTTTTGGAGTAGCCGAGTTTCTCGGCTTTTCTTTTTTGGAGTGGTCGACTCCGGCGGCATAATACGGCGAGGGACTCGCCGACTCCAAAATTTCTAATAAAATCTATAATCAATTGATGAGATAATTTTATTATCAAATACAAACTCAGACCAGACTTTCAGAGTTTCCAACGCCATCCTTTGTTTGGCTTTTTTTGTAAACGAGCCTGTGTGAGGTGTAAGAATCACATTATTAGATTTTGAGAATTCCTTTATTTTCCAGGGTTCAGGAGAAAAAACATCTAAAGCTGCACCTAACAAAGTTCCTTTTTGGAACCCCATTTCTATTGCTTTTTCTTGAACAACTTCTCCGCGTGCTGTGTTGAGCAACCAAATCGGATTCTGCAATTTTCGGAGAGTTTTTAAGGAAAAACAATTTTGTGTTTCACGAGTTAAAGGGCAGTGAAAGCTGAGCATATTACACCATTCGAGCCCAGCTTTATAGGAAGTTTCTACAACCTTTTTGTGCTCCCATTCTTCTGGAGTTAAATAAGGATCTACAGCAAGTACATCAGCTCCCAGATTCAGAAGTGTTCTGGCTACACGAGTTCCCACTCTTCCCAAACCAACAATAAGAACCTTCAAATCCGATATTTCCAGGTTCTCAGAAAGTTGTGATTTCCATGAACCAATTAAAATTGATTCTTTTGCTTTTTGATGTTGTTTTATCAATGCAAAAACAAATGAAATTGTATGCTCATAAGCTGAAAAAGCGTTTGCTTCAGGAGTATTGCAAACTACAATATCTCTTTTCCGGGCTTCCTTGATATCAATATTATCAACTCCTGTGCCGGCACGAATGATTAATTTTAAATCCGGGAATTCATCAAAAAAGGATTTATTAAAAATCGTATTTGTTCGGATGATTATTATCTCAGTCTTTTCAGGTGTATTTTGATGTTTTTTATAAAAAAAGTTGCTCCAACCATTTTCTTTAACTTCGTGCCAGAATAAATCCGGCATCGGCTCTAATACTAATGTTTTCATATTATTATTTTAAATCCATTTTTAAGTATTCATTTTTGTAGGACACGTAATTTTTCGAAGAATAATAGATCAATTCAATATCTTTTTCAGTTAATTTTCTCACTGCTTTTGCAGGTGTTCCCATGATGAGACTTCCGGGAGGAAATTTCTTATTCTGGGTTACCACGGAACCTGCCGCAACAATAGATTCTCTGCCGATTTCAGCGCCATCCAAAATTGTAGCACTCATACCGATCAAACAAGCATCATTAATAATACAACCGTGCAGCATTGCTTTGTGTCCGATAGTTACATCACTTCCAATAATTGTGGGAAAACCATCGCTCATATCTGCTTTTGTGTAGTGCCACACATGAATCATACTCATATCCTGTATGCTGGTTCTGTCTCCGATTTTGATGAAATTGATATCTGCTCTAATCACCGCTCCAAACCAGACGGAACTATCTTCTCCGATTTCGCAGCGACCTATAACCTGGGCACTGGGAGCAATCCAGACTCCTTTACTGATTTGAGGTTTAAATTCTTTAAAATTCAATAGCATTTTGAAAATCCATGATCTTATTAAATGTCTTAAAATGAGTTTTAGAAAGCTCGGTCAATTTCTCTTTTCCATATTTTTCCACGATTTTCCTGCCAACATTCAAAACATTTTCCGAGGCGCCTTTGGGTAATTCAATTCCTAATTCATTTGATAATCGGTCTAAATTTTTAATGAAAAGATACCTGGCAATGATGGAAGCTGAAGCAACTGCCAAATCTTCCTCAGCTTTAATCTGATGCTGTAATTTTATTTTTTTTAGATCTTTCAAAGATGATAAAAGAGTCGAATCATTGGCAAATTTATCAACAACTGCTCCTTCAAAATTATGCTTTTCCTTCAAATTTAAAATCACACGGGCATGCATCCAGGCAAGCATTTCATTAAGTTTCTTATTCTGCTGTCGAAATTTTCCATAAAGTTCATTATACTTTTTAGGATTGAGCATCACAATTTCGATATTATTAGAAAAATTCCTGTATAATTGTTTTGCAATTTTCACTGTTTCGGCATCTTTAAGAAGTTTGCAATCTTTCACGCCAAGTTTTTGAAGTTCAGGAAGAGATTCTTCTGTAGCAATAAATCCGCAAACAACCAGCGGTCCGAAAAAATCACCTTTCCCCGATTCATCAGTTCCAGCCCAGATTTTCCATTTGTGAGAAATGTCGATTGGCTCGATATTTTGATGTAAAATTCCCTGTAAAACAGGTCGCAATCTATTTTTCGGAGAACCACCAATTACAGTTGAAATCCCCTTTTTTGTGGAATAATAAATATTTATAGGAATTTTCTCATTATTTTTGAAAAACTTTAACTGTACTCCGAAATTAATCTCTTTCTCATCATCTAAGATAAGACCGGTTTTTTCAGCTTTCTCTATAAGTTTAGAGGTAAAATTCAACAATTCAGGTTTCATTTAAAACTACCGTAAGGCGACCAGCTTGGTCGCTAACATTACTTGATTGCTATCATTCTCGACTGGGCAGGTCGAAATACTAAATTGCTTAAATCCGCATCCTATCAACAATTTTGACGCTTCCAAAAACAACATCGACTTTTAATGTCAGATGGTTTCCTTCTTCGGAAAAATTATCCGATTTATAAACTGTATCTCCAAAAACACCCACAGTTCGATCTGGAAGTTTACCCTCTGCAAAAACCGTACTGACTTTTATAATTGTAGGAATTTCCGGATTCAAATGGATAACTGCTGAACCAAAAATAATATCAGCATTTGCATAAACACTTTTTTCAGAAATATCAATGTTAGTCAGATCGATTTCACTGCTGCCAAAAATGATATTATATTCGTTTTTGAATTTTGAAGAGCCAAGTTTTGCACTGTTAAAGATTACAGTGTTTGAACTGGTTTTAAATCCGAAACCTCCAAAAAGCAATTTCAAACCCCAGTAAAGAATAAAAAGTGCAAAAATGATTCTGAAAACCGGAACATCAATTTTGAAAATTGCCTTGATAATTAATGATAATCCCCAAATGATTAATAAAACACCCCAAAATAAAGTCATTCTCACCTTTCCTCCTTGTTTATTTATTTCCATTTTTTTAGCCGCTAAGAACGCTAAGTTTCACGAAGTACATCTTCTATTTCGTTCATTTATAATTTTCAATTTTCCATTTTAAATTTAAATATCCTTATAATACTTATCCATCCTATCTTTAACAATCTTGATATATTTCCGCGTTTCCTCCCAGGGAATGTCTTTATGCAATTTTTCATACAGTTTATCGCTGTCCATATTATTCAGATCATCCATCATTTTATCCCATTTTTTCTGGCTGATTTTATTCATCTTTCCTGTCATTGCTTTATAAACACTTCCCGGTCCTCCATTATAGCTGCAAATAATAGCCCAATATTGATTTGTCCTATTTTTAACTTTTGGCCATTTATTATTTGCCAACCAGCGAATGTAACCAATTCCCATTTCCATGTTTGTTCTAGGATCGTAAAGCTGTTTGGAGCTTGGTTTTCCTCTCTTTTTGAAGAGCGAATAATTCATTGTTTGTCCGGCATATCTGGGAACAATCTGCATCATACCATAAGCATTTCCATGGCGGTTGTAAGCTTTGGGATTATAAAAAGATTCAGTGTGAATAATTGCCATAGCCACTTTTGGGTCAACGTCGTGTTTCTTACAAAATTCCTCAATGATAGATTTAAATTTCTCAACTCGTGTCTTTATATTATTCGGCATCAGATTCAGGGATATTTCATACTTGATCTGCTTTTTGCCGTCTTCATTTACAAAGACTTTAGTTGTGGCATTTTTAACAATATCTTCAGCTAATTGTTCAATTTCCTTTTCTTTGATGGGTTCTTTTTTTTTAATTGGATTCTGCACTTGATCTTTCAAGATCGGCTCGTTTGTTACTTCATCTTTTTCCTTTAAAATGGAAATCAACTGCTCCTTGACGATCTCTTTTGCTTTTTCTTCCTGTTCCTTTTTTTCTTCTTTGGTAGTAGTTTCTTCTACTACAGCAGCTACTTTGATCTCGTCTTTTTCAAAATCCACCTGGCTTCGTCCGGAAAAATCTGCATTATAACTAACCCACTCTTTGGGTGTTGATTCCACAAATTCGTTCCACAACTTTTCGATCTGATCTTTGTACTGGATAAAAAGAGAATCCTGCTGTTTATAATAATTTGCTTCTGCCAGCTTCTCCTTTTCCACATATCCGGAATACTCCTGCTCCTGCTGTTTTTGATATTCCTCAAAATCAGTTTGTGCCGAGCAAACCAATCCTAAAATTATTAGGATGATTACGATTAAACTCTTTTTCATCTCTCCTCCTTCTTAGGATTATTACCTATTTTTTTCTCATTGATGTAAACTGATTTCATTGATGTAAACTGATTAAGAATATAATCATTTTTTTAAGTTTATCATTTTTAATCAAATTCATCAGTCTTAGTCAATGATTTTTTTTATTAGAACTTCTAATCTCATTTTTATTTTTTTAAATGTTTCCCTGTAAAAAGAAACATCCAATCCAAAAGGATCATCAATATCAATAGAAAAATCACAATATTCCGACAATGTGAAAACTTTACAAACAGCATTCGGCTCAAGCTCCAACAATCTTTGTTTATGCATTTCCGTCATTGTTAAGATGAGAAAGCTATCTTGCTTTAACTGCCTGTTTACTTTCTGAGAAATATGCATGGATGCGTCAATATTATTTTCAGATAAAACTATGTCGGAACCTTTGGAAATTGGAAATCCTCCCTCCAAAAATCCTGCAGAACTCACTCGAAAAGTGAGATGATTTTTTTTTAGCATCTCTTTTGTCAGATATTGCGCCATCGGACTGCGGCAGATATTAGCTGTGCAAATGAACAAGATTTTGGGAAACAGATAAGATTCTTTTATTTTTTGGAATTCAATGCTGCCTTCGCGAATACAGGAAAGTTTATTATCAGAAAAATCTGTTATGGTGGAAGGAGCAATTTCTTCTTTTTTCTCTTTTTTAGGAAGAACAGCAAAATCGAACCACTCTTTTTTCTCTTTTAGAATCTGTTTGAGATTATTTATCGGAGACTCATTTGATACATTTATACTTGTGCTGATAATCGGCTCATTTATCTCTTTGATGAATTGCCTGAGAAAACTGCTGGAAGGAATGCGAAAAGCAACTTTATTATTGAATGTGACATTGCTTAATTTATCGTTTTTCACAGCCAATAAAACCGTTAGATTCCCGGGCCAGTATTGCTGCAAAACTTTCCGGATTTTCACATCTTGCTGCTCACAGAATCTATCTAACCAGTCCAGTTCTGGTATTAAAACAATGTAACCTCTATTTTCTTTTTTTTGTTTTAATACATTAATTTTTTGTATTCCTTTTTTACTGAAAACCGAACAGCCAATCCCGAACATATTGCCAGTATGATGTAGAAAAACCGAATCTTCAAAATATTTCACTTTTGTGATTTCATTATAAACTTTCATAATTTTCTTTCTAATATACTGAATAAACAAAAAAAGAATGATTTATTAGGCAAGTATTTTATAAAAAATTTGACAAATAAAAGATGTTTCACTTTTCTCTGCATAGTTTTTTAGGTGAAAATAATTTATAATAATGGATTTATATTATGAAGCGAAGATATAAGGGTGTTATCTTGCAAAACTCACAAGATAAGAACGAGTTAGGATTTTTTAATAATAATGTTTTATTGAGGTTAAAATATGGATAAAATTGAAATGTCGAGTACTTCAAATTATAATTGGAAGTTTTTCTTAAAACTTTTTGTTTCAATTGTAATTGGTCTTGCTACTTTATTAGGTTTTCTTTTTGTTTTTAATGATTTTCTCGACAACAAAATTGAAAATAAAATTACTGATAATGAATATATTTATAAATTATCAAAAACCCTACGTCCATTTTGTATTTTTTATAAAAAAGATGGAGTCATATTTTATGATCATGGAATTTATAAAGTTCATATAGATAGTATTGAGATTAAATATAATACATCTAAAAAAGATAGACAAAATGAAATTTACGTTTATACAAAAAATTATTTACAAATCGCTCCACTTGTTGAATATATCGGACCCAATGCTGTTGTTATTTTTAAACCTAAAAGATTAAAAAATAATGTATGGCTGTATAATTTTAAAGAATTAGGCACTCATACAACTAATAGACAATTTGATGAATTTTTCAGATTAGAAATTTTAAAATGATTAATCTTATTTTTTCGCTATCTTTAAAAAAGCGATATAAACTGCATTAGCTAATGACGTTAAGCGGATAGGCGCACTGCAGAAACGAAGGACAGCAAGTTTTTAAGATAGAACCACTGAAATGAGGGAAATGATGGTAAAAGTTACATTTGTAAAGCCAGAAGATAATTATATGCTAAACATAAAATTATCAAATGGTAAATCTGGAATTTTCAATGTAAAACCCTATTTGAATAAAGGGATATTTCAAGAATTAAAAAATCAGGAATATTTCGGATTAGTAAAAATTGCCTTTGGTGGAGTTGTGTGGCCAAATGAACAAGATTTTAGTGCTGATACAATCGAGTTTGAGATGCAGCATTAGAAACTTGTTAATATCCTGCTTAGATAAGCAAGGAAAATTCATTTAACAGAAAAAAAATAATTTTGAATTTTACATTGGAAGGCATGAAAAATGTTAATATCAAAAATAAGAAAAATGAAATGTTACTATCGCAATTTGATGATATACTGCTTAAATCCGCAGTATATGAAATTTTAAGCAGTATAATATATGTTATGTGTAAGAAGTTGAAATGATGGTAAATGGAATATATAAACAATTGTTGTTAGCTCTCCAATTTGGCGTTATAATAACAATGAATATATACAAACGTTATAAAATATAAAGAAAATATTATGGAATTGTAAATCAAAAAAATGGAAATCAGCATTATGACACAACTCTTAACAGTAGGTGTGATTGGAAAATCACTAAAAGAAAACGAAA
>JABMPU010000057.1 GCA_013203665.1 Armatimonadota bacterium
CATTATAAGCGGAGATTCTTCGTCGAATGCCTATGTAAGTTGATCCTCAGAAAGACATATATTTTCCCATTTTGCAAAACATATTGAAATTTAAAAAAGGAGAAGAAAAATGGATGAAGAATTAAGAAAAGAAATATTCAATTATTTCAAACAGAAAAATATCATTTACCTGGCAACATCAAAAGAGGACAAACCTGCAGTAAGACCTGTTACTTTGATTTATTTTGAAGATGAATTCTTTTTTGCCACAGGCGGAAAAGATGCGAAATTGGACCAGATAAAAGCGAATAATAATATCGAATTCTGTTATAGCATTTCCCATGAGAAGAATAGTGGTTATATTCGAGGTTTTGGAATAGCCGCGATCATCGATGATATTGCTACAAAACAAAAAATAATGGATAATATCGATTTCATTAAAATGTTTTGGACCAAGGCTGATGATCCCGAATATGCTCTTTTGAAAATCGAGCTTAAAGAGATAGAATACATGAAAATTGGAGAGATGCTGGCAAAAAGGCTTGAATTATAATTATTGAATAAGATTGAAATTGGAGTATCATATTTTTTTTGCAAATCTAAATGCTCGCAATATTGTGGGGACATATACATTATGCCTAATTAGATATAAATAAAAGGAAAATGAATGTTTGAAGTAATTAACTCAAAGGACAAACTTGAAATTTTAAAATCAGATTTCAAAAAACTTCTAGCAAATCCATTGGATATTTCTTTAGCTGAAAAAACTTGCTATGATGCCTGGCATATGGCAGATTGGGTATTTGAAGAACAAAAACAAGTCGATAAATTATTAACAAAAGAGATATTTAGAATTAGACTTTTCAAAGAATGTCCTGAAATGAAAATATTGCATGATATAGCTAATACCTTTAAGCATAAGACATTAGATAGACCAAAAACTCATATCGTGAAAACTAAAAAACATGCTGGGGGATTTAGCCCTGGATTTTCAAAAGATTTCAATGTTTCTAGACTTGAAGTTTACCTTTCTAGTAACGACAAAATAGATGTTGACGATTTAATTCAAATTGCAATTGATTATTGGGAATCCAAATTATCTTAAACATGAAAAGAATTTTTAAACTTAAAGAATTTTGAATAAAAAGGCATAACAAAAAGTAAATGTAATAGCCTCGCGAATGTTTGGAGAATTTTATGTGCTTTAAGAATAAAATCGTAAATTTTATTAATTCGAAAAAGAAGAAAATTATTGGGATTAATTGAAAGAGGATTCGGAAGGTTTGAAGTAAATTGCGAATGACAGCAATCTTAGCGGATCACGAAGCAGAAGCTTCGTAATCAGTTGAACCTTTGAACCCCTGAACCTTTGAGACCATTGTAATGACTAAAAACTTGCCTTTCTCCAGTAAGTATTAATATATGTACTTGTCGGAGGTAGAGATCTTAGAGGATCACGAAGCGGAAGCTTCGTAATCAGTTGAACCTCTGAACCCTTAAACCTTTGAACCTGCAAAAAAAGCCTTCTTTCGAAGGCTTTTGATTCATAAGAATTTGATACAAAAAAAAGAAATTATTTCATCAATCTAACAACATTTATGGCTTGAGTACCTTTATTAGTTTCTAATTGATCAAATTCAACATTTTCATCTGCAACCAAAAATTTTCTTTCTCTTTCAGATGAAGTGACTATGGATTTCCAATGAGTAAAATATTCCTGTCCATCTTCACCGGTAATAAAACCGAATCCTTTCGCATCATCAAACCATTTAACAGTTCCCTTCATTAAACCTCCTAAAAATTAATACCGACCAAATTTATTTTTCAAAAAAAAATAGCAAGAACTTTATAAATTTATTTCATTATAAACCAGTTTAAAGAAATACCTGCTTCATAAAACGAGTATTCTTTTTCCTTTTCCACAAAACTGAAAGGAGAAGATGTATTTCGATTTTCAAATTTGTAAAAAGTCTTAAAATCGATCGATTCTGAAACCGGCAATTTAAGACTGAAATTTATTGTGAAAATATCCTCATTCCGGTTTACATGATAAGAATCTTCTATTTCGTGTGCTTGATAGAATTTTTCTTCAAATCTGAAACCTGTATAAAAATCAATTGATTCGGAAAAAATTTCTACTGGAAATGAACAGGAGAAATAATATTTATTGGATTCATAAGAAGCATCGGAAGTTTCATTGATTCCATATTCTTCAAAAACAACTTCCGGTTTTGCTTCTGAGATTTTATATGAGTATTGAAGACTCAATTTAAGATTCTCCAAATGAAAAAATGAAGCTCGGAAAATACTCTCTAAATTATCTGAATCATTATAAACAAAATATTTATTATAAAAAAGCTGGGAATAAGCAAACTTGTAATTCACCTTTATTTGAGGATGGATTTCCCAATCGAAAATGGTTTCATAAACATTTTTTTCATAGGAATATTTCCTGTAAATATCCTCATCTTCGAGTAAACTTCTATATTGATTTACATAAATTCCCGGATGATAATAATAATTTAAAGAGAGATTAATCCTCTTACTAAAATACTGCTTAAAACCAAGTCTGATATACCCGCTGTTTTTAATGGTATTATTCCAATATTTATTTTGACTGAGTAAAAATTTGAAAATCTGGGTATGCTTGAAGAACCTGGATTTCAGATTGAAATACCATTTTACGGAAGTAATGAAATCATCGATTGATTTTATTTCAAATTTATCAGGATTTTCAGAATTCTTGAAAGCAGATATATCAGATTCTGAAAGCTTGAGGATATTACTGTTATAAAAATTTTCTGCTGTAATACTGCTGCTGAATGAAAATTCGGAACTCCAAATAGACGCAGAAACAAAAATTAAAACAAAGCAAATTAATATTTTTTTCATTATTTTGAAA
Source organism: Armatimonadota bacterium (assembly GCA_013203665.1). Lineage (GTDB taxonomy): Bacteria > Cloacimonadota > Cloacimonadia > Cloacimonadales > TCS61 > JABMPU01. The sequence continues at coordinate 2,882 of JABMPU010000057.1, forward strand.
TCCTCACAGATGATTTACTGATATAAAACCTGAATATTAATTCTCGATTCAAATCAACATCTTTGATTTCCAAATGATGAATTCCTGCTGGAAGTTTAAGAATATTAACATCACCTGTTGAGGGAGTCTTTTTCTGCCCTTCAGGAAAAATCGCTTTCAAAGATTTATGTGCGATTTCTTCAAATGTGGACATCAATTTTTCATTATCAAATACATCAAATCTGTAATTGTAGCTTTTCGTAAGACCATTCTCGAAGATTAATCTGCTGATAATTTTCAGATAAATGGGACCTTCCAAAGTTAATTTGATATTTTGAGAACCTGCAGAATAATAGGTGTAAGATTTCTCATCCATTTCCAAAACTTTCTCTTTATCATAAGATGCCGGACTGAAATAAATATATTCGATTTCACGGTTTGATTTTGTAATATTATCAGCAGATATTTTTATTAGCAATTCGTATTCAGAAATATTTTTTATACCAATCTTTGAAGAAGTTTCAACAATTTTTTTTCGTACTTTATTATAAGCTGAAACTCGCTTTCCATCCACGCTGAGAGAAACTTTACTGGGTTTTATTATTTTGTTTATTTGCTCGATTTCATCATTGATCTGCAGCTCATAATCGTAAGCGAATGTTGATGATTCTTCCAGAACGACTCGTGATAAAATGATTATTGTGTCGATATTCACAGTTGAAAATTTGATCTCTTCATTGGCTTGTAAAATAAAATAATTGATAATTTTATTAGTTTTCTTATTGAAAATTGGATATTTATTACCGGTTTTGAGATATATTATCTCGCCGGCAAATACAGGAAAAGCAATTGCAATCGCAAAAAATATCAGGATAATTCGTTTCATTAAAAACCTTTCTTATTTAGAGTTCAGATTTTTCGACTCGTAAGGAACGACGAGTCGAGAAAAAGTGAGTTTACAAGCTACCTCGAGTCGTCGTCGCAAGCTCCTTACAACTC
>JABMPU010000010.1 GCA_013203665.1 Armatimonadota bacterium
CTATGGAGGATTAGGTTTTCTTGGATTAAAGCTTTCACAAAAACTCGGCTTTGCCGATATTTGGGATTCAAAGGTCTCCAATAAACAAAGATTTTTTATTCCTGCACTTATTGGGACAGGGCTTGGCATATTTTTAATTCTTGCCGATGCGATTTTGAGCAAATTTCATACATTAGGGCCGCTTCCTCATCCGCCGTTTCCTACTTCTCTCGTTACCTCGGCTGTTGCTGGTATTGGCGAAGAATTAATATTTCGTCTGTTTTTCATCTCGTTTTGGGTGTGGCTTATTTCTTACGTGATCCTAAAAAAGAGATGGCAAGATCAGATTTTTTGGATTGTGGCTGTTTTGTCAGCTCTTGCATTTGCTCTTGGGCATATTCCCTCGGTAATGATTCTTTTTGGTTTGAATACAGTCAATGAAATTCCATTTGCTCTTATGACTGAGATTATTCTTCTCAATGGGGTGATTTCACTCTTTGCTGCCTATTACTTCAGGAAATTTGGATTTTTAGCTCCAGTTGGCATCCACTTTTGGACAGATGTAGTCTGGCACGTTATTTGGGGGATGATTTAATGCCGCCACTTCATATAACAGCGGATAAGAGGAAAGTAGATTGGCTCGTGATTTCCCCAAATTGCTCCTTACGGTCACAGCTCCTTTTATAACAATGGATAAAACATTTGCGAAACTACTTTGATAAGAATAACTTCCTGGTAAGAAAATGGCTAACCAGGAGCAAAATCGGTGTGAAAATGTTAGCAAAACCGGAATCAATAAGATTGGAAGGATTCATTCCGTGCGCCATTCTCCGGCAACCTATCTATCGGAAAGCGGGGTTGATCTGAGATATATTCAGGAGATCCTTGCCTTATTAAATAGTGAACATCTAAAGGAACCGGGCACAAAAGTTCGGAAACAGGTAGACATATACTCCCAAATCAGCAGTATATATCTACCATAATGCGAAATCTAAAGGAAATATATGTCTACTCTTAGAGATACACTAACGTTAGCAAAAATTAATACTATGAAGCAAATAATTACACTTACCACAATTTTAATGCTTCTTACAACGATAGTAAGAGGACAAGCACATCTTCCTGAGATAATTACTACATCACCGGTTTTTATTAAACACTCTAATGGAACAGGAACTGGATTTTTAATACAAGATAGTATGAGTGTTTATTTTATTACTGCCAGACATAATATCTTTGATATTAATAATGGTCAACTATTATCAAATAAAATTGAACTTATAACTTATCACTCGGATCCTACAGTTGATGATAAAAATATTATCTATATCAATATAAAAACTGCGATTAGTCAGAAGATGCTTTTCTCTAAAAATGCAGTTGATATTATAGCAATAAAAATTGCAGATATTCAACCACTTGATGATGGTAGGTCTTTAATTAGTTATGATTATCGCATAATTCAAAAAAACAAGGCTTCCTATCTTAGTCCTTTACCAATAGATATGATTGATGGATATGATGATATTTATGTGGGTGATGAAGTATTTTTATTTGGATACCCGACATCTATTGGACTTAAACAATCACCTCAATTTGATTTTACAAGGCCATTATTGAGGCGTGGAGTAGTTGCTGGCAAATATGATAAATTAAAGACCATTGTACTTGATTGTCCTTCATATCCAGGTAATAGTGGTGGCCCAGTGATTAGAAAAGTTACAGATGGTTTAAGTTGGGAATATACCCTCATTGGTTTAGTTGTCCAGTTTATTCCCTATGAAGAACAATGGATTAATATTAAAAGTGGATTAGTGAATACAGATAGATTTAATTCCGGTTACTCAGTGGCATTATCAGGAGATAAAATATTAGAATTGATAAAGTAATAAAACTTAACTTTTGCTAACAATGTGTCATACGTAATGGCGGGGAAAGTATTAAATATCAAAGTTTGTGGCTCGCATCAAGTTCATCACGGGTTGATAAGAAAGTGCTCCGAAGTCCGCCACAACGCATACACTAAACGTTGTGGGAAATGCCTGGGTGACTCCCAAACGCAAATTTAGGATGTGCTTGAGTATATTTAGAAATAAAATTGCC
>JABMPU010000058.1 GCA_013203665.1 Armatimonadota bacterium
AGATACTCCCCTTAAGTCCAAGCATTCCAAGTATTTTAGTTCGTATTGTTGCATATTTTCCTCCTTTTGGAGGTTAATATGCTTGTAAATTGATTTTAGTGTAAGGAATTTTTCTGCTGCTTGCAGCTTAGTTCAACAAGCAAAACCAAGGGCAAGACCAATCATACTTACAAATGAGAATAGTTTATTCTTCCTGAAATGCCTGAATGTTGTTATCAAATATTTATAAAGCATATTTTATCCTCGATCACTTTGCTATCAATATCGATCATACTTTTCTCATCTCTCTTTTTCACATTACTTTTCTATTCAATTTTTGTTTATGAAAGTGTCCAGTTCATCTTGGTACAAAGGGTACCTCTCATATTTACTTTTTATTTATTAACGATCACAACACCATTATGGATAACCATTTTAGTATTTGCAAGTGTATTCAGATCTACAAGAGGATTTCCATTTACTACCAATACATCTGCTATTTTTCCTGATTCGAGAGTTCCCAGAATATCCTGTAGATTGCAGATAAATGCTGAGTTTTTTGTTGCTGATACAATTATCTGCATCGGCGTCATTCCTGCATCTTTCATCCACAGAATTTCTCTGATCGGCATTCCCAGATCAAAAGGAGTGATATAACCGGCATAATCTGTTCCCAGAGCAACTTTCCCTCCTGCAGAAACAAATTTCTTCAAATTATTCTTAGCTATATCGAACCAATCCAGTTCATACATATCACTTACTTCTTTCCAGAGTTCCAGAGTTGGTACCCAATAAATGTTTTCTGTAACAAGATTTATAATTATGCTGTCCGAAACTTCATCAACTGCCATATGAGCGAGATCATCCACACCACCAGAGATTGCCATCGCAATCTGATAGGTTCTGCTTATATGAGCAGATACCTTAGTATCGTTTTTGTGAGCAGTATTTACAATTGTTTTGATTTCTTCCTCAGTAAGTAAAGGAAAGGTTCTCATTTGAAGGTTATCTTCTATAGCAATCTTAACCAGATCAGCTCCATTTTCTAAAAGGTTATTAACCTTATCTTCTGCATCTCCGGGTGAAGTTACTTCCATAGTTCCGTATCCGTTTACAGTTGTTACGATCGGACCGGCAGCTAATAATCGTGCATTGAATACATCACTGGATAAGATGTCTCGTTTTGAGAAAGTATCGGGCGTATATTCCCTAACTCCCAAATCTCGAACAGTTGTCACTCCTTCGGCAGCCCACTTTTTCAGATTAGCATCGTTATAATCCTGATGAACATGAGTATTGATAAAACCAGGAAGTGCAGTTGCACCTTTCAAATCTATTATTTCTGCATTATCAGGAATTGGGGCATCCAGGCTTTTTCCCGAAAATTCTATTAGATTATCTCTGATGATAATGGTCGCATTTTCAATTGGTTCATTACCGGTTCCATTTATCAGAAGGCAATTGACCAAAGCAAAAACTTTAGTAGAATCTTTATGCATTATTCCATTACTGTTTAGATTAACTGCTAAAGCAATTGATACAAAAAATATGATTATTCTTATAAACAAAACTTACTCCTGAAATCTTAAGTTAATCCTCTTTATCGATATCAAATATTAGATATTCTTTGTTTCCTAATCCAATCTCAAAGGCATATTCTATCTGATTATTTCCGCTGGCATTATTTACTTTCAGGAATGTATCCTCACAATTAAATGCCTTATTCACAAGATCAAGACTTGCCTTCTCGATGGCAACAATATCAGTTGAAGCCAAAATTCCGATATCTTCCATAAAGGGAGGATGCGCATAAGCATCACAGTCGCAATCTTTAGAGATATTCACTAAAACATTTATATATACCATATTATAATTATCCGATATTCCTTTTGCATATTCTGCCAATCTTTCATTAAACACATTTTTCTCTGTACTTTCCCAGGGAACCTGGATAGCATATGTTGGACAGATCCCGACACATTTCCCGCAACCGATACATTTGTCAGTATCGATTACTAATGGTTCAAGAGTTATAGCTTCAACAGGACATAAAGTTGTACAAACTTTACACGAACTACATCTTGCAGGATCATAAACTGGAATCGTTGAAGCATGCATGGACATCTTACCCGGTATTGAAGATAATCCCATCGCTACATTTTTAATCGCTCCTCCAAATCCTGCTAAAGAATGGCCCTTGAAATGTGAAATTATAACATAATTATCATAGAGATCCAGGTGCTTACCCACACTGATCTTTTTATAATGATTCAAATCAACCTGAATCTCTTTCTCACCTTCAGAATCTAAAATGTCGATTGGCGCAAAATCGAAACCATGATCTTTGGCAAGTTGGACGTGATATTCTGTAAATCGTCTTTTACTGCGATAAAGTACATTTGATTCAACCAATGTTGCCTTCAATTTTTCAGTTAATTTTCGGATTAATTCCGGTTGAATGTAATTTTGATTTCTCTCCTCTCCAAAATGAATTTTAATGGCTACTTTCCCGATTACATTATCAGAGATTTTTTCAAAAATCTTCAGAACTGCTTCAGAAGAAATATCCCTGGTAAAATACACAGTTGATTCTCCTTTGACATATGAACTTTGACTTGAATAAAGCAGTAAAAAAATGAATAGAGCAATTATGACCCATTTCATATACGTTTCCTATTTCAATAAGATCGCTTTGATAAAGTTCTCACACTGACCATTTTTCACTCCGAACAGGTAAACTCCTGAAGTTAAGTGTAATCTCCTGGAATCCGTTCCATCCCACACTACAAAATGCTGACCAGCAGAAAGCCTTGTCTGCAACAAAGTTGTGATCTTCTGACCTTTGATATTGTAAACATTCAACTCTGTGAGTTCAGTCTCATTTTCAACAATGAAACTGATCGTAGTTTCAGGATTAAACGGATTGGGATAATTACTTAATTGAAGATCTTGAATGGTTAACTGATTCTTTTCTGCATCCGTTCCTTGATGAAAATAGAGTGCTCCCATATCTGTGATGGTTCCATCTGGATCCGGATTAGAGATTGGATCCCCGGCATCTATACATGGAGAGTTTTCGGTAAGATGAAAATCATCATTCTGAGGATCAACAAATAGAGGATCGGAATCTATATTACCCTCCAACCAGTCGTAAGAAGCCATCATTCCAACATAAATTTCGTTAATACCATTCTCGATATCTGAATACGAAATATCAATATGAGTCACTTCAAAATAATCATCCAAATATATTTCTTCGTTCTCATTATTCCAGGAAATACAGTTCTTCATGACCAAATTATTACTGGCAACGATGTAGACCGACCCGAAAACATACGGTTCATAATTAATATTTTCCGAAATTGTCAAATTCTCAAATATCAGATCAGGGCAGGAATGAATGGATATAGCTGATCCATAAGCCGCTTCATTATGAGAAATTACAAGATTTTTCAGAATTGGATTACTGTAATTAAGGCAAAATCCTCCACCCATAGCAAATTCTGCTGAGTTATAGGAAATTACCAAATCCAATAGAACAGCATTTGAATAGTTCAAATACAAACCCCCTCCATTAAAGCCGCTATTGCCTGTGATAATCAAGTTTTTCAGAGTTGGGGACGAGTTATCACATCGGATTGCCGTGTCATTGGCTCCAGTTATGGTGAGTCCACAAATCATTGCAGAAGTGCTTTCATTACTTTCGAATATAAAAACCGATCCTTCCTGCCCGGCATTGATAATCGTTTCTGAAACGAAAGTAGAATCACCTGTTAATAGAAACTGCGATGCCAGAACCAGGTTTTTGCTGTAAAAGTTCAGATTTTCTTCGAAATATATTCCCGGATTGATTATGATCGTATCATTTTCTGCTACTCCATTTAATGCTTCCTGGATCGTTACATAATCATCCGGAACGAAGATAATTTCTGCATTTAAAATAAGGATTGCAACTAAAAAAAGTACTATTAAAATATTTTTCATATTTCCTCCTATATGAATAAAAGTTTTACTAAGTATTTGGACTTAATTAAAGCTATGAATTTAGATGGAAACGATTTCGGAAAGTTTGTCAGTGTTAGTTCAGTTGGAGAGTTATATTTTTTTGCAGAAGAACTTGTAGCTACTTCACGAACACATCTAATACCAATATATGCTCCCCTGAATTGCGGGTAATATGCTCCACGATAAGCACATCTCAATTTAAATGTTTCGTACAGAAAAGCACTTCCGCGAATTACGTAACCTCCAAAACTGGGATCCGTACATTGAGGATCTGTTACTATGCCTGCTTCCAGACATTCCTGGTAATAAGTTTCGATATAATCATCTCTGCACCATTCATATACATTTCCAGCCATATCAAAAGCACCGTATGGTGAGAAATTCCTGGAAGTTTGAAACCCTTCCCGGATGCTGCCATCATAATATCCAACTGGAGTTAATCCTTCTTCAAGGGGATCTCCGCTATCGATATAGTTGGCATAACTGCCGTCGATTTCATTTCCCCAGGGATATCTCCTGGGTGGATCAATTGGATTAGGAATTTTTGCTCTTTCATCTCCATCCAGGAAATCACCTCCACGAGCTGCTTTTTCCCACTCTGCTTCTGTGGGTAGACGATATTTTTCTTCGGTTTGAGCACTTAACCAGGCACAATATGCCTTTGCTTCAAACCAACTTATTCCTGCAACCGGGAACTCCTCGTTTCCAGGAATTCCACCACCATTATATTCGAGATCATTCCAATGCAGAGGTTCAGAGAAATATCCGAATCCTCCCGACTGCCAGAATTCATCATCCTGGTAAGCGTTATCATCAATGAACTTTTTAAATTCTCCGTTCGTTACTTCATATTCTCCAATATAATAGCTGCTCACAAAAACCTGATGAACAGGTAATTCACGCGGATTACCTTCGTTAAAATTATCTCCCATCGAAAACTGTCCGGCTGGTACAAAAAGATAGTTCCCAAATCCATCATTAACTATATCATTCTTTTCATCTGATTCATCATTCTGACAACTCGACAGAGAAAATATCACACACATCATTACGAGTAATTTGATCATCTTTCTCTCCATAAATTTATTGTTTCAGGTTTATTTCATTTTTTACTAATTGAAATATGTCCTTCAAAGGAATTTTCTGCTCTTCAGCAATCTTCTTGCAATCTTCATATTCAGGGGAAGCTGTGAATATTTTGTTTTTCAAATAACCAACCTTGACATCAACCGATCCATATTCTGTATTCACTTTGATCGTCTTGCGTTTAATAATTTTTCTATCAATTTTCTTGGTCCGAATTCCCAGAGTCGAAGTTTCTTTAAAAATGCATTCCAAAAGAGAATTCAGATTCTCCTTCTTGACAATAGCGGAAAGCATGATTCCAGGCCTGTTCTTCTTCATTTGGATGGAAGAGAAATAAACATCCAATGCACCGATAGCAAAAAGTTTATCCATCAGATAACTTAATATCTCGGGAGACATATCGTCGATATTGGTTTCTAAAAGAAAAACCTGATCGGATTCAAATACTGATTTATCTCCGCTTGTCGATTCTTCACCAATATAAACTCGGAGCAGGTTAGGAATTTCCAGTTTTTTTGATCCTGCTCCATAACCTATAGTTTTTATATTCATTCCAGGCATCATTCCAAAACTTTTGCTAATTGAAGAAATTAGAGCAGCTCCGGTTGGAGTGGTCAGTTCTGATTCAATACCAGTGGAAAAAACTGGGATCTGCTTCAGGAGTTCGCTGGTAGCTGGAGATGGAACGGGGATCTTTCCATGCTGACAATGTACGAATCCGGTTCCTATATGTATCCTGGATGCAGAGATTTTTTCCAATCCCATTAGATACAAAGCGGTGATCGTGCCTGTAATATCGATAATAGTATCCAAAGCTCCCACTTCATGGAAATGAATTTTATCGATCGTCGTGTTATGGATCTTTGCTTCTGTTTCCGCCAGTTTTTGAAAGACAGCAATAGATTTAGTTATAATTTCATTATTCAAGGTGCTGGTATTTATGATCTCTTTAATATCTTCAAGATGGCGGTGTTCTGCTTTGTCGGTAGTAGAAATGTGAACTTTTGTTCCAGAGATTCCATTGCGGGTAACTTTTTCAGTAGAAATCCGGATGTTGCCAATATTCAATTTTTGGATCTCTTTTATAAATAAGTTTAAATCCAAACCAGCATCCAGTAATGCTCCTAATATCATATCACCACTGATACCTGCAAAGCAGTCAAAATATGCAATTTTCATGTGTTTACTCACCATTCAGATTTTGAATGGTATGAGCTTGATAATCGGCTCCGAATCCATTATCTATATTCACTACGGAAATACCGGGAGCGCAGCTATTCAACATGGTGAGTAACGCAGCTACACCACCAAAACTTGCTCCATAACCAATACTGGTGGGAACGGCAATAACCGGTTTATTCACTAACCCTCCAACCAAACTGGGTAAGGCTCCGTCCATACCGGCAACAACAATGATCACATTTGCATTGTAGATCTTTTCTGTATTATACAGTAATCTGTGAACACCAGCCACACCACAGTCAAATAGCCGCTCAACTTTATTACCCATGATCTCGGCTGTGATCGCTGCTTCTTCAGCTACCGGAATATCAGAACTTCCTGCCGTGATAACAAGGATGTATTTCTCACTCTTGGTTTGCATCTTTTTACCCAGCAGGATAATATGAGCCTGCTCAAAATATTTGATCTCAGAAAATTCACTTTGGATCGCATCGAATACATTTTGATCGGCTCTGGTCACCATAACGGTTTTGCTGTGCTGAATATGTCTTTTCAGGATCTCTCTGATCTGTTCGATCGATTTACCCTGGCACAAGACAACTTCGGGAAAACCTTTTCTCAATTCGCGGTGAGTATCAATCTTGGCAAATCTCAGATCATCATAAGGTAATTGCTGCATTTTCATAACTGCTTCTTCAATTTTAATCTCCTTATTTTGAACTTTGATCAACATTTCTTTCAATTTATCTTTATTCACTGATCTTCTCCTTCGCAATTTCTTTATCCATACTTCCCGACACATAACCTGTAAGGTCTATATGAACATTCTGGAATCCGAGTTTCCGATAGTATTCAATTATTCTTGTCCTATTTTCATTTTCAATCAATTTATTCATTTCATGTGGTAGCACCTCTAACTTCACGAAATCTGGAAAAACTCTGACCCGTTTCTGGCTTAATCCAAATAAAGAGAGTAACTCCTCAGCTTTTTTCACCTTTATTATTGAATGCTTATCAATTGGTGTATCGTATGGAAAGCGTGTCATAAAGCAGGATTGTGAAGGTCTATCCCAAGCTGATAAATTAAATTTTTTAGCAAGACTTCTTATATCACTTTTGGTAAATTTTGCTTGAACAAAGGGCGAGATAATTCCAAATTCTGCACATGCTTTTCTGCCGGGACGATATTGTTTCAGATCATCATAATTTGAGCCATCAAGGATATATTTGATCTTTCTTTCTACTGCCAGATGAGTGAGTAAGGTGAGTACATTTTTCTTACACAGATAACATCGTTCTACAGGATTACGATTAAATTCTGCAATATGAAGTTCATCGGTTTGGAAGATTATATGCTCAATTTCTAATTCGTTCACCAGTTTCGCTGCCCATTCAACCTCATCATCAGAGCGGATTTGCGAGATAACACTGGCAGCTAGGATTTTGTTTCCTAAAACTTCATGAACAATTCTTAAGAGTAAATTGGAATCCACTCCTCCAGAAAGTGCGATCAGCACATAATCCATCATGGAAATTATACTTTTAAGCTTCTTGTATTTTTCTTCTAAGTCTTTTTTCATCTCGTCACATTCACTAAATTTCTTTCTGAATGAAACCAATTTAAAAACTGGTTCCGATATCGGCAATTGCTTTCCATGAACCATCATTCTGTTTTCTCCAAATTGACAAATAGCGCCCTCGCCCCTGCTTCTCTTTTCCTTCATCACTCTTTTGAATGGAAAGATAAATCCCGGATGTATACCCCATATCTCCAGATCCGGAAATTTCTGCGAAATCCGGCTCCCAGGAAAGCACAAAATTGGAATCACACGGCATGGCAGACTTGATCTTTTCAAGACCAATTACAGGTGGATTGAAGCTGAACAGGATCGCATCTTCTGTCATGAAATTAAAGAAAGCTTCAGAAGCATTTGAGTTGATTGATTTAGTAGAGAAATCACGATCCGTTTGCATCATTTTTTCTTTCTCCAATTCAAGATCGATCTTTGGTTTGCGCCCACAAAATATAAGGGCTACCAAACCAATTCCGATTAAGAATATCTTTCCCATGATTCTAATTCTCACATTTCAAATTCACAAATAATTCAACAGAGTTTAAGTCATTTCAAGATAGTTAATTTCCTTGTAACAGAACTTGTTCCTGCTTTCAGTTTAACGAAATAAACTCCTGAAGAAACATTCTTTACATTCCATACTATATTGTGAGATCCTTTTGCCATGAATTTATCTGTCAGTGATGTGATCTTCTGTCCTTTGACATTGTAAATATCCAGTTTCACGTTTTGATTCAGCGTCAAGGAAAAATGAATATTTGTTACATTATGAGTTGGTAGAGGATATATACTGAATTGCAGATGACTGGAAGATTGGAAATTCTCATCTTCAACTGAAGTGTAAATATCAACAATTTCGTAGCTGTAATTCAAATATTTATCGTAAGCAAAGACGGTGATTTCCGTTTCGTCAGTCACAACGTTGGTTCCCAAATCGAAGCTGAAACTCTCGAAGTTACCGATCCGGATAAAATCCATCATTTCACCATCAAGAGCAACTTCAACTTTTGTCACCTCTTCATCCACTGTGAGAGCAAAACAGAGATCATTGCTTGAAACATAACAGGAATCAACAGTGAATATTGGCGGAGTAAAATCGTTGTATTCGGAAAGAGTTCCGGATTCAAAGATGGTATAGTTTTGTTTTTCATCACCAACTTTTATACCATCTACACGGATCCAATCCGGTTCGGCACAACCCAATGAATCGTTATGAAGGGTTGTCAAATGTGGTATCAATTCAGGATCATGTCCTTCTAATAATGCTGCAATTGCATCGATAGCCAACGGATCTCTACTTGCCAGCATCAAACGTGCATTCATCTGGCAAGACTCTAAAGAACTAGCATTATGACATAAAGGGCCATTTTGTAAACCCTGTAATCCATCCATAACAACGAAATCAACTGGTCTACACATAAAAAAATCATGAATCCAGTAATGCAGGATATAACGTTGTGACCCATAATTTCCATGTTCAATTTCTTGCCATCTCTCATATGGATTTGGATTACCAGGTCCTAATCCATAAATTTTAGAAGGGGTTGCTCCGATGCCAACATTTTTTATTGCTCCGGTAGACCCTGTGGCTTGATGGTTTTTCAAAACAGGTAAAGATATCAAAACATCTGCTTCATAATAAATCTTACTCAACCAATAACGATTATTGCCCTCGGAATATAGAACTTTATCTTCTGGTAAGGATACTCCTTGCAAATCAACTGAAGTAGTATCAAACCAGGCTCCACCAATTTCTTCCAGATAGATAATGCTGTCTAATCCAGTTACTTGATCCCATAACAAGTTTTGCATATTCTGAGTTGTTTCACCAACACCTGATCCTTCCAATAAATATACAATCCCATTAGGATTCACATCACGTACAGCATTAACTGTAGCTTGAATAACGCGGTAATCGGTAGCTACACCGTTTACTTCAGGATCAAAATATTGAGGAGAATTTGAAAAATCACGGGATGCGATAAGATTTGGTTTTAATACTACTGTATCACCATCAGCTATCAGATTATCAAAACCACCGGCTTTTTCGATGGCTTCAAAAACCATAGATTCAATTTCTGCATATTCAATGTCTTCCGCCTGCTGCTGTGAAGATTTCACAACTCCAACAGTTGCAGCAGGAGAAATAGTGAGGGAATCACGGTAGATCAAATCGTTGAATACCAAACTTTTATCACGTTCTAATTTACCGGAAATCTGGTAGGCACTTGCCATCAGCTGTTTATCTTTGATAGAAACTGAAGTGGATATAATTACTGCCAACAAAGCAAGAATTACAGCAACCGTGTATCTTGATCTTCTCCAGTTTAAACGAGCGTTGATGTATAACCAGGCAGATGTAATCATTCCTACAATCCAGATAACGAAAGCAGATGCAATGGGAAATGCTGCACGCTGGCATGGATAAGCTGCTCTGCTTGGTTTGGGAATCACCCTGACAAGAAACCAGATAAGAGATGCAAACCCAATAATACAGAATAATAACTTCTTCCCGATTCTTGATTTTATCCCCAATTTATCAGAAATAAAATCTGCCTTATCGTTTTGTGGGATTTGAGTTTTTTTCATTTTATTCCTCCTAATAATTTAATCATTATTTCAATAACAGAATTTTATTGATCGATTCGAGCTGACCTGATTGCAGCTTCACGAAATACAATCCTGAATTGACTTCTTCACCGCTTGCATTTGTTCCATCCCATACTATAGAATGTTCACCGCAGAGATAGATTTCACGTATCAGTTCTTTCACCTTTTGTCCTTTCAAATTATAGATTGTGATCGAAGTATTTTCTTCTGAGTTCACTGAATAAAAACTGATCGTTGTTGCTGGATTGAATGGATTTGGATAATTATACAAATTATTTGAACGGGGATCTAATAACTCTTCTTCAGTTCCTGTTCCATTGATGAAGGAATCAAGATCTACACAATAAAAATTCGTATCGGAACTTCCAATATAGATCTTCCCATCATGGATAATAGGAGTTGTGAATAGATTTCCACCGATCCTTTCATAGTTGACTAAAGTGCCGTTATTTCTTTGCAGCGCGTAAAGATAGCCGTCTCCATAATTCGTTCCCTGAAAAGCGTATGCGTCTCCGGTTGTGAAAATGATCATATCTTCGTAGATCACCGGTTCGGAAAAATTGTTAAAAAGAAATGTATAATCCCAAAGTAATTCTCCAGAGTATACATCGAAAGCAAACATCTTATTGCAGTCTGAACCACCTATATAAAGTGTATCATTTACTACTAATGCGTCACCAGAGATCCATCCTCCACCTGCAACAGTGTAATCCCACACCAAATTCCCATTAAACTTATTAAAAACTTGAAGAGTTGGATTACGTGCTCCAAAGATCAGCAATGAATCATGAACAACCATTTTCGTATTCACCTGGCCAAATGTCGGATAAGGTTGAGTTTGATAAGTTTCTACACACCATAATGTATCTTGTAATACTAAATTGTAACTATAAATTCTACCATCCCAGTCTCCAAAATACAAATGATAGTTATCTTGTACGGGAGTGGATCGGATAGCTGCAGATTCGAGAGTTGTATACATAAAGAACGGATTCCCATTATGCAGGTTGTACGCATATAAATTTCCATCTCCACATGCGAAAACTACTATGCTATCAACGATTACCGGTGCTGCATGATGATAATCCCAGTAATCGATTTTTTCGGTACCGTAGGGCTCATCGATTATGTAACTCCAAATTTCTTCTCCAGTATATTTGTTAAGTGCAAAATGACTGTTTCCGCTTTCAAAGAAGATAAGCGAATCGTGGATGACAGGAGAAGATTGTACGTTGAAATCGACTTGAAAATTCCAGATCAGATCACCATTTTCAGCATCAAGGGCATACAAATTATTGTCATTACTGCCGAAATAAACAACTCCTTCATCCAAAACGGGATGTGATAAAATCCTGTCTCCGGTTTGAAATGACCATTCCAATGTAAAACAATAACCAGTAATAACCTGAAGTAAGATGAAAGATATAAATATTAATTTTTTCATAAGAGTATCCTTTCTATTTCAGTAATATCGTCTTTTTGAATTGCGCATAATCTCCCGAGAGCAATCTGATGAAATAAATACCGGAATTTACATCCTTTTCTTCACCATCTTTGCCATTCCAGATAATAGAATGCTCTCCAACAGGAAAATTATCTTTGATGAGTGACTTGATCTTTTGTCCTTTCACATTAAAGATCGAGAGATCAATTTTCGAATTTTTATCAAAAACTGAGAAGCTGATCGAAGTTGTCGGATTAAAGGGATTGGGGTAATTAGATAATTGGATATCATTTGCTGGAATTTCATTTTCTTCAGAAGAAACAAGGTCGAGAAGATCATAACTGGACACACCTGTCTCATCTAAAGAGAAACTACTGTAAATGCTGAATCCGGAATACGTTTCGATTATCCCATCATCCAATCTAACTCGCCAGATGTGATTGAAATCCCTATCCAGAGCTACATAAATTTCATTCGTAGCAGGATCGAATATTGTTGAACAGCGAGTTTTGTAACCTCCGGTTGATTGCATACTCACCTGCAAAGTCTGCCAGGCTTCAGCATAACTAAAATCCTCGAAATTATTCAAAATATTCTCGTAAGCTGCGATATACCGATTCGCTCCAACTCCACTAACAGAAGTATATGGTAGTCCAGCAAACAAATAATTACGAAAATTGGTCATTACTAAGATATTATCTTCTATATGAGTGATCTCATTTTCTTCAGATCCGGGTTCCAAAACAAAAGCATTTCCAGCTGGATCAACATTGAGATTATGCAAAGTGATGGGCGCAGCTTGAAAAACTCTGATACCGTTTCCGTTCACTCCTCCGAATGTCAGATATTCTTCAAAAAGTTCAACATTTGAGTAAAAATGAGTAATATAATACCAGGCTTCATGGATATTAATTTCATCTTCTCCGGGGATTGGGAAGTTGGTTGCTTCAGGATATAACAACTGTGATGAAGACATCACACCATTCTCATTGTATCCATAAATAAAACCCAACATTTCACCCTCAATAAATCCCATTCTGAAGACATCTAATGTATCGTTCATAGTAACAATGTTGAAGTTAAGTTCTCTTTCCGGAAAATCAAAATTCATACCATACCAGATTTCATTTGAATAACAGGAAAAGCTGGTACAAGCAAAAAGATAGCTTCCAAAAAGTAAAAGCAGAAAATATATAAAAACACGTTTTTTCATGATACTGGTCTCCTTATTTCAGCAGCAGCATTCTTTTCGATGCCAGGATTTCTTCATTCAATTTAATTGCGTAATAGTAAATTCCAGTAGAAACAGGCTGATCGTTTTCATTGGTTCCATTCCAGATAATTTGTTGATTTGAAGATTGGTTGATTTGGAAATTTGAGAAGGTTTTCACCTTCTGACCTTTCAGATTATATATCTCCAACTTTGCGTCCTTTGCGGTTAGATTGAAAGAGATAGTCGTTGAAGGATTGAAAGGATTTGGATAGTTCTGTAATTGCAAAGTTCCCAAATCGATCACTTCATCGTCATCTGCTGAAACACTACCATAGTTTATTGTTAGTTTAGGATGCACATCGCTATTTGAATGATCTGAGGAATTGAATTCTGCAACACAAGTGCTGGTAGTGCTTATACAATGACAAAAAACACCGAAATTAGCATTTGGATTATCTATCCAAAACTGCACAAATTCCGTAACATCAACAGCGTGCCAGGTATTGGGTTCGGGCCAGTCGGTGATGATCTCCATTGCTTCATTGTATGCCGGTTGTGTATTGAAAGTAACGACGGTTTCTTCCCAGGCTTCGGTTATCATGTAATATGCCATCTGCCCACTCATAGATCCATGCAGTGTATTGAAATCCAACTCCATAACAGCACTTAGAATCTGAACTCCTGTGGGGATAATTGACAAATCCCATTCGATGAGTGTGCGATCAAAGCATACGCCGTATTGGCCCTGGTAAAGGTGAGTGATGGGACCGTTAGGATTGTTTGTGTTTGGTGCGCAGTCGCAGATGTAAGTATCTTTACCTTCTGCACCCGGCTGCAGTACTACAATTTCGGAAAACAAAACAATGTTTAGAACTAAGACAAATAATGCAAAACAATAAATTCTTTTCATGATTCCTCCTAAGTACATGAAATATTAAAACGTACTTCCCAGGTTTTTTGCTTCTTTCAAAACTTGGGAGTTTGACATAAGAGAACCACTTTCCATCAGATCACCTACATGGAAAGAAGCCAATTTCTCCATTTTGAAGAAGTCACTTAACCATGAATTCAAATAATCACTTACATTCTGAAATCGTTCAGTTGGAGCTGCTGAAGTAGTGACTGTAATAAACTTCTTACCTGGCAAAATCCGGATCGAATAATCGTCTGTTATATATGTATGCCAGCGGTCAAATAATGTCTTCAGTTTCCCAGTGATCTGCCCCATATACACCGGTGAACTAATAATCAGAAGATCAGCTTTGTTGATTTTTGGCAGAATATAATTCGTAAAATCATCAATAAAAATGCAATATTGTTTTTTATGGATATTCTCTGCATTTTGGCATGCCATGCAATCTTCATATCTTTTGTCGTATAAATAAACTCTTTCAGAGTAATTACTCTCCCCAATTGATCCAATTATCGAATCTGTTATCATTGCTGTATTTCCCTGTTTATTGGGACTTCCATAAATTGCTAAAATATTCAATTAAACCTCCTCGCTCTATTCAACGTACTTTCACTGATTAACGATTCAGTGAAATTATTATTACTTTGCTATCATTTCATGTTTTTTCATTTTTTCTTAACTCAGTTTAAAGTTTTTTGTTACTTACTAGTTCTGAGAATAGCTCCCAGCTTATTCCATGTTTTGAATGCATTTTCTGTAACTCAGCTGGTATGAAGCAAAACGGCATCATGCGAATTTCTTTATGATTTTCTATGCATATACAACATTCACCTTTTATCTTGCAATCCATTATACATGCGCATTTTGCTTTGTTATTATCTTTTCTGCAAATCATATTCCCTCACATTAATTATATTGGGTAAATTTTGTTTTAAACAAACTTGAGACATCATTACCATATATGAAATTCTTCATTTCCATTATAAAATCAGGTGACTGAATCACAGTATTCTTTTGAAAGATCATACGACATTTTTGATCTAACAGCGTAAGTAATTTTCTGTGTTTAGTTTGCGCTATCGACCTAATTTTCGAATCTGATTTATATATTATATTATTTGGATCAATAACTGATTTATCAATTAATTCACTAAGTTTATTTTTACAATGACATACATTTTCTTTTTGAACTAATCCGCATCTTTCCTGCATGAATCTATAAATTTGATTACGCGCGCGGGATAGTCTTTTTCTAAAAGCAGATTTTGAAATCTCAAATATTTTACTGCCAATATTATGATCAATACCAATGATTTCACCTAAAATGAAGATTAACCTCTGTTTTCGATTTAAACACAATAACATGGCAATCATACAATGAATCTGGATCTCATCCATGATTACTTTCATTTCTACCGGAAGACTATTAGTGTCAGGCGGATCATAATCCAATGAATTATCAATCGATTTTCCATAAGCACTTAGAGAATAGTATTGAATTTCTGATTTTCTTTTCTTCATATTTAGAACGTGATTTTTAACAATTCTGAACAACCACGTCTGAAAACTACTTCTATGTTCAAATGCAGATAAGTTTGTTATTATTTTTATCAGGATTTCCTGAGTTATATCCTCAGCATCCTCTGGTAACAAAACCATACGGATCACAATATTATATATCCAAATCTGATATTTCTGAATGATCAATTCCAAAGAATTCTTACAGCCCGACAGAATTCTGCTGACCAATTCGTCGTCACTCATATTCTGATTTATTGATGTATTCACCATTTCACCCTCTAAATAATTAGACAACTAAATTGATTTGGTGTGACATAATATTTTTCAATCCTTCTCTTTTTCTTCATATTCATCAATTGTAAGTGCTTTCTCCCAAAAAAGTTCAAACATTCCCCTGAATACTTCAACAAGGTCTGAATGCTCAATGAACATTGATGTGAAAATATTTTTGGAAATTTCATTATTCTTCAATAAGAATAGTAGTCTAATGTCATCGGATATCATAAATTTAATTGGTAATCTCTCAGTAATTCTTACATTCACTCCAATCTTTTGCATATACTTTACCCATTTTAAGAATTTATCTAACTTCTCATAATCGATCTCCCAGAGTTCTCTCATTTCAACATTTTTTGATTTCATGTTTAGTACTAAATCATTTGAAATGCTTTTATGTGGTTTTTCATAATTTGAATTAGAGTAAGGTGGTTTATTAAATCCTATATAGCTTTTAGAGGAATTGTTAGACATTTCATTGATTTTATCTATTAGGCTGCTTTTACTTGTATAGATTTTAATATAATTTAATGGCGTTTTTTGATCAGCTTGAGAATTAAATTCTTCTTCTAGTTTTTTAGCAGTTTCATGCATTTGCAGTAATTTTTTCTCTTTCTCATTTATCAGGTTTTGTATAGCAATTTTTGGGCTGATGGCAGAAAATCGCTTTACCGGTCCCGGGATTATTGAGCAAAATCCCTCTTGTGCTAAATTATCCAGAACATTATAAATCCTTCCTTGTGGTACTTCTGAAACTTTTGAAATCTCGGATGCACTTAGGTTATTTTTCCTTAATAATGCACAATAAGCTCTTGATTCATATTTGTTAAGTCCAATTTCCTTTAATTCCTCAAAAATTTTACTCATTTTCCCCCCTCTGTTAATTTCACGTTTCATTTTTTTTTAATGCGAATAGTTGTCAATTTATTTATACAACTTTTAGTTGTTTATATTATTTCATTTGTATTTTTTCCATCTTATGCTGAGCGTATCCAGCTGTTATTCTGTTAGTTAGAGCGATATAAATATTGAAGTTGTTTTGAATAATTTACGTTTTTTTTTAATCGGTTCGATTTTTTAAAATCGAAGCAAAAATTTTCAAAAAAATGATAAATTTGAAAGCTTATCTTAGAGCACGAGGTCATCTACCGATATCAGTAATTGTAAAGGGATTGAATGAGAGACTTAGAGGATGGTTGAACCAAATCCGAGAACATAACGACTGAAGTAAGGTTTGCTTTTTAGCTCTCTGATCAGTTGCGGAATAGAACGATAGCCTTCCAATGCATACACAATAAAAGCTTTTATCATTGAATGGTTGTCATAACCGTTTTGTCCGACTCCGTAGGGATAACGTTGAATACTGCTCAAATCAAGAT
>JABMPU010000059.1 GCA_013203665.1 Armatimonadota bacterium
TCTCGAGCTTATTCAACAGGGTTTCCAGGCAGGCTTCGCTGCAGGGAAATCCTTAATTTGTTACCTGCATTAAGTTGCTCATTCACTTTTCTGCTTTTTCATTTTATATATTTTAATATCTGATCCCGAAATCATAAAGTCTTCTGTGGTAGTCATATAATTTGAAATACTAAACGGAGAAATTTGGCAAGAATTTAGATGATTAATTATTTGATTAAACATCATACCTAAACAACTAATCCCTGGTTTCTTTGATTCAATCCAAGTATCCATTATTGGGTTCTCATCTTCAATTTTAGTGATTATTCTTTTTTCTTTAATATTACCGAAAATGAAAAATCCATAATTGAGTATGTAAACATCATTTGGCATAAATTTATAATCATCATCAATTAATAAATCATCAAATCCTTCTTCATCAATTGCAAATAGAAAAGAGAATAATGGATTTTTATATTTTTTATTTGTTCGCATATTTACGATATCAAAAAAGCTTGATTTCGAATTTAATTTACCACCGAAAATAGAGTTTTCATTCAATTTTCTTTTCATATCAACCTTGAGATGTTTTATCTTTTTACCAAATTCAATTAGATCATTTTTTCTAAGAGTTTTTTTAATTTCTCCAATAGCTAAAACAGATTCAATTGGATAAAAGACTGTTTTATTTTGTGACTCAAAAAACTTTGGTGTGCTTAGCCTATCAAAAATTATAATATCAAATTGTTTACTTACTCTACCTTCAGAATTTACAATATGACCTTGCTTAACTAAATATCTTTCAGGTAAAAAAAGGCTAATTTTCTCGCGAATTAAGTTTTCAATTTCATCACCAGAAGATTTAATATTACCAGCTCCATAAATACTTTCTGCTTTAGTTTTAGCAGCGTTTATTTCACCAATAATACCATTCATTATTTTACTAAATTTTAATTCTTTAATCTTCAATTATTCTCCTATCCATACACATTCAATATTGCAGGTAACATCTGCATGCCACGCACAACAATCTGTTGTACATAACCAACTTATAGTTACGGTTAATTGCTGACAATGTCTTTTTTTCTGGTGGTTATTATACAACATACTCAATCCTCTAAATTTATATCGTCTAAAGGACTCTGAATCCTCGAAAGTCCTTTCTTTGTAATATGGGTATAAATCTCAGTAGTTTTAGAACTATTATAAATCAGAATTTTCGTCTCTAATATTTTCATATATTTACAATTAAATTAATTTAGCTTAAAGTTATTGTTATTAAATTTTAGTCAAATAAAAAAAACATAAAACAGGAGAAAAGGAGAGGAGAATAAGGAAGAGTCGGTTCGAGTCGGTGTACGTCAGTGGCATGTTCATCGATTCCCGATTGCTCGGGAATGACAGACAGGTTATTTTCTAATTTCTTAAAAATGAAGAGTCAGAGCATACCAGTGAATGTCAGCGGCATGTTCATAGATTCCCGCTTCCGCGATAATGACAGGTTAGTTTTTAATTTTCAATTTCTTTTTTTATATTCTTCCAGACCCTGTCTTAAAATATCCATAGCAGTTTTCAGGTCATTCTCATTGAGTACATAAGCAATTCTTATTTCGTTTTTCCCAATTCCGGGTGTAGCATAAAATCCCTGTGCAGGTGCAAACATCACGGTTTCATTATTAACGGAGAAGTCTTCCAGAAGCCACCTGGCAAAATCTTCCGCATCATCAATTGGTAACTTGGCAATAATGTAAAAAGCTCCTTCCGGTTTGATGCAAACTATGCCGTCAATTTTTTGCAGTTCATCAAAAACGATATTTCTCCGTATATCATATTCCCTCAGGATTTCCACAAAATATTGTGCTTCAATATCTATGCAAGCATTTGCAGCAAGTTGGTCAATTGTGGGAGGGCAAAGTCTGGCTTGAGCAAATTTCAAAACAGAAGCTATTAATTGTTTATTTCTTGAAATCAAGCATCCAATGCGAGCACCGCAGGCACTGTATCTTTTGGAAATGCTGTCCACCATAATTGCGAGTTCTTCCATTCCTGATATATCCAGAATACTTGTATGAGTAAGACCATCATACACAAATTCACGATATACTTCATCGGATATCACGAAGAGATTATTTTCTTTAGCTATTTTTGCTGCTCTTTCAATATCTTTTTTTGGATAAACAGTTCCTGTGGGATTCCCCGGATTGCACAACATAATCGCTTTGGTTTTGGCAGAAATAAGAGCTCTGATTTCATTATCGCTTGGCAGGCAAAATCCATTTTCAACCTGAGTAGTTAAGGGAATTATTTTCACTCCAGTCATTGTAGCAAAGCCGTTATAATTTGTATAAAACGGTTCCGGAATGATAATTTCATCTCCCTGATTGCAGGTGGCGAGCATGGCAAAAATTATTGCTTCAGAGCCGGCAGTTGTAACGATAATATCGTCAACATCGATCGTGATGTTATGTTTCTGATAATAATTCACCAGGTTTTCACGATAAATATCGAGTCCTTGCGAAGGACCGTAAGCTAAAACTTTATCATGATAACTTGCATAAACATCCAGCATCTCTTTTGGAGTTTCGATATCCGGCTGCCCGATATTCAGGTGATAAATCTTTATTCCTCGTTTTTTGGCATTATTTGCATAAGGCATCAATTTCCTGATGGGTGATGCCTGAATATTGATTGCTCGTTCTGAAAGTTTCATAATTTCCTCGTTTATATTTTTTACACGAATTTCACGAAATCCTTTTCATTGATTAAAATTGATGGATTAAAGTAAAGTTTAATTTCATAATATTTTCCTGTGAAAACATTTTCAGCAAGACTTGACTAGCAATGACCAAAGGGAATGTGAGTCGAGGATTGTGACCATTTTTTAGTCAGCTTGTTCTCGACTCGCACTTCGTCACAAGTCAAGTTCGACCTTTAAATTTTTCTGTTTTCATCAATGCTTCTGTTTTTCTCTGTTTACATCAATGATTCAGTTTACCTCAATGAATTTTTTATTGTTAATTTATCCATAACTTCCTGAACTAATGGCAATTTACTTTCTATTTCCTGTTTGGAATTAATGAAAATCGGTTTACCATAACTTACATTAACTTTAGTAAATGGAATCGGTAACCTGAATCCATCCCATGAATTGAAAACTTTTTCTCTTTGGATATCAACAGCCACCGGAATGATGGGAAGATGTGTGAAATAGGCAATATATAATAAGCCATCCTTTATTTTTTCTGGAGGACCTTTGGGACCGTCCGGTGTTACACCAATAGGAAATCTATTTGAGAGTTTTTTCATTTCTTTCACAGCTTTGCTTCCACCTCTTCGGGATGAGCCGCGGACAGGTTGATAGCCCAGTACTTTAGCTGGACCGGCTATTAGTTCACCATCTTTGGAAGATGAGACTAAAATCACAATTTTTTCAAATTTTCTCAGTAACAACAAAGGAATTATATTTCGATGCCAGAAAGCGTAAATAACAATTCCTTTTGGTTGGGTAGTTAAAAGGTTATATCTGAAAGTAAATCCTAAAAGTAATAATAATATTGCTATTATATATTTTTCGATAAAAAAAATGATTTTATTCATTCAGCAAATTCTCAATAATTTTTGCAACTTCTTTAGATGCAGACTTGCTTCCCAAAATTTCATGAAGTTCTTTTAATTCATCAGAAATTTTATTATATTTTACTTTTGAATTTATGATTTCCGAAATTTTATTATGAATAGATTTTCCATGTGCTTCATCCTGAATTAGTTCCGGAATAATATCCTTATCCAATACAATGTTCGGTAGTCCGATCCTTTTGATTTTGATAAATCGCTTACCGAGTTCATAGGAAATTTTACTGGTTTTATAGACGATCAGAAATGGAGTTCCGAGATACGCAGTTTCCAGGGTTGCAGTGCCGGAAGTAACCACCAGGAAATCGCAATATTTCATCATTTCATAATTATGATTTTTTATGATTTTAATATTTTGATTTGCAGAATTTTCAATGGTTTTCCGAAAAAGTTTATCAGAAACAGTTGCAGCTTTGGATACCAGGAATTCATATTTTTCAGCATCGAAAAAAGAAATTGATTTGATATATTCAGGTAACATTTTTTTGATTTCAGTATCCCTGCTTCCCGGTAGAAATCCCAACCATTTCTTATTAGAATCGAGTTTGTATTCTTTAGCAAGATCATTTTTTGCCATCCGGATTTCGATTTCTTCGGAAATGGGGTGACCAACGTATGAAGATTTCACGTTTTCTTTTTTAAAATATTTTCCTTCAAAAGGTAGGATATAGGCAACATAATCAGTAAGTTTTTTCAGTTGAAATATCCTTTGATGTTTCCAAGCCCAGAATTGAGGACAGATAAAATACAGGACTTTTATTTTGAATTTGTGAGCCATTTTTGCGATACGCATATTAAGACCTGGGTAATCTGTGAGTACAACTAAATCCGGAGGATTCGTCTTGAAGATTTTCTTTATTTTTAATTCTACTTTTAAGAAGAAAAACAAGTGTTTGATAACTTCGGAAAAGCCCATCACAGAAAAGCGTTCAAAAGAGAAGATTGGCGTTAATCCTGCCTTTTGCATGTTTTCTCCACCAATTCCGAAATATGTTAAATTTTTGTTATTTTTATTTAATTGGGAAATTACCTTTGAGGTGTGCAGATCACCGGAATTTTCTCCGGCAATCCAGAATATTTTTCGAGAAAATGTCATTAATTGAGATCTTCAAATAAATTATCAATTTTAGATAAATGGTCCTCATCTAAAGAAAAGTTGATATAATCTGCAAAAACATCCAGGATAACAAGTGCATTTACGTTTGCATCTTCTCCATCCAGGCAGGAAAGACGCTTATGGAACGCACTGTTTACTTCATGAATTTCTTCATAAAGGTCGATCAGTCCCTGCATATTCCAATCCGGTTCAAGACCTTTCTTTTTCCTGAGGAATTGCTTTACAAGATACATAGACATTGAGCGGTACATCGTTTCTTGAATACTGGCAAAAGGAAGATGAAAACGAACCATGGGTTTTAAATTCGCCAGAATTGGACATCCGGAAGCCGGCATATATATTCCTAAGATGGAGCTGACTCCAGTCTGAATAGATGTTCTCTTACAGAATGTACGTTCAGGAGTTTCTATACATACATCCACTTCCTCAAAAGAAACCGAATCGTTGAAGAAATGAACAAGCTCCACCAAGTTTGCAGCAACCGGACAGTGAGAAAATTCTTTTGAATCTAAAGGGCAATTCGGACATTGGCAAAAAGTAAGTTCTGTCCATTGAGGAAGTTCTTCAGGAGGTTTGCTGACAACCCTCAAAGTTTTGGGGTCTATAAGAACTTCAAATTGCTTTAAAACTTTCTTCTTATCAGAAAATGTATATAAAAATTTAATAAGCTTTTCTGAACTGCTTCCCATATGTTCCTCCATAATGCCTTTCATTGTAGTGAACAATTTCTATTTTCGACTTTATTATTTAATTTAATTTTGTTAAAAATTTGTCAAGAAAATCGCTGTAAATTTAACGAATTATATCAAGATTAAAGCAGCGATATAAATTAAAGCTAAACTTATGATTCCGGGAAGAGCTAATTTTTTGACAAAATTCTTATATTTTGTTTCGAAGAATTCCAAGGAAAAAGAGACGCACGGGTGAACCGGAGAAATCATATAACCGATAAAAACAGCACTGTACATTATTCCGAATATCAGAGGAGTCATGGCTGTTAATCCAAATTTGGCAATAAAAATAGGAACCAGAATGGAAATGGGAAGTTGAATTCTGCCGGTTACAAAACCCAGAAATGCTCCAATAAATATTATTAGAAAATTCATTGAGAAACCAGCTTTTGCAATTTCGTCAGATACATCAGAAGCTTTGAAAATATTCAGAAAAAGAAAGATGCCAATTATTATCAGGAAGAATTTCCATGGTTTCATTTTTATGATGATTGGTTTGAAATCTTTAATTTTTATTTTTCCTAGAAAAGCAGTTAATATCAGGCTTACAGAAATTCCCATTAAGAGTGAGACTTCGTCCATTATTTTCA
Organism: Armatimonadota bacterium; assembly: GCA_013203665.1. Lineage (GTDB taxonomy): Bacteria > Cloacimonadota > Cloacimonadia > Cloacimonadales > TCS61 > JABMPU01. The sequence goes on from JABMPU010000059.1 coordinate 6,051, forward strand.
GTTTCGTAAGAGTCACGTGAATTACGGGAGCAGAAAGGATAATAAAAATTGGAGTTAACAGTTTTTTGTAATCGATTTTATGAGGAGCTGGCATTTTTCCGGAAATGTTTTTTAATAAAAAAATGTAACCAAGAATACTCAAAATGAAAGAGGTTGGAATGATATAAATCAGTACAGAATAAAGATTTAAATCTGCTATCTTGGCGCTTGGCAATAATGCTCCCAATGGATAGATCAAAATTAAAATATGACGAAACCAGACATTAATCGCTGCAAAAGTTTCATCTTGAATATCTTCGCCGGCTTTTATCAGCATTGGAGCTGAAAGAAGTGCACCTCCTGGAAGAGGTAATAATCCTAAAAAAGCTGGTGCAAAGGCAAGGAATCCTTTTCTACTTATTTGCAGATTATTAACCAGATTTCCGAGCAGACCGGAAGTTTGTAATGCTCTGCCGATAATCGGGATAAGACCTACAGCGAGAGCTAAAAGTAAAATCGAAACATCTGTTAAGGTGTGAGCGATTTCTACAAACAATAAGTTTATTTTGAGGTTGAAGATTCCCAGAATTAAAGCACCTACAAACATTCCGAGCCAGAGATTTTTCCGGGCAATAATCAACAATAAGGAAAGTGATAAAATAAAACTTAACCAGATCAGCACTAGGCAATTCCTAAAATAATTTTTCTGTTTCGAGGTCCGTCAAATTCACAGAAGAAGATTCCCTGCCAGGTACCCAGAACCAGATTTCCATTACTGATAAGAATTTCTTGTGAACAACCCACGATTGTGCTTTTTGTATGAGCATCCGAGTTTCCTTCGAGATGACGGAATTGTGCAAGATGCGGTGATATTTTATTTAAAGCCAGAGTAATATCGTGCGGAACACTTGGATCAGCATTTTCATTGATGGTAACTGCTGCTGTTGTGTGAGGAACATAAATCGTTATTTTTCCGTTTATTATTTTGGATTCGTTCACAAAATTTTTCACTTTATGTGTGATATCAATAAATTCTTCTCGTTTAGATGATGATACATTAATTTGTTCGATTTTCATATATTCTCCGAAATTCAAAATTTTAAGCTAAATAAATATGTCAATTAAATTGAACCAGCTAATAACCTTGAAAAGTTTTAAGAGATTTCTCTTCCGACAGTAATTTTTCAATGGTTGAAATCCAGAATTGTCTGTATAACCATTGAAAAGGTCTAATTGAGAGAGTTCCTCTGTGGGTAAACCGTTTTCAAAGTAAATTCGAATGAAATAAATATTGACTCAGAAAGTCTGAATTTTTTAGTAAAATCAGTAAAGAGAAATAAGGTTGAAGCTAATTTATTAATAAGAAAAATTTTCGTGCTATTTCGCGTGTTTCGCGGGTAAAAAATAAAGTAAATTTCTAGAGCTATTTCGCGTGTTTCGCGGGTAAATAAAAGTTGGAGGATGAAATGAAGAAGCTGCATATTTCACATAAAAACAAAATGCTAACCGGTGTTTGCGGGGGATTATCAGAATCTTTTGGCATTAATGCAATGATAATCAGATTGATATTTATTATTACTCTTTTCTTTGGCGGAACAGGTATCATAGCTTACCTGATTTTGTTTGCGGTACTTCCCAAAAGCCAGCAAGAGAAGGATATTATCGATATCGAACCTGAGCCGGAAGAAGAAATGCAGAATAAAATCTATCGAAAATGGGATGATAGAATGATTGCCGGAGTCTGCTCTGGAATTGCTCAATACTTGAATTGGGATGTGAGTTTAATCAGGATTGCATTTTTGATTATGTCTTTCATTGGTGGAGTTGGTGTTGTTTTATATGCTATTTTCTGGTTTATGTTTCCGAATGAAGAAAATATTTAGCAACGAACAAAACCAACAAAACGAACAAAAAAAACTTACGAATAGTTGAATGAAATTATAAATGGAAAAATGAAAGAAAAAATAACACTGAATATTGATAAAGAATTAAAAGATAAAATGAAAAAGATAGATAGAATTAATAATATGAGTTTATCAAAACTTGTTTCAGATTACTTCAAAAAATTAACCAAAATAAAAACAGAAATATCATCTCCAATTTTGAAAAAAATTTCAGGAATAATTACCCTCAAAAAACCATTGGATGAATACAAAAAAACATCTTGAAAAAAAATATCTACAGAAATGATACTGAAAAGAATAATTATTGATTTATTAACAAATAAATATGATTTGAAAATCCCTGAAGGGGTTAAAGCCTTTCGTTTTTTTGTTTCAATCCCAAAGTTGAAACTGTGGGTTAATCTGACAAAAAATAAGTTTAAAAGAAACCCACAACTTCAGTTGTGGGCAAACGAATTAAAAGCTGAACTCTTTAACCATTTTAATGGTTTTTCAAATAACTTACAAAAAAAAAATTCTTACTAAGCATAATAACCTAAATGACAAAACAAAACCTTTGTATTCTTTTTTTATTAATTTTTTCAATATCCGCATTTTCCTACAACTATTTTTCACCAATTATAAAAGCTGAAAATCTTAATTCTGATAATCTTAATCTGAAACTGAAACATCCAAACTTGATAATTAATTCCGAAAAAGTTTATAAAGATTCGGTTTTATTAGAAAGGAATCGAGATTATAAAATCGATTATCAAAAAGGCGAGATAACTTTCCTTTCTGCAATTGGTTATGTATCAATTGAATATTTGATTTTCCCTCCTGATTTGCTGCAGGAGTTTTTCCTTTTTCAAATTCAGGAATATTCTGATACCACAAAAATTAAGATTCCCCAAAAACAACAAAAACAGTTTTATTCCGATACGAATCTGAATATCACTGGAAGTAAAACCTTTTCAATCTCAGTGGCGAACAACGAAGATTTCAGTTTAAATCAATCTCTTTTTTTGAGGATTAATGGCGAGCTCAGCAAAAACTTGAGGATAGAAGCTCAGCTCACAGATAGTCAATCTCCCATAACTCCGGAAGGAGATTCCCGCGAAATTAGCAGTTTAGACCAGATTTTCATCAGACTTTACGGTAAGAATTATGAGCTGGCTTTTGGTGATTTGGAGATGAAATTTGAGAATACTCAATTTATCAATTTTTCTCCGAAATTTGAGGGATTGAAAGCAGGTTGGTTCGGGCAAAACGAATTTCAGGGAGCAATGGCAATTTCAAAGAGTAAAACAACAACAACCGATTTTAAAGGGTTGGAAGGGAAACAGGGACCATATTATCTTTCAACTGAATTTGCCGAAGGAGTACAAGTTATTGCCGGCTCGGAAAATGTGTATCTGAATGGAATTAAAATGCAACGTGGAGACGATTATACGATCGATTATTCTGAGGGCAGTATCACATTTACGAATAAACATTTTATAACTTCAAATTCTCATATCCTGGTTAGTTTTCAATATTCCGATGAAGATTATCGACAAAATATGTATATTACTTCATCCAGTATAAATTTAACTGAAAAGTTTAAAATCGAGCATCATTTCATTATTCAGAATGATGATAAAGAAAATCCGCTTCAGGAAAGTTTCTCTGAATCTGATAAAGAAATATTGAAGAATGCAGGTGATGAAATTGCCTGGGGAAATGGCATTTTTGAGGGTGAACAAGGAGAAGGATTATACATCAAAATTACTGAAGGAAATGAGATATATTATGAATATGTGGGACCTGATTCGATTGGAAATTTTAATCTCTATTTTTCTTATGTGGGAGAGAATGGCTCATACGAAAAATCTGAGGATGGAAATTATTATGTTTATGTGGGTGAAAATCTCGGGATATATCTTCCTCAAAGAAAATTGAGCTCTCCTGAAAATAAAGCAAATTATGATTTGAGTTTCCAGTATTCGGGGAATTTCTTTAAAATCCAAACTGAAGGATTATTCAGTGTTAATGATGAAAACACATTTTCTAAAAAAGATGATGACGATAACAAAGGTTTGGCTGCACAAATCGGTTTGGATATTTATCCTGATTATGACCTGATAAAACCTGATATAAAAGTACATTTTAGAAAGCTATCAAAAGATATTTCGACCTTCGCAGATTTGCAGAATCCTTTGGAAAATTATGAACTTATTGCATTTCCGGATACTCTTGACAGCGAAGAAATTTCTTCTCAAATTAAAATGGATTTTTTGAATTTCTATCAACCAAATATCAAATATCAGAGAAAGATCGTGAAAAATTATGCTACTCAAAATTATTTCTCCTTTACTTCAAATCTTAAGCAAAAGTGGATCTTGCCAAAAATTTATCACCGATATTTATTTTGGAATCAGGATTTTGAAAATGAAGCTGATAGTTTTTTTAAGAACAAAAATTTGAATCAGCACGATATTAAAGGAAATTATGTTATAAAAAAAGTAAAATTCGGTTCGGGATATTTTATCAAAGAGTTAAAAGAAGAAGCACACGATTTTGTAAAATATGGAGAGAGGATCAGAAAATTGGATTTTCATATTTCAACTTATAAAACAAAAAATCTGAGTGCTGAAATTTCATATAAGGAAGAAAATAACGATTCATTGCAAATTTCACAAAATTGGGAATCTGTTCAAATCTCAAAAACAATTGGATTTAAAACATTTATAAATTCGAAAAATCACAAAGCGAATATTGATTTATCTCATCGTGAAATTAGCGGTGCAGAAGAAAATCAATTTGATATGGCAAGAATTACCCTTTCCAATTCTCTTCTCAAAGATGCGATCAGTTTGAACTCAAATTATTCGCTTAAAAATGTTCAGTTCTATCCCAAAATCCGCATCTTCGAATTTGTAGGCGAAAATTCAGGTTTTTATGATGAAGACAGCGTTTACACCGAAGGTGGCGGATATGATTGGGTGATCACAGATATTGATTATGAACATCCTGAAATGTCCGTTGAAGTGAATGCCAATTTTATTTTGTATTTGAATCCGAAAATAATTTCAAGTTCGTTTCTGAAGAAATTTCAAACCGAAACAAATTGGATGATTTCAGAGAATTCAAAGTCATCTGAGAAATGGAATATTTACCTTTTAAATCCTGATATTCTGATGGATTCGGAGAGTACGATTTACGGCAGGAATTCCTTTCGTCAAACGATATGGTTTGATGTTATCCATAGAAAATTACTTTCAAAACTAAAATTTCAACAAGATAAAACTCTGGACAATCGTTATCAGGAATCCATCACAAACCGGTTGAAAATTATCGAGGGAAATTTGCAGTTTTCCGGATTGAGAAATACAAAATTCGACTTATTTCTGGAAAACAGAAATGAAAAAGATTCCAATTATGAATCTGAAATTGAGATAAATTCTGTGGAATTTGATGTTCGAAATAAAATTAATGATAATTTAACTTTGCAAACAGATTTTGATTTTTCCTCTGAAAAAGGGAATAAGCAAAATGAAGATAATTATGAAATTAAAAGCTATAAAATATCAGAAACCGTAACTTATTTCTTTCAAAGAAAATATAGATTATTTTCTAGGTTCAGCTACAAAAGAAATAATCGCTCCGGCTCTACTTTTTTGATTTTTTTAGCTGATAAAAAAGATGGCAATATTTTCAAATGGAATATAAATTTGGATTATAAAATCGGAAGTTACACTTCTGTAAGATTGAAGTATTCGGGCGATAGTTATCCTGAACAGGATGATGTTCATCAGCTTGAGGTTGAGGTGAAAGCTGAGTTTTAGGGATTAGATGCAGAAAAAAAGGAACACAGATGACACGGATTAAATGGATTTTCACGGATAAGAATTTAACACTGAAATATTTCAATGGATTAGACAACTTAAGTCAAGTCATCCGGCAGTTGCCGGAGAACTTCTATGAAATCAAATATTTTGTAGCTCGAGCTGCCAGGTCGAGAATGATAGCGACCAAGCTGGTCGCTTTACGAGAACACTAATTATTGTAAATATCCTGTATATCATGTTAATCCAGTCAAAAAAAAGAATACTTATACGCAGATTAACACTGGATATAGAAAAAATTACCAAAACAAATATAAAATTCTTGCCAGAATTCTGGGGAAATTCTTAAGGGAAATAGAGTAACATAAACCTCTGGTTTGTGAAAGTAACAAAGTTCTCAAAGCGGACCCAGTTGAATAGCTTCGCATTCTACGGGTTAGAAGCTATGAGTTACATTAACAAAATTACCTGGAGTGAATATGTTGGATAAATTAAAAAAATCATTTGAAACCGCAGCAAATCATTTTATAGATTTTTTTGAAAACGAAGATAATTTTATCAAGACTGCAAATATCTCAGAATTGATTGCAAAAACCTTTCAGAATGGAGGAAAAGTCCTAATCTGCGGAAATGGAGGAAGTGCAGCAGATGCCATGCATTTTGCTGAAGAATTTACTGGCAGATTCAGAAAGAGCCGGAAAGCTTTGCCTGTTATTGCATTGACCGATCCTTCTCATATAACTTGCGTTGGCAATGATTTCGGATTTGAAGAGATATTCTCCAGAGGTGTAGAAGCTTTTGGTAAAAAAAAAGACATTCTAATTGGACTTTCTACAAGCGGAAATTCAGAGAATATTATCAGAGCCTTCCAAAAAGCAAAAGAAATCAAGATGACCACTATTTCTCTTTTGGGAAAAGATGGTGGAAAATTAAAAGGCTTTTGTGATTATGAATTCATTATTCCAGCACAAACTTCAGATCGGATTCAAGAACTTCATATGACGATTCTTCACGTTATTATTGAAGGAGTGGAGAGAATTCTTTTTCCTGAAAATTATTAATTTTGGAGCAAAATAACTGTGTTATTTTATAAAGTGTAAATCCGAATCAGATTAGGAAAAAGCACAAAATGAAATTAGTTATCCAGAGAGTAGATTCGGCAAAAGTAGAAGTTGAAAGCAAACTCATATCAAAGATTGGAAAAGGTTTTTTGATTTTAATAGGAGTTTCCGCTACAGATGATGGTTCGGAAATAGAGTGGTTAGCGAAGAAAACAGTCGGTTTGAGGATTTTTCAGGATGAGGATAATAAAATGAATCTTTCCCTCAAAGATTTAAATGGAGAGATTCTTCTGGTTTCTCAATTTACACTTTATGCAAATTGTAAAAAAGGAAAAAGACCCAGTTTCATTGAAGCAGCCCTACCTGAAAAAGCAGAAAAATTTTATAACTTGTTTGCTGAAGAATTAGAGAAAAGCGGAATAAAAACCAAGAAAGGGATTTTCGGTGCTTTTATGAAGGTGAGCTTGGAAAATAATGGTCCTGTTACAATAATTTTGGAAAGATAGAATGGAAATTAAAAATGTGATTTTTGATTTGGGAAAAGTTTTGATTGATTTTAATTTCAGTAGCTTCTGGGAGAGTATCGGTGCGGAAAAATGTGAAAGATTTCTGGATGAAGCACAGGAGCCGATATTACTTTTTGAAGCAGGTAAAATATCGAAGCAACAATTTCTTAATGAGATCCAAACTACATATAATTTCGATATGAATATGCAGGATTTCGAGAAGATATGGTGTGATGTTTTTTCTGAAAAATCCCAAATGATTGAAATGGCAAAGAAAATTAACAAAAAATATGAAATTTTCATTTTTTCCAATACAGATGAAATTCACTTTCCCTACATCTGGAAAAAATTTCCTTCTATTCATTTTTTTAAAGAGAATTTGATGCTTTCTTATGAAATTGGTTCTGTAAAACCAGATTTGGATTCATATGAAAGAGCTTTGAATAAATTCGATTTGAAATTTGAGGAATGTCTTTTTATTGATGATAGACCGATAAATATTCAAGTTGCTGAATCTTTGGGAATGAAAGGAATTTTACATAAAGAGTATGAGGATACAAAAGAGAGAATTTCTGAGATATTAGATATGACTCTTTGAGGAATAAAAAGGAATTAGACGCAGATTCGCGCTAAAAAATAGCACACGGATGACACGGATTTTACGGATTTGCACGAATAAAATTGACAGGATAAACAGGATTAACAGGAAAAAATAAAACTTTGTGTCTTAGTGTCTTTGTGGCAAAAAAATAAAAACTAAATAGTAATTTGTGTTAATTCGTGTAATTCGTGGATAAAAAAAGTCAGTGAAAAAAAAGGAGGATAGATGAAATTATTAATTGGTGTTTTTTGCGTGATGTTCTTAATCAGTTGCGCACAGGAAAATGTGAAAAGCGGAGGATTCGGGCAGGAATTCTGGGAAGGGGAAACATTTGTACAAAAATCTGTGGATGCTTCTCAATTGGATGAGAACCGCATCAGAGCGAAAGTTGATGGAAAATGGAATGAATATGTACTGGTAGATTTACCGGCTGAATTCATTGAATGGAGTACGTCGGAAAGGACGGAATCTCTCGAAAAAATCAAAACCGGTGAAATGCCCGGTTTAGCAGGAGCTCACAATGGAATTATTGCCACTTATGGATATCAGCGCGAAGACTCGAAATTCAAGGTTAATAATGCTGTCAAAGGTTGTGGATTTCTTCCTAAAAAGGAGAAAATCAAAGAAATTATTCGACATTTAAAAGATACTAAAGAAGAACATTTCATGAAAAAATTAGATATTCTTCTTGGAAATTATGAAAATGCAGATTCTCTATTCGATATGAATAAACAGGTTTCCCTGGAATTATATTCAGTTCCTGATCGGGGCACCCAGACTTTTTTGAACCAGATGACTGATCCGACCTCTGTTATTGTTTTTATGGCAATTCCAACTTTTAAGCTCAAGACGATTGCCTATCTTTTACATCCTGAAAATCCGGATTTGACAGATTATGAAAAAGATGTGGTGGAGTATATTAATCTTATTCACAGTTATTTTCACGGAGAATTTTCCAAAGAATTTATTGCTGTGATTTACAATGTTATTGAAGTTTACAATAGCTCTCCGGGCAGAAAAGAGGGAATGGGGAAGAAGATGGTGCCGTAGATTATAATTTTGTTCCCAAGCTGGGCATGGAAACAAAAAATAGAAATATTCTTCCGAGTTGAGTTTTTAAACCTGACTCGGTTTTTTTATCTAAAATCCTTTTGCAAAAAAGAGATCGAGAACCATCACACTTAAACCGGAAAAAGAGTCTAAATCTCCAAAAATATCTTCCAGACCTTTTATTATCGGGTTTATATATTCTTTGGGAATCTTTAATAAAATAACTTTACTAAACGGACTCTTCCCACCTGTAAAATTGAAAAATCCCAGAAAAAGAGGAACTTTAGAAAGTAGATTTTCCATTTGCTGTGTTTCGATAATTGTAGATTCCTGCACTCCATATTCGATAAAAACTTCTGTAACATCCTGCATTATTTCTTCGTCTTTTACAATTACGATCATCAATTTTTCCCTTTTCTTTTTGGAAACTTTCAATCCTTCTATATCCGAATTTCGCAGGAATTCTTCATAAAGTGTAATTTTTGTATTTGCTTTCTGCAATAATTCAGGGACATCAGGTTCTTTTAGAGTATGAGAAACTTTTGCTAAAAGCGATAGATGACAATTTCTATTCGAAGTGGGTCCGATTATTATGATAAAAATCTTCACCTTTTTTTTATCGATCGCATCAAAAGAAACGCCTTTTTTGCAAATCGCAATTCCAATTACGAATTTATCTATTTCCTCCATCTGGCAGTGTGGAATAGCAATTCCTCTTCCGAAGCCAGTGCTTCCCATATCTTCACGTTTTTTCAAAGAGGTGTAGATTTTCTCGGATTCCAAGCCATTGAAAACGCTGCTTCTTTTAATTAATTCTGCAATTTTTTTGAGGGTTTCATCTTTATCTTTTGTATGCAAATCCGGTTCACAACATTCGAGTTTTAAAACATCAGGAATATTCATGTTATCTCCTTTTCAGATTTTTGAGAATAGCGATTTTTGACAGAACAGGTCCGATGAGTTCATTAAAGAAAACAGACATCAATACAATATTTATCATCACTGTGATTTCTTTCTGGATAGCTTCTGATGCATTTTTAATTACTGGAGATGCCTGCACAAACAGAACCAGACCGATGGCAACTCCAGCTTGAGGGAGCAAACCTAAGCCTAAATATTTTTGCACTTTAGGAGGGATTTTCAATGGGATCGATGATAAATAAATTCCGAAATATTTTCCTATCGCACGTAAGATAATAAATAAAAATCCTGCTAAAATTACACTTTTATCTTTGAATATTTCCAAACTCAGTTCAGTTCCCGCAATTGCAAAGAAAATGGCGTATAACGGTGCTGTTAGAGGTTGGAGTGCAAACAGGATTCGCACGTTTTTCTTACTGAGATTAACGAGCAGCATGCCCACTGTCATATTAGCAATGAGGGGAGATAATTCCAAACTTATGGAAATGGAAGTGGTTATAAATAAAATTCCCAAAGTAATTATTTTTATCTCATTCATATTTCGTTTTTTTGCAGTTGAAAAGTGAATGGCAATTCCTCCGAAAACACCAATAATAAACGAAAATAAAATATCTAAAAAAGCATGGAAAGTTGAATTCAAAAAACTGGTATTCGAGCCGGAAATGAGAGATGTGGAAATAGCAAAAGCAACTGAAAATAAAATAACTGTTCCTGCGTCATCCAAAGCTACAATCCCATAAAGATAATCAACGAATTCACCTTTGGCTTTTAGTTTTTCCACGATTACAACTGTGGCAGCAGGAGCTGTTGCAGCAGCAATCGCTCCTAATAAAAAAGCCACATAAGATGACAAACCAATGAAAATCAAACCAAAGGAAACCAGGAAAAAAGTTAAGAACATTTGGGCGAATGTTAAGATTATGATTTTTTTGCCGTAAGCTCGCAATTTGTAAAAGGAGAATTCACCTCCGATTATTACTGCAATAAAAGATAATGTGACCTCTGAAAGGATGTTTAGAATTTCCAGGTTTTCATGATGAATCAGCTTCAAACCTGAACCTCCTACCAGAATTCCAGCGAAAATATAACCTGTAATGGCAGGTAACTTAATTTTCTCGGAGAGTTGACCGAAAATATACCCGAAAACAAGCAGCAAACCTGCACTGAAAATTATGTGGTGAGAAAAATAGAATTTAATTATTTCTAAAATTTTTATCATTATCTATCCTGAAATTTTATTCTTGTTTCCCAGCTTCCACAGTTTCGTACTCTGAGTAAATGCAACGCTTGAGCGTTGCTAATTGCGTTCCAACGCTGGACAAGCTGTGTGAAAACAGATGAAAAGCACGATTTTTTTTTAACCCCAGAACCTTGTCTTCCTCTCCTCTTAGGAGAGGATTGAGGTGAGGGTACAAAACACTTCTATTTTGCAAAACTATTTTCTACTTAAACAATATTTCATTTAATACTTTTTTTACTTTGCTTATCACTCATTTTGATATTAGAAATTTGGATTTAGAAATTTCTTGCTCTTCATCTTATTATCTCAGTTATTTCCAGTTTTGAGATTTTCCTAAGCGGAATGCTCGATGCTGAAAAAACTATTAAAAGAGAAACAACCAACACAACCATCCAACTGAAAAGATTAAAATCAACATTTATTTTATTAAGGAAATAGACATCTCCTTTGATCGCAAAGAAGTTTTGTTTACTCAAAAACACAGCAATCAATAAACCTGAAACCTGTCCCAATGTAATTGAAAAAAATGATATTAAAAGACTTTTGCCCACAAATATTTTTTTCAGAATTTGATTGGATGCACCAAAAGCTTTGAGGATTCCTAATTCTCTTCTACGCTCAATTATCGAAGTAGTAACAGTGCTCACAACATTAAATGATGCAATTAAAACAAGGAAACTGAGAATGATAAACAAAACCCATTTTTCCAATTTCAGAAGTGAAAACAGGTTTCCATTAAAATCAATCCAGGAATGAATTTGATATTTATAACCAAACTCGCCTGTCCATTTATATGCCAAATAATCTGCTCGCTCAATCTCATCATCTTTCAGCTTTATTTCCATCATTGAATATTCTTCCGGAATCGAACAAAATTCTGCAGCTTCATCTAAATTCAGAAAAACATATTTGCTGTCATATTCATACATCCCGGATCTATACAATCCAACAATATGAAAATTTTGTTGTTTCGGTTTTAGTCCCATTGGAGTAATTTTTGAATTCATGGGACTGATAAGGGTCAAACTATCTCCAACCAGTAAATTCAATTCTTTTGCCAATCTATATCCAAGAACAATATCGCGATTTTCAATTAGTTCATAATTACCATCAGAAATACATTCTTTGTAAGTTGTGGGAGGATTTTTCAGATTCCAATCTATCCCTCGAATCAAACATCCCTTAACTCGAGTTTTACTCATATTTTTATTGATTGCCATTGCTTGAGTAATAATAATCTTTGCAGAACTTACTACTTCAGGTTGTGATTCTAAAAAACTCGAAATCTCTGAAATATCATTATTGTTTAAATTATCTTCTCCATTCTTAAAAATATAAATGTGTGAATTTACTCCGAGAATTGTTTTTTTCAGAACTTTTTCGTATCCCTCAAAAATGGAGAGAGCAACCGTTAAAGTGGCTACAGAAATAATGATCCCCAAAATCATAAAAATGGAATCAAAACGCAACCACTCTTTTTTGGGAGAACTAAAATACTTTTTAAGAAAAAATACTGAAATCTTATTCATATTGGGCAAGTTTGTATAATTAATGATTCTGTCAACTTTTTGCTCGGTTTGTGAAATTTCAGAAATCGGTAAAAAGTTCTTTAGAAGGTTCTTTTAATTATTCAAAGAAAAGATATTCTTTTATGTTACTTCATCTTCTCAAATTCTTCTTTTCCACTGCAAAGCATTAAAGTTAATGGAGCTACTTTTTTTGCCGGTTGGAGCATGTTACGGGTAGTGTTTTTTATCTCCTCGTTCACAAACTTTTAACCTGTTGGATAACAGATCCTGTTTTGGAACGCGTGAATTTCTTTTTCATTTGACAAAATTTTATAAAAATCTGCTTATCAACTCATGGTAAAAATCAAATTCTACAGCCTGATCAGAATGTTTCTGGGAATCAATGAAGTGGAACTTCAAATTGATTCTATTTCGATCTACGAGCTGCTTATGCAAACTGAGGAACAGATAGGAAAGAAATTCCTCGATCAACTCATCGACGCTGAAATGCAAATCCTGCCCGGAACAATGATACTTATCAACGGTCGAAATATTTTTCATCTGAATAAGCTCAATTCAGTTGTGCAGGATGGTGATGAGATTTGCATTTTTCCGCCTGGTGGAGGTGGTTAATGAGTAACGAGATTTATCAACGCAATATCCAATTCTGGGGTGAAGAAAAGCAGAAGATTTTAGCAGATTCTTCCATCCTGATCGCAGGCGTGGGTGGTTTGGGTTGCACAGTGGCTGATGGTTTGACCAGAGCTGGGATCGGCAAACTGCTCCTTTTAGATAAAGATATCGTGGAAATATCAAATCTGAATCGCCAGATTTTGTATGATCAAAATGATATAGGAAAAATAAAAGTAGAAATTGCTAAACTAAAGTTGCAGGCAATCAATCCAGAACTGGAAATCGAAATATTAAACCACGATGTGTCTGAATTAAAAAACCTACATCTTCCCTATTTCGATGGAATTGCTGATTGCTTGGATAATTTTGAAGCGAGATTTGAACTGGAAAAACTAATGCAACAAGATCACTTTCTGGTGCATGGCGGTGTGCAAAGCGATTTTGGACAGATCACCACAATAAAACCAAGAAAGACGCAAACTCTGAGAGAAATCTATCCGGGGGTACATATTCCGGTTTCTGTTCCGATAATACCGCAAACTGTGACGACCATCGGCTCTCTGATAGTGTACGAAATTATCAATAACCTGTTTGGTAAACCGCAACTGATAAACAAAATGCTGATCCTGGAATTGGCAGATTTTTCGATGTTTAAGGTGGAGATGGGGAAATGAAAAAGTTTAAGAAAACAAAAGGAGTTTAAAAATGAAAAAAGATGACAAAAGTTCATGGATTGTTGGTGGATGTAGTTTGATAGGAATCGGTGTAGGTTTTATATTTCTTACCACAAACGTGTTTTATTTTATAGCATCAATTCTGGTTGGAATCGGTTTGGGTTTGTTGATCGCATCCTTCATTTCCAAAAAGAAGGAGTGTTAATGAAAAACAAGATTACCGCAATGGAAGGAATCCGTTCATTCCTGAGAGAAGGAACCTGATCTGCAGCACTGTTGAGAGTTCTCAACGAAGGATTTGATAAGAGAAAGCAACTGGAAGAGAAAGGTTCTGCGCCACTGGCAGGTGGAATTATGCAGTATGGATATCAGTGCGGCATGATCTGGGGTGCTGTTCTCGCTGCAGGAGCCAGGGCTTATGAACTTTTTGGCCCGGGCACTGAAGCTGAAACCAAGGCAGTTTTAGCAGCACAAAAACTTGTGGAAACATTCCAGACCTGCACTGGAGAAATAAATTGTTACGAAATAACTAATATTAATAATTCTTCATCAGTTATGAAAATGCTCTATGTATTTCTGATAAAAGGTAAGACTCTCAGTTGTATGCACCTTACTGGAAAATACGCTCCAAAAGCATTCAACGTGATTAATGCAGTTTTTTCCGAAAAAGACATAAAATTGCCTTCACCTCCGGTTAGCTGCGCTGCAATACTAGCGCGAAAAATGGGTGTTTCGGAAAAACATGTAGTTATGGCTGCAGGACTTGCCGGCGGCATCGGTTTATGTGGTGGCGGTTGCGGAGCACTGGGAACTGCGATATGGATCATGACCATGGATAAAGGATTGGACAGCAAGTTGGAATTTAAAGATCCCAAAGCTCTTGAAATAATCGAAAAAGCATTTTTACCAAACTCCGATTATGAATTCGAGTGTTCTAAAATTGTCGGACGGAAATTTGTAAATATTGAAGACCATACCTGTTTTTTGCGCGAAGGAGGCTGCTCGAAAATTATCGAAGCTTTAGCCGGGAAATAATTAGCAGATTTTTCGATGTTTAAGGTGGAGATGGAGAAATGATTCTATTAAAAGCGGAGGCTGAAGATTGGAGTTCACAAAATATTTGACAGATTAGAACAGGTAAATTTTGTTTCTTGTGACTTTTGCTAGGATAAGTTATTATTTGTTTGTTGTTTGCAAAATCTGCCGCCAACGTGTGTATTTCGGCAGGAAATGAAACGAGAGATTTGAAGGATGGATTAATTGAAAACGCTTCATGAGCACAATTCAGGACAAGAAATGTCTAATTTCGAAATGTTAATATCCTGCTTAACCAGGCAGTATATAAAATTTTAAGCAGTCTAATATATATTGGGCCAAGGAGATGAAAACAATGAAAAGGCAAAACGAAAGAAAGGATAATGTGTTATGGAGCATGCATATAAGGATATTATCACGCATGTTGGCGGGATAGTACAAAGTTAGATTGACCCTTCGGGCTGAATGTAATGAAACATATAGAATAAAAGATAGTAAAGGAGTTGAATATGGACGCTAATTTGTGGAAGATTGAATCTTTGCGACTGACTAATTTTGTTGATGATAAATTTGATCCGAAGAATTTGGAAAGATGGTTAATAGACATCAGTGGTGAACAACCAATACAAATAAATAGAACCGTATCGAGTTTCTCTGGGTTATCGAAGCTTGAAACATCAATAGTAAAACTTGAGTGGCGACAAGGTAGAATAGATTTAATTGAAAGCGCGGATGCTCCTAATATCGAAAACAATATAGGTGATTTTTCTACTTTTTCAGAGCACTGTGAACAGCGCATATTGAAATATTTCCAAATGGAAGACTGTCCACTTCTAGATAGGCTGGCATTAGGGGTCGTTCTGTACCTTCCTGTTGGAAGTAATGAAGAAGGGATTAGGAAGATCTCACCCCTTTTAAAATCAGTAATTAATATTGAAAATTCAGAGGATTTCAAATTCAGGATTAATTGGCCGGTTCAATCAGAAATTGCTGGTGGAATTAAGATTAATCGTTTGTTGAGTTGGACAATTGGCCAAGTTCAAATTTTACAAATAAATGTTCAGGCGGGAATTGCTCAAAAAATTCTTCCCTCAATACCACCAGAATTACAAATTCGGCTCGAATTTGATTTAAGCACAGATCAAAAACTAGACAGAAAATTATCGCTGGATCAACAAAAGGAGGTTGTTAATTATCTCATCGATATAGTGAATAAAGTGGCAGAATCTGGTGAGTACGGACTTAAAGTTTGATTGAGGCATATTATGGATTTATTAAGGCAAATTGAAACTGAGATAAAGCCAGAATGGGATAACCTTAAAGTCACAAAGAAGGTAGATTATCCTTTTGAAGACTGTGAACCAAATATGCTTATAGGTTGGACAGACAAAAATACTTCAATTTGGGATGTAAGCGGTGACACAAATAAGCCAACACTTGAGAAGATTTTGGTTGCACTATGCAGACGAAAAAGGGAGTGGAACAAAATTGCATATCTAAAATTCAAAAAAAAATCAGTGGAAAAAGCTAAATTAAGTCTTACTGGCACTAATGGTAATACAAGTGATCAAAGAATCGATACATCTAATACACATTACGAAATACAAGGAATTACAGCCAAACAGCTAAGCACTTTAATTTATTACATTGCCATTGATCAATTTGAAACAGGCATATTTAAAAAATCTGATTATGATAAAATCCTGATAGAAGCTTATGAAAAAATAGAGGCTTCACAAATTACATCCAGCAGTACATCCGCAATATCGGAAATACCTATTTCTGCAGCAAGCTCGACAGAAGACAAAGAAAAAACTCGCGTAAATATGGCTGAAATTCAGCCAGAAAGTCCAATAATGAATATGGCAAACTCAGGCACAAAACAATAATCTAACAACTGCTTCAACCTGACAACGCTAATGCGTTGCAGGTTAAGCAAATATTATCTGCGGTCATTTTTTCACCTCTTTGCGTCTCTGCTTCTATTTCTTCATCTTCTCAAACTGATCTTTCCCACCCACTAAAATGAAAGAATTCGGAGCAACTTTTTTTGCCAGTTTCATTATATTGCCGGCAGTTTCTTTGATGTCCCATTGGGCGTGTTCATCCTCTCGCAAGCGGGAAATATGATAAAGTTCTCGCGGATTGGCAGCAATCAGCACACGTCGTCGGTGGGCATTGGTCAGGCAATATTCAGCAGCTTTGCCATACCTGGGTAGAAATTCAAAATAGAGTTCTTCACTTCTGCGGCAAACATCCAGCAATTCATCCTCAGCACAAATAGCTTTGATGGAAGGCGGGACAGTGATTCCCAGAGATGGATCGTAATCCTGAGCTAGAATTGTCATCAAACGGTGACGTTTGAGTTGAGCATAATTACTGGCACTAACCACCAATTCATATTTCAGATCACCGGTAAATTCAAATTCCCGCGGTAGCGAATCGAAAGCTGAAATGTATTTCAGAACTTCGTCAAAAAATTCTTTTCCATTTGCTTTGTTGGAAAGAATCTGCGCTGCGATTTGAAAAGATTCTTCGATCGAAAGCTGAGAATTCCTATGAATTATTGCAGCAGCGATGTTTTTATCCACATCATGTTCTAGGATGAGCTTCTCATTGCTTTCCGAAATGATTTTTATAGGAATATGATCATCAGATAAATTGCCATGTGTGTTTTCAATTATTAATGCTACCATTTTCTTTAGATTTTGTTTGGTGTATTTGAAGTGATCATCCTGCAGCTCTATTTTAAATGCTTTTTTAAATTCTTCCGGATCTGTTAAGATGATGAGTGACGGAGCAACTTCTTTTGTGACGTTGAATAATTTTTGAGATAATTCTCTTGTTTCTGCAAGTTCCGAGTGACGCATTGTTCTTATTGAATGTTCCAATGTTCTGGCATTAAAAGATAGACCGAGTTGAGCTTGTGTTGCCAGGCTTAATGCATACCGCGCATCTTCTTTTGCCCAGCCTTCCAGAGTGTTTTTGTGTCTGTTCATTTTGTCAGAAATCACTTTTTGGGATGCTGCTCTCGATTTTTCTGCAAGTATTGGGTTCACTTCATATTGGTACTGAGTAAGTTTATCAAGATTATTTAAGTAGAAGTTATTTTGAAGCTCTATTAATTTTTTAAAGGTCTCTTTGTCCTGTTGGCTGAATTCGGTTGGTGTTATGAAATCACCTTTCAAAGTAATATAGCGTTGAGATTTCTCGGTATAAGCAGCGCCGATGCGTCTTGCTTCCAGTTCTTCCAAAGCCAGACGGGAAATCTGCAATATATCAAAATTGAAGTATGCATGTTCTGCCACAGAATGGTGGCTCATGCCAAAAACGATAGCCTGATTGGAACGCCTTGCTTTCTTCACCTGATCTCTGGCTTCTGCCCGAAGTTCCGGTACATCGCGTGGATCTCGGCTGATACGTGCATAAGCTGCGGAAATCGTTTCCGGCGTGGTTTCTTCAGGTAATTTATCTATCAAATTTTTATCTATATTAAATCCAGCAATTGTTACTTTCATTGTCTTCAAATCCCTAATTTATTTAGTGTTTCTTTAGTTGGAACACCATTTTTATCCCAACCTCTTATCTCATAATACCTGTCCAGCATTTCATATAGTTGCACGACCCGGTTGCGCGAAGATCCTTCTTCCAGTTCTTCTTCCAGGAATCTGGAAGGCAATATATCATCTTTCCGAGAAAATCCTGCTTTGGAATTGAACTCTCTTTCCAGAGTATAAATCCGCTTTCCTACTTCCAATAATTCCTCATCAGAGAAATCCAAACCTGTGACAACATTCAACATTTCCGTGAACGTAGAAATACTAATGGAAAATTGCAGGAAACGACATAAGACCATACTATCCACAACTGCCGAAATATCCTGAAGCAAGGCTACGATCTCCGGTTTTCCCTTAATGGAATAACGATCCATAAAAACAGGTGAACCCAGAATCTCCGTGGCGATCATGTAAGCTCTCATGTGACAGCCACCACGGTTGGAAGTAGCATAGGATAAAGCTTGTCCCTGCACTCCCCGCGGATCGTAAGCAGGAATTTCCAAACCTTTCACCTGCATCGCCAGTTCTGGTCTGCCATATTTTTCTGCCAATCGTTTGGAACCCAGAGCCAGTTCTGCTCCGATTCCACGTTTATAAGCTATAGCTTCCACTAAAATTTCCAGGATGTCGGCATCTCCCCATTTCAGTTCATGTGGGAAAGCTCCTTTTTCATACAATTCCATAGCACAGCCTATCGTACTTCCGGTTGTTATCGTATCCAATCCCAATTCGTTGCAGGCATAATTTGCTTCGGTTATCTTCGTAAGATCATTTATCCCAAGCTGTGCACCAAAGGCCCAAACTGTTTCATATTCGGGTCCTTCACCCTCTTTATCAGCGGTTTTTGTGGATCTTCCGCAGGCAATGGAGCATTTGAAACAGGCACTTCTTTTATGCAATAAAATCTCAGCTATCTTTTCACCACTTGTCCCTTCTGCATCGTTGAAAACTCCCCGTTGGAAATTCTCGGTGGGATACATACCGTGAGCATTGATCACATTTACCAGAACCGATGTTCCTAATAGTTGCAGAGATTTTCCCGTAACAGGATTTTTATCGATCAATCGGTCAATTTTTAGTAAGAGTTCTTTCAATCCTTCAGGGTCGGCTACCGGGATTTTTTTAGTGCCGATTGTAACGATTGCTTTCAGGTTCTTTGAACCCATGATCGCACCCATGCCACCACGTCCGGCAGCACGATCTTTGTCATTCATGATCGCAGAAAAGATCACCTGATTCTCTCCCGCGGGACCGATACTTGCAATAGAAGCTCCAGATGTAGTTTCTTTAAGAAGAACTTCTTTTGTTTGGTGAGTATTTAAGCCCCATAAATGCGTGGCATCTTTAATTTCGATACCATCGTCGGTTATATTCAGGTAAACAGGTTTTTCTGCTTTTCCTGTAATTATAAATCCATCGATACCGGTCTTTTTGAGTTCTGCTCCGAATATTCCTCCTGAACTTGAATCGCAGATCGTGTTCGTGAGAGGAGATCGTGAGATCACCTGAAATCTTCCTGAAGTAGGCATTACAGCAGTTAACGGACCTGTAAGGAAGATCAATGCATTTTGCGGGGAAAGAGGTTCTATTTGCGGAGAGCATAATTCCGTGTAAAGTTTTACTCCTAATCCTCTTCCACCTAGGTATTTTCTTCTTATTTTATCATCGACCTCAACCGTTTCCTGTTTACCAGTGCTCAAATCAACTTTTATAATTTTTCCCATCCATCCATTCATTACACACTCCTAATTCGTAGAGCAACCAGCCTGGTTGCTAATTTTCTCAACCTGGCAGGTCGAGTTACTTTTATTCATAGAACTTATTGTATTTATCACGATATTCACAGTTAAAACATTTTTTCTTATAATAAGTATAAACAGCTTTGGGAAGCTTGCTTATGCTGGCATGACGTGAAGGGCAGATATGACAGGGTATTTCCGGTTCAAGCCATGCTTTGGGTGCGAACTTGAATAATTTTGCTCCTTCCAGGATCATTACTCCTGCACTTGTTCCAAGCCTGTTTGCTCCTGCATTTATCAATCTTATAGCATCTTTAAAATTGGAAATTCCACCTGCAGCTTTTACTCCGATATGCTGTCCTACGGTTTCTCTCATAAGTTTCACATGATGAGGAAACGCACCAAACGCTCCAAATCCAGTGGAAGTTTTAACGAAATGAGCACCGGCTTCTACGGCAATCTGGCAGGCTTTCACAATTTCATCATCAGTCAGGTAGCAGGTTTCCAAAATTACTTTTACGTGAGAAGGGCTGCTTACTTCTACAACCTGTTTTATATCATCTTTTATAAAGTCGTATTTTTTATCTCGCATAGCTCCCACATTGATCACCATATCTATCTCTTTTGCACCATCTGTTACTGCTTGTTCAGATTCCAATGCTTTGAGCCTGCTTGTATTCATACCCAGCGGGAAACCGATCACTGAACAAACCAGCACATCGCTATTTTTAAGTTGTTCATATGCAAATTTTACGTAATGCGGATTAATACAAACCGAAACGAATCCGAACATCTTTGCTTCATTGCACAAGTTCAGTATCTTTTTTTGTCCGGAATTAGATTTCAATTCAGTATGATCTATCATTTTTGCTATTTTATTAAGATTAAGATTTTCCATAGCAACTCCTAATGTAACTCAAAGCTCCTGCTTTGAGATCTTTTTCATAAACCGGAGGTTTATGTTACTTTTTTTACAAACCAAAGGTTTGTGTTACTTTTCCAGCTAATTGCCCACAAGCTCCATTAATATCCTGACCTCTGCTTTTACGATATGTAACTGCAGAACTCAACTTTTGCATTCTAAGTATGAATTCAGCTACTTCCTCTTCCGAAGGTGATTTAAACGGCAAAGAACTCACCTCGTTCCACTTTATCACATTCAATTTACAGGAAATATCTCCTAAAAATTTTAACAGAGCTTTTGTATCTTCCTGTCCAATATTAAAATCTTTTATCACCACATATTCGAAAGTAATGCGGAAGGCTGTTTTTTTTCGAAAATCCAGTAATGCATTTTTCAATTCTGTAAGAGGATATTTCCTGCAGACCGGCATCAACTGTTTTCTTTTTTCCTGGATGGCAGAATTCAAAGAAACAGCTAATTTTATTTTCAATCCGCTATCAGATAGCTCTTTCAGTTTAGGAATTATCCCGCAAGTGGAAATAGTAATGCGTCGTGGACTGAAACTAAAGCATTGTTCATCCTGCAATATTCTTACAGCTTTTATCACATTTTCCAGGTTATCCAATGGTTCACCCATTCCCATAAAAACGATATTCGTAAGTTTATTTTCTTTTAGTTCTTTAATTGCCAGAAAAACCTGCGAAAGAATTTCGTAAACTTCCAGGTTCCTGATGAGACCCATACTTGCAGTAGCACAGAAGCCACAATTCCTAGCACAACCAACCTGTGATGAAATGCACAAAGTATTTTTTTTGTCATTTGGAATAAGCACCATTTCGATTCTATTGTCATCAACAAGAGATAAAAGAAATTTCTTTGTTCCATCTTTGGAAATATCAACCTTAATTATTTCAGGAAGAAAATTATCAAAATCGTTTTTCAATTTCTGTCGTAAAGACTCCGGAAGCGTGGTCATGAGCGAAAAATCTAAAGTTCTATTTCTATATATCCAATTCAGAATTTGCTTCAAACGGTATTTTGGCTCATCGATATCCAGTAAATAATTTTTCCATTCATAAGGTAAAAGATTGAGAATGTGAACTAACATCTTTCTAACAAATTGAATTCTTCAAGTGTAACTGTTTCGTTTTTTTTTTCTTTCGAGGAGAGAAAGATTTTGTTATTATAATAATCGTTTTTTATAACTCTCATTTTTGCTTCATTAAAAAAAACTTCATCCCCGATTTCCGGAAAGTCAGCAACTTTTTCCAGGTAGAAATCTTCTTCAAAACGCAGACAGCAAAGCAACCTGCCGCAAGGACCGGAAATCTTTGATAAATTTCCCAGAAGATTCTGATCTTTTGCCATCTTTATGCTAACCTGATTAAACTTTTTCAAGAAAGTCACACAACAATAAGTCTTTCCACAAATACCGAGTCCGCCATATCTGCGAGCATCTTCCCTGCCGGAAGATTGATGAAGCTCGATGCGGGTTTTAAATTCATTTGCCAACTCGCGCACAAAATCTCTGAAATCAACTCTGCCGTCCGCAGAAAAGAAAAAAGTTAATTTATTTCCATCCAACTGATAAACCGTATCCAGCAATTTCATTTCAAATGGATATTTCACCACCATTTTCAGAAATTTCTTTTTAGCTTCCTGTTCTTTCTGCTTCACAATTTCCAATTGTTTGGTATCCTCTTCTGTGGCAATTCGGAGAATATTATAAATTTCATTTTTTTTGAATTTTATTTCCAGTTCCTCATCAAAAAAAGAACAGTTCACAACACTTCCAATCTCTTCTCCACGTTCAACCTTTACAACAACTTGCGTATCCGGCGATATTTCCAAATTCTTATAATTATAGTAATATCCGGTTCGATCCGTTCTGAAAATTATTTCTACAAAATCCTGCATTTTATTTCCTTAAATTTATTGCCTTTTCCAAAACTTATCCGGCAGCTGCCGGATTCCCTTTTTCGTGGGAATGACATTCAGAAGAAGTTTCGGGAAGTTTTCTTCACTTATTTTGCTAAAAATTTTGTTGGCTTATTTTAGTGTAAAGCTCTTTTTCATTATCCGTAAGATTTAAATTTCTTCTTTGCTTTATTAGATTGGCTGTTTCAAAGAATTTATCAATCTGATATGTCTCATATTTTGAATTCATGCCCCAACTGAATGAAGGAACAAAATCTGAGATCGCATCGCTGCCAAAAAGATTACATCCGACTCCGATAACTGCACCAGCATTGATCGTAGAATTTATTGCAGTTTTGGAATGGTCACCAATTATTGAACCAAGAAACTGGCATTTAGAATCTACCTTTTCTTTTTTTGGATAGAAATATATCTTCACATTTTTATAATTATTTTTTAGATTACTATTGTTCGTATCTGCACCCAGATTTATCCATTCACCCAAATAACTGTGACCCAGAAAACCATCATGCTGTTTATTTGAAAAACCTTGAATTATGGTTTCTTCAATTTCACCACCGATTTTGCAAACTGGTCCCACAGAAGTCCCTTGATAAATTTTCGCTCCCATTTTTATGATCGATTTTTTTCCAATATAAACCGGACCGATTATCACAGAGTTTGACATAATTTTTACATTTTCATCTAAAATTACAGGACCTTCTGTGGCATCGATTACAACGCCTGGTTTTATTTCTGTTCCTTCTCCAATCCAGACATTATAAGGATTCAAAACTGTCACTCCGGTTTCAGTTTCAAAATAATTATCTTTATCAAAAAAATATTCCTTAAAATCATGGAGGATATAATCAGAATTTTCTGAGATCAATTCCCAGATGTATTTCCAAAAACAATCTTCTTTTATTTGGATTTCTTTCAAATTTTCAAATAGAGAAGAAATGTTTTCGGTTGATACTTCTTCCTTTTCGGGAATAAATCGAGCTGCTAAAATATCATCACCACAAAGTAAACAACTATTTTCGGGAAGAGATAATATTTTCTTTTTTAATTCCTCGTTTGTCTTCAAACGGCTGTTAATAAAAATCGTATCAATGTTTTTTAAAGTATTTATCTGCCAATCCGAATGACGTTCCTGATAAATATCTTTTAATTTTTCCGAGATGATTACATTTGTCTCTTCAAGAGCAAAATAAGATGCAATTCTTTGTCTTAATTTCAGGATTCCAACTCGCAAATCTCCAGTTGAGCGAGTTAATGTGATAGGAAAAAAGTTTCGCCAGCATTTATCATCAAATACGACAAATTCCATAAATTTCTCGCTTAATTAAGTTCAATGATTTTAGGTTCAACATCTTTGAAATCCGGCATACAAAGTCCGATATTAGCATTGACATAAGTAGGATCGCAAACGAGATATTTCTCATTGTTAAAGGTAACGGAATCACCTTCCAAATCAGTGTTGAATTTTACTGCTGTGGCAATATGACCCGGATAATCAAGCCCAATAACATTCAAGCCGAGAAGATTTCTGACAAGATAGGAAAAGAAAACAGACCGATCCTCACAATCGCAAAAAGGATAGAATAATGTTTCTTCCGAGAAGAAGCTTTTCTCCCTGCCAAACTGCTCATCATCGGTCTTATATTTGAAAGCGGTTTGCACAAACCGGAGAAGAATATTCACTGCTTCAGCTTCCGGTTTTTCTTCTAAAATATCTTTTAATTGTGAAATAACTGAAAAATTAGCTTCATTAGTTAAAGGAGCATTAAAATAAACATCTAGATCTGTAAGAGGATAATTTTCAAAATACTTAGCTGTTGACAAATTATATTGAACAGTCAAAATATAAGTTTCTCCTTTATATTTGAATTTAAGCTCTCGTTCCACAATTTCCTTAGAAATTAGTGGGGCTTTTGTAATTCTAAGATCTATCAGGTCGTCTGCATCCGGATAATTTCCTTCATAAGTTTGAATTGCTAAAGGCAACTTCTCTTTCTGTTCAAAATTTACTACATAAAATTTCTGTTCATCCAAAATCAAATAGGTTACTCCAAATAATACATTTTTCGATGGAAGTAGCAGAAAAACTGCATTTTCAACAAATCCAAGTTTTACCTGATACCCGGATTTAATAAGCATAAACCAGATAAATAGCCTTTTAAGATTTTTGGAGTTGTCAGTTAGCTTTTTTCCAACTTTATTTAAATAGAGACAGTATCCCCAGTCATTCAAATTCATCTGATTTTTATATTCTTGAGCTTGTTTCAAAAAAGGCTCGTAATTGGAATTACTGATTTTATACCAGAAATCTGCGATTGCCTTTTCATTTAAAGGTTCTTTTAAAGCATCTTTGAGATTATTAGAATAATTTACATTCAGATTCAAACCGAAAAAATCCACTTCAATTCCTTTTTCTTCCTCAGGTTCAATGTAAGCTTGTGATTCTTTTTCCTGAATTTCTTCCTCTTTGAATTCCAATTTCGGAACCTTAATCTCTTTCACAATATTGGAATCAGGAAATTCTTTGGGAACTGTGATTTCTGTTTTTGGAACATCAACAGGTTTGGGAATTTCATCTGTTTTGATTCCTTTAAATGCGTCAAAACTTTTCCATTCTTTCTCCAGGAATTCCACAAAAGCTTTATCCTGTGCATCTTTGTATTGCCTGTATTGTTCCTCTTGTTTTTGTTTCCACAGTTCGTAATCGGATTGAGCAAATAAGTTTACACTTAAAGCTATAAAAATGAAAAATAAAAAAAATAAACTATTTTTCGAACTCAAAATTCCTCCTTAAATTCATGTTTTATCAGTTTTATAAATCTTGTTCATTATTATAAAATTGCGTTTGATTTGTAAAGAACTTACTTCTTCCATCTAAAAATATTCAAAATTCCCAAAAAAGTTACAACAAGAATATAAACTGGTTGCAGGATAAACCAGAAAGGAAAAAATATTTTACGAGCTTTCTCATTCGGAAAAATCCTGTATCCTTCTTTGATAAACAGAAAATCAGAGAATGCTTTAATAAGTAGAATTCCCACACCGATTTTCCAATTAAAGAAAAACAAAACAATGGGCAGAAAGGCTAAAAAGAAGACACTCATCAGATAAACAAAAAATTCAGGATTCATCATTATCTGCCATTTCATATTAGAAGCCCAGCGGCTGCGTTGATTCAGCAGTTGAGCCAATCTTTCAATCGGTTTGGTTAGAGTAAAGCTATGAGGAGAAAAAGCAAATCTGATATTGAAATTCTGATGTCGAAAAAGCTGCACCAAATTAACATCATCACCGGAAATCAAGTGTTTGATCCTTTCAAATCCTCCCACACTTTCGAAAGTTTTTCGTCTGTAAGCAAGATTTTGCCCTGTACAGGAAAAATACTTTTTTGATGAAATTGCTCCTGCTGCTGCAAACATCATAACCAGAAAATCAAAATGCTCGAATTTCTGCGACAGTACAGCTTTATTCCACTCATTAATTTTGGTTCTGGAAAAACCACAAACCATCTGAGTATCCTGCTTGAAATATGAAACCATAGATTCAATCCAGAATTTGCCCACCACACAATCTGCATCCGTGCAAAGAATGATGTCTCCGCTACTTGCTTTTATTCCTTGAGAAAGGGCATTTTTTTTGGGAGATATAACCTGCTGCCTTTTTTCAGTTTTAATAAAATGAATATTATCCCATTTTTCTTGGAATTGTTGCACAATCTCTGCTGTTTTATCATTAGAGTCATCATCTGCAATAACCACCTCAAACAGTTCTTTTGGATATGTTTGATTCATTAAAGAAGTTAGTAAAAGCGGGATATTCTTTTCTTCATTACGGGCAGCAATTACTACTGAAACTTTTTTCTTCTTAAAATCTAATTCAATATCCTTTTTTTTAAGACCTGAATAAAACAATCTCAAATAAAATAAGTAGATTAGCAGAGATAAAATGGCAACAATTGTAATTATCTGAAAAACCATTATTCTTCCTGAAGAATCGTGTCATCGACTTCGAGCGAATCTGAATACATGAAAAACAAACTATCCAAACTCAAACTATCTTCTTCGATTTTGATATGCAAACTATCCGGACCATATAGAAGGCTGTCCGGTCTGATTACCGGAATTTTATTTTTAATGATTTTTGCGCCCCAGAGATTTATTTTGTCAGGAACATGTTTTTCCCGCCACAAAATACTATCTGGCCAAAGATGAGCAACTCCTCCTAAAAAATAAACTAGGGAATCGATTTCATTTTCACGGAAAACTTCAGGATAAAATTTATAACTAAAAACCTTTAGATCAAGCGAATCACGAACTACGAACAACGACTCAACATAAGCTGGACAAAATAATGTATCTTCATCTAAATAGAATATTAAGGAATCAATATCTTCTTTCAAATTCAGGGTTGGATAATAATCTAAACTATCCAATTTTGTTGTATCCAAAAGGGAAAAAGTATATTCAGTGGAATCTGGCCAAACATACGGTCTCCCACCCAGATCATAAACCAGGGAATCCATCTCATTTTCACGATAAAAAGTAGGATAAAAATTGTAATTCAAACTGTCAGAAAGAGGTGTGGGTTGTGTTCCGGCAATGAAAAACTCATCAATAGTTTCTTCAAAAATATTTTTTGGAAGAAGACCGGTTTCTTTTGAAATCTTCACTGTTACAATTCCTTCCGGTTTTTCAAATTGATATTTTGAACCGTCGATTATGGGCTTGCCTTTGTTGTTCAAAGGTGAATCCAACAAAATTGCTTTCTTCATAATAAATGGCCAGGAAGGCAGAGCTGCAGTTGCACCGGATTGACTTTTTCTTAAAGTAGAATTATCATCAAATCCAACCCAGATACCGGTTACCAGTTTCTTATTGAAACCAATGAACCAAGCATCGCGAAAATCATCGGTTGTACCTGTTTTACCTGCAGCAGTCCATTTGTAACTAACAGAAGAATGACCTCCTACTCCGGGTTGCCAGCGAACTCCGCGACCGGTTCCTTCATCAATAACGGATTGCATCATGGAGGTCATCAGAAAAGCAATCTTTTCATCTATAACACGAATTTTTTCAATTTCCGCACTTTCCAAAATATTACCTTGCTGGTCTTCGATCTTTCGGATAAAGATAGGTTTGACTCGTTCCCCTTCATTAGGAAAAGTGGTGTAAGCAGAGATCAATTCAGAAGGATACACTTCCACACTACCAATAGCCAGAGTATAAACCGGATATAGAGGAGTAGTGATTCCAAAACGGCGGGCGAACTGAAGAACTTTTCTGGGTCCAAGATCATAAATAGTTTTAATGGCAACCACATTTCGCGATTTCTTTAAACCATCACGCAATCTTGTATAACCAAAATTCTTCAATGAATAGTTCCTGGATCTATAAAAAAGTGTGTCATTCTGAATAAAAGAAATCGATTGATCCTGAATAATCGTGGCTGGCGTGTATCCATTAACTAAAGCAGTTGTATATAAAATCGGCTTAAATGAAGAACCTGGTTGTCTTTGTGATTGAATCATCCGGTTCAGTTTGCTGTGATTGAAATTTCTTCCTCCAATCAAAACACGAACATAACCGGTTTCCGGCTCAATAGAGAAAACTCCGCCTTGAATATATTTTGTTTCTATATCAATTGTATCTTTGGGAAAATCACTGTACTTTACTTCATAATCATTTTTATTCTCAAATTTAGTCAGATTCAGGTTCAGGATTGAATCCGCATAAGTTTGCAATTCGGAATCCATTGTTGTATAGATTTTCAACCCACCTGTAAAAAGCATGTTTGTGCCATATTTTCTTTCCAGTTTGGGTCGAATATATTCAATAAAATAGTCTGATGTACTTCTTTTTTCTTTTAGTCTGTATAGAAGCATGGAATCCTGTTTTGCTACCTCATATTCCTGCTGAGTAATAACTTTATTATTCAACATGCTCCTAAGAACAATTTGTCTTCTACGCATTGCACGCTCCGGATACCGGAAAGGATAATAGGCACTTGGTAATTGCGGCATTCCAATAATCAGTGCAGCTTGAGGAATTGTTAATTCTTTTGCTTCTTTATTGAAATATTTGGCAGATGCCATTTCTATGCCATACAAACCCGGACCGAAAGGTACTTTATTCAGATATAGTTCCAGAATCTCATCTTTTGAATAATGCTTCTCAATCCTGATAGCAAGCAGAGCTTCCTTGATCTTGCGTGGAATGGTTTTATCTAATGATAGAAACATATTTCGTGCTAATTGCTGGGTGATCGTGCTGGCTCCTTCGGATAAATCAAGCTTTCTGATATTCTTCAATAATGCACGTAAAAATCCTGTTAAATCCATTCCCCAATGATGATAGAATTTTTTATCTTCAATAGCCAGAACACCATTAATCAGGCATGGAGGTAATTCACTCAGATTAGTAAGTTTTCTGCGTTCTACAGAAAATTGGTGGATCAGTTTATCATTTTTATCATAAACTTCCGAACCGACTTTCAGATCGTAATGCTGCAACTCTGATAAAGGTGGTAACTCGTTGCTGTAATAATAGAATAAACCGATTCCTATTCCGCAAAAAAATAGGATTATTACAAAAAAAACCAAAATATATCTAAATACCAGTTTCCTCATATTTAACCCTAAAATCAACTTTTCTACTAAAAACTACTGCCAGATATCCGGTAATAATTCCAGTTACTATTCCCAAAATAATCAGCAAAGGCGTCAAATAAAATATTGAATTCTCTTTTATTAAAATCAATCTAACTACTACAATCTGAGCAAAATTGTGACTGATAGCTCCCAAAATACTGATGCCGATTAAACTGAAATTTATTCCGGATTGGATAATAATTATCATCACTACCAATGACAACAAACTACCTGAAAAAGAGAGTAAAGTAGTGGGACTCAATAATGTTCCGGAGATAAAACCACCAATGAAAGTTTTGCTTAAACCCACAATTATTGCGAACTTGTAATTCCTCATATAAAGCAGCATCAGAATTACTACATTTGCCAGACCCAGCTTCATAAAAGGAAAAGGTTTGGGTACGAAATTTTCGACAATATAAATAGTTACAGCAAAAGCAGTGTAAAAGGCGAGGTGCGAAATGCGGGATGCGGATTGCGGGTTGCGGGTTGCGGGTTGAGGGTTATCTCCAATTTTTTTTGACATATTGCAAATATTTATTTATTTTTCTTCCGAGTTTATCATAATCGATTAATAACTCTGAACACGTGAATTCGTGTACTCGAGAATTCGTGAATCCGTGAACCCAGAACCCAGAACCTTTAAACCTCTTTACTTATTCTTCTCCTCAAATTCAATCATGAACTGAGCCAGATCCTGAGCAGCTTTCATAGGAAGAGAATTATAAAGAGAAGCTCTACAACCACCAACACTTCTGTGACCCTTCAGATTCAGCATTCCCATTTCTTTAGATTCGGCAATGAATTTCTTTTCGAGTTCTTCTGTGGGAAGCCGGAACGGAATATTCATCATTGAGCGATCTTCCATGACAACTGTTCCCTCATAAAAATCGGAATTATCGAGAATATCATAAACATAATTTGCTTTTTCAATATTGATTTTCTCGATTGCTTCCAAACCACCTTTTGCCAGAATCCATTTAAGTACTCTTCCTACCACATAAATTGCAAAACAGGGCGGAGTATTGAACATCGAGCTTTTGCTGATATGAGTATTATAATCCATCATAGTAGGAAGTCCGGGATTAATTTTTTCGATCATATCTTTGCGGATAATAACCAGAGTAGTTCCGGCAGGTCCGATGTTTTTCTGAGCACCTGCATAAATCAAGGCATACTTTTTCGCATCGATGGATTTGCTCATTATATTGGAAGACATATCTGCAATAAGAGGAATATCACCGGTATCGAGAGCGGTTTTAAATTCTGTGCCGCGAATCGTGTTGTTGGTGGTTATATGCAGATAAGCAGGGTTTTCCGAAATAGTGTACTGCTTTGGAATATAGGTGAATTGTTTATCTTCCGAACTGGCAGCAACATGCATTTGCTTGCCGTTTTTTGCTGCTTCTTTCAAAGCTTTTGTAGCCCAGGCACCGGTATTGATATAATTCGCAACTTTATCATCCGGACAGAAATTTAATGGAATCATAAAAAACTGGGTGCTTGCACCGCCTTGCAAAAAGAGAACTTCAAAATCGTCTCCCAGGTTTAGAATGCTTTTTACATCATTAATTGCATCATCCATTATTGCCTGAAATTCTACCGAACGATGGCTCATCTCCATCACAGATAGACCTTTACCTTTGTAGCTTACAAGTTCCTGCTGAATTTCCAATAATACTTCCACCGGTAAAACAGCAGGACCTGCGCTGAAATTATGTACTCGTTTAACCATTTTTCCCCCTAATATTTTTTTGGTTTGAAATTTATTTATCACAGATTTTACGCAAGTTTTTTCTAAGTGAAATTTTTTTTTTTTTTATGATTAAACCCGACTCGGGTTTCAGAATTTTACCTTCGGAACGGTCAGTCTCTTTCATAATCTCTTTCAAACCTTCCGAACGGTGTGAGACCTTACTTCGTATAAACCGTTGCGAAGGTTAAATGAATGATGAAAACTCCAGAAACCGTTCGCAAGGTTACATAATTTACAATTACTTCAAAAGCAGACATTTCTTCACTGCTTCTGTTTTACCATTCACATTAAATTTATAGAAATACAAACCTGAAGAAACCGGCTTGCCATTTCTATCATTGCCTTTCCAGTTGATATGATGGTAGCCTACATCTTTAAATTCATTAACCAGGGTGTTTATTTTCTGACCTCTGATATTATAGATTTCCAAACAAATATTACCAGGTTCTTTTAAAGAGAACTCAATGGTTGTTTCCGGATTGAATGGATTAGGATAATTTCCTCTGAGTTCTGTTATTGCCGGTATTAAGTTTTCAAATCCAGCTTGCTCTTCAACAGTAACATCCCAAATTGTATCAATCTGATATTCTTCATCCGATACTTCTGATTTTATTTCAAATTCACCAGGTAGAGAAAACTGATAAATAAATGTATCAGAAATTTCAGTTTGAATATAAGTATTTACAAACCAGGCATAATTCAACTCGCTATCAATATCTTCCACTTCTACTAAGAAAGTTACGATGCTGTCTTGAAACAATGTGAACTCAGGTTCTTCCGGAATAAAACCAATAAGAACAGGCGGATCATTTACAGGAGTTACAATCACAAATACAGAATCAGAAGCAGATGCACGAGTCTGGTTGTCGTCCACTGTGAAGATTAATGTTTCTGTACCATTCCAGTTTTCTGCAGCTCCGAAGGTTACAATAGTTCCTGTAATATCAACTGTTATTTCTGTATTTCCTGTTACGGATAAAGTCAACTCGTCAGGATCAACATCATCGATATAAACTGCAAAATCTTCAACTAATGTACTATCTTCAGCAAAGGTGAAATAATCAGGTAA
>JABMPU010000003.1 GCA_013203665.1 Armatimonadota bacterium
AATGTTCTCGACTCGCACTCGTAAACTCGCTACAAGTCAAGTCCATTCACAGAGCAGACCTAGTTGATAATTTGCTGAAATTAAATACTTTTACAATACATCGATCTGTGATTTTTCGGGGAATGCATGTAACGATAGAAACAGATTTGCTAAATTTCTGACTCGCTGATTTCTCAAATTATTTCTTTGACAATAAATAAACACTTCAGAAAATGAACGCTGAATAATTTTAAAAAATCTAGGAGGATTTTATCATGAAAAAATGTATTTTATTTTTGCTGCTTTTTTCGACAACTTTACTTTTTGCAGAGTGGACGATAGTAGCATCCTATCCTATTCCAGAGGGAGCATCCGGTTTAGCTTATGACGGCACTTATCTGTATTGTGGTATGTATGGACAGTATGGAGATCAATTTTACCGGATAGATCCGAATGACGGTTCTTATCAGCTTCAGTTTTCCAATCCCAATATTGGTGACAGTTTTGGTATGACTTGGGACGGAACAAATCTCTGGATCACAGACCACGTTACCAGTCCATCTGTTCCTGCAACTGCTATTGAATTGGATATCAGTTCAGGAGTGATTTTATCACAGTTTGATCTGCCGGCGCATTATATGTCCGGTATTGCCTATGATAACGGAGATTTCTGGGTTGCTGCCTATTATGATCCTGATGGACAAATTTATAAGGTCGATAATACTGGAGCTATTCTTCAGCAATTTCCTGCTCCCGATGCACAACCATGGGATCTTTGTTTGGAAAATGATAATCTCTGGATGGCTGATTATTGGGGAGATGCTCTGTATAAGATTGATCCGATAACAGGTACACTTTTGGAAACACACCCTTCAGAAGGAGTAGATCCTGCTGGAATCGTCTGGGATGGGCAATATCTCTGGTATTGTGATAATGGTCAGGGATATGATCAGGATTATCTTTATAAGGTTGATCTTGGAGGAACAGGAACACCAGAAATTCAATTGGGATTCGACCAATATGACTTTGGCAACACTATTATCGGACAACCAGCATCAGTGGAACTTCCGGTCACAAACATCGGTACTGCCGACCTTTCTATCGATGCTATGAATTTTACTTTGAATGATTTTTACACAGATGAAGTCTTACCGATTATTATTCCACAAGGAAACACTGAAAACCTTACGATTTATTTCGAGCCCTCAACTTGGGGACCTTTCACTTGTGCGTTAACAATCGAATCAAACGACCCGGTCAATCCTGCAGAAGAAGTAAATCTGAGTGGTTACGGCATTGAAGAGGATCCGCAAATTGTGGTTTCTCCAAACTCGCTCAATTATGGTTCGATCCGGGTGGGAGCAATTACAGGCAGGTATATCGAAATTAGTAATCAGGGTTCAGGTACATTAGAAATAACCACTCTGGATTTTGATGATACTCACTTCTTTGTTGATGATACAGTTGAGCTTCCAATATTCGTGGCTCCCACTCAATCTTATGACTTGCGTATATGGTTCAGTCCGGATGCTGCTATTACCTACAGCGGAGCACTGGATATTCACAGCAACGATCCTATCCAACCAATTTATGGAGTGGATTTGAATGGCAGCGGTAATGATTCCAGTTTTCCTATCGGACAAACTTTGTGGCAACATCAGATAACTACAGGTTATGATAACAGCCCCAAGGCAATTGCTCCAATCCCTGATATTTCAGGTGACGGAATAGACGATGTGATTATATGTTCAGAGGATAATTTTGTTCGCTGTTTCAATGGAAATGCATCCGTTTCCGGTGATATTTTATGGGAAACAGAAATCTATTCCGGAAATATCTATACCCAGAACTCTCTGAAAATTATTGAGGATATCGATTCTGATGGATATGATGATGTGATCGTAGGTACAACTGGTGGAAACCGTGCAATAAATGCTCTTTCCGGAAAAACCGGACAGTTGATCTGGACATTTTATACAAGTATTTATACTGGTACCGGCGGCTGGGTTTACGAGGTAGATGTTTCTTACGATTACAATAATGACGGTATTCTTGATGTTCTGGCAGCAGCAGGTAGTGACGCACAAAGAGTTATGTGCATGGATGGGACCAACGGTAATGAGCTTTGGAATTTTTATGCAGCCGGTCCGAAATTCAGTTGTATCGGTATTGAGGATGTAACCGGGGACGGTATCCCCGATGCCATTGCAGGTGCTTCCAATTCTAATGAAACTGACGGGAAAGTATTTGGAATTGATGGAGCAAACGGCTCACAATTATGGGAATTCACCACTGGTGGTTCATCTGTCTGGGCATTGGCTCAGGTCGATGATGTAAATGGAGATGGTATTGAAGATGTGGCTGCAGGAGATTTTAGTGGAAATTATTATTGTTTTGATGCTTCCAATGGTTCGGTTTTGTGGAGTGGGAGTATTGGAACATGTTTAATTCTCAGGTTCGAAAAGTTAGAAGATGTGAACAGCGATGGTCATCCTGATATTGCAATAGCTCACAGCTCCATAGATAATGCTGTTGTAATCGATGGTTATACAGGCTCAAATATCTGGATTCATCCGGTTGCAGATCAGCCCTGGGTTGTAGATAAAATCGATGATATAAGCGGTGATGGAATTAATGATGTGATCGTGGGAACTCTTTTCGGCAGCAATTTCGGCTACTTTTTAGATGGAGTTGATGGCACCGAATTGGGCTCGATAAACGTGGGTTCTGCTGTGGATGCTATCGGTGGAATTCCAGATATTGCAAATGACAATTCCTGGGAAATGGTTGTGGGTGGAAGAAACGGAACTGTGATG
The DNA here is from genome assembly GCA_013203665.1 of Armatimonadota bacterium. GTDB lineage: Bacteria > Cloacimonadota > Cloacimonadia > Cloacimonadales > TCS61 > JABMPU01. The sequence continues at coordinate 2,796 of JABMPU010000003.1, forward strand.
TGTATTTCCGGTGGAATCGTGGAAATTCCTCAAACCGGATTTATCGAAGGAATTGTAACTTTAAATGGTGGACTCGGTAACATTACAGAAGTGGAAATTACTGCTGGTGGAGTTACAGTAAATCCGGATTTAAATGGCAACTACAACCTTGAACTTGATGCTGGAACTTATGATATTACTGCATCTTTAGCAGGTTATCAACTATTTGAAGCATTCGGAATAGCTGTTATTGCAGGTCAAATCACAAACCTCGATATCACGATTAATTTCATGTTTCCACCGCAAAACCTTACTGCTACAATTATCAATTATAATTCTTCAATTCTTCTTGAGTGGGAACAGCCAGCTGGAACTCCAGAAGTTCTGAGCGTACACCCACGCACAAAGAGAATTAATAATAACAGAGAAAGCCGTATGCTTCTTGGTTACAAAATTTATCGTGACGGAACAGAGATTGCAGAAATCCTTGATCCTAACCAATTGACTTATGAAGACCTTGGTCCTTTCGCTCCAAGTGAATATAACTACTGGGTAACAGTAATTTATGTTGAAGGAGAATCTGCAATAGCGGAAGTTGTGGCTACAGTTGTTTTGAATCCACCGGAAAATCTGGCTGCAATGAGTTCAGGTAGCGATGTTATCCTTACCTGGGAACCTCCTATTTTGGTGCGTGGTTTAAGTGAATATAAGATTTACAAAGATGATATTCTCATCGGAACAACCACTGATGATTTCTACATAGATACAAATGTTCAGGCTGGTACTTACACTTATGGAGTTTCTGCTCTTTATGATGGAGACTATGAATCCGACCCTATTGAAATAATATTCGAACAGGTTAATTCTGAAAATACTCTGATTCCGGTAACAACGGCTCTAATTGGAAACTATCCAAATCCGTTCAACCCGGAAACAAATATCAGTTTCTCATTGAAGGATGCTGGAAATGTTTCTTTGGAAATCTATAATGTTAAAGGAGAGAAAGTAAGAACCCTGATTAATGGTCATCTTGATGCAGCTTATCATAATATCATTTGGAATGGAAAAAATGAATATAACCAAAACATTGCTTCTGGCGTTTATTTCTATAAGTTCAAAACATCCGATTATTCCAAAATCAGAAAAATGCTCTTAATAAAATAAAAAAGTTGAGCTAAAAAAACGGCTTGAAATTAATGGAGAGGATATGAGAAAAATTATTATTCTTGGTGTTCTGTTAGTTTTGATGGGATGTGGCACAAACTATGTGATCAAAGTTGAGACAGTTCCTCCTAAACAATATTTAGAAGTATATTTTGATGATGAATTTTACGGAATGACCTCAGTGGACGGTGTATTTGTCTTCAGGTCGCGAAAAATCAATAATGAAATCAAACCGCTTCTTTTGGTAAAAAAAGGTAAATATACTGCCTATTCGGAATTGGAAATAAACGCTGATGCAATCGAATCACATCCTGAATTATACCGTTCCAAAAATCTCTTTTCCATTGACAGATTTGATGAGATTGAACATGCTATTACAGATTCGATTTACGAAAATATGATTGCCTATAAAGTTATATTTTCCACAAGCGATGAAATACTCGAACCTCCAAAATACGGCTACTTAAACCTTACTTCCAATATTCAGCGGTTAGATGTTTATCTGGATGATGATTTTATCGGACAAATTGCAAGTGGTGCTTTTAATAAAAGGATAAAAACCGGTGATCACCTGGTAATGGTGAAGAAACGCTTTTATTCTCCTAAAACCATAAAAGTCAACATCTATGAAAATTCAGTTTTTTCCTATCATTTCGAAATGGTAAAATCTACTGACTGGGAATTCGAAACTGAAACCCCGGAAGAGGAACTAATCCCGCTGGCAAAGGGAACTATTACCCTGGGTACGGAACGAAACGACTTGATGATTTATATTGAGGGAGTCGCAAAAAAACCTCCTTTTGAATTGAAAAATATTCCGGCTGGAGTTTATGAATTGAGAATCGTGGGACCGGGAATCGATGAAATTATCGGAGTTGTGGTTGATGCAGACAGACATTCTTTCATAGATTTGGACCTTTTATTTCCTGAATAGATTTTTTATTGAAGAAAACTCGATTCGGGCTAAATAAGCTCGAATCGGGTTTTCAGCCTAGTCTCGTTACGAAACTTTAAACCTGTTGATTAACAGGTACTGTTTTGTAACGTAAAAACATTATCGAAATTGAATTTTACTAAAAAACGTTTCCTATCTATTTTTTTAACGAAAGAAATGGATTCTGTACTGAAGAGAGATTTATATGAAAATCATCGACTTAAATGAAAAATACTTGAAAACCTTTTTCTGCTGTCTGGAAGACTGGTCTGGCGAAATGAAAGAAGCCGGAGACCACAAACAGAACTGGTTTGAAAAGATGAAGGATAAAGGATTGCGCGTAAAACTTGCCCTGGATGATAAAGATAATGCCTGCGGAATGATCCAATATGCTCCCATCGAATATTCACCTGCCGAGGGTAAAGACCTCTATTTTATTTTCTGCATCTGGGTGCACGGATACAAGAACAAAGGCGTGGGTAATATGCAGAAAAAAGGAATGGGAAAAGCATTGATTCAAGCTGCAGAAAAAGATGCACAAGAATTCGGTGCAAAAGGAATTGCTGCCTGGGGAATTTCTTTACCATTCTGGATGAAAGCTGCCTGGTTCAAGAAACAGGGATTTAAAAAAACTGATAAAATGGGAATACAGGTTCTTCTGTGGAAATCTTTTACAGAAGATGCCAAACCACCCAAATGGATTCGCGAAAAGAAGAAACCGGAAAAAGCTGCCGGAAAAGTTACTGTTACATCTTTTGTAAATGGCTGGTGTCCTGGGCAGAATATTGTATTTGAACGAGCTAAAAGAGCTTCAGCAGAATTTGGTGATAAAGTGGAATTTCAGGAGATAAATACATTCAACAGAAATACATTTTTAGAGTGGGGTATCTCTGATGCTCTTTATGTAATTGGCAAACAGATTAGAACCGGTCCACCACCTTCGTATGAGAAGATAAAGAAGTTGATTGGGAAGAGGGTGAGGAAGCTTTAGCTCACGGATTTACACGGATGAGCACGGATGGTGAACAGCGAACAAAAACGAACAATAAACTGTCATCCTGAGCGGAGTCGAAAATGTTATGGAGGAATGATGTATATTGATGGTTTTGGGATTTCAAATTATAGAAGTTTTATAGAAAATCAATTGATAGAAGATTTGGATAAAATCAATCTTTTTATAGGACAAAACAACTCCGGAAAATCGAATGTGTTATATTTCATCAGGGATTATTACAAAACATTTTTGAATTTCGCTATTAAAAACGAGAGTATTGAAATGAATTTGATTGATATTCCACAGTTAGGAAGCTCTAATAAAATCCAATTAAATTTTGCTTTGAGTAATTCTAATCCTAACTATGTAAAGTTTTGTAACGCTTTACAAGAGCAGAATCAATTATTGCCAATATTTTTAAATGAATTATATGATAAATTCACCATTGCATTCAAAACCCTTTGTATATGGGTAGAATATGAAGCTAATATATCCAAAGGTAATATTTCGAATAAAAAATTATCAGAAGATTTTTATAATAAAGTAAAAAATCTTATGGATGAGTCAAAATGGTATAGAATCTACATGGAATGGACAAATAATCATAACCGACCTTCTTTAGAATTAGCAGTAAACATAGCTTTTGGAGAAATTCTATCGCATATAGAACCAATACCTGAAATTTGTTTTATACCAGCAATTAGACGAATTGATGAATCAAAAAAAGAGGATTGGGATTTTAGCGGGATCGGTTTGATTAATCAACTTGCTATTCTTCAACATCCAGATCAAAATGAAGATTACAAGAAAGAGAATTTCAATAAAATAAATAACTTTCTAAAAAATGTATTGGAAAATAAGTCTGCAGAATTGGAAATTCCAGAAAAAAAAGATACTATCTTAGTTAATATGGATTCTAAAAGACTTTCTTTATCATCATTAGGAACTGGAATTCATGAAGTAATCATTATAGCTTCCGCTGCTACAGTTTTAGAAAATCAAATTTTATGTATTGAAGAACCTGAGTTACATTTGCATCCAAGACTTCAAAAAAAACTTATCGAATATCTTTATGACAATACAAATAACCAGTATTTTATTACATCACACTCTGGGCACTTATTGGACAGTGATTTCACGAATGTATATCATGTAAGTCTGATTGATAATCAAACAATTGTGTCGAAAGCCATGTCAAAAAATAGCAAATTCCAAATATGTAATGATCTTGGTTACAAAGCATCTGACTTAATGCAATCAAATAGTATAATCTGGGTTGAAGGTCCTTCAGATAGAGTTTATTTGAAGTTTTGGATAGGGTCATATGATGAAACACTAATTGAAGGTGTTCAATATACAATAATGTACTATGGTGGTAGGTTATTAAAGCATTTATCTGCAGGAGATTCTGAAATAGATGAATTCATTTCTTTGAAAAATCTTAATAGAAATATGATAATGATTATGGATAGCGATAGATCAAAGAAGGGTGAGAGAATTAATGATACAAAGCAAAGAGTATTAAAAGAATTTGAAAGTAATGATTGCCTTGTTTGGATTACTCAAGGTAGAGAAATTGAAAATTACTTAAACCCAGATGATTTAGAGATTGCAGCCAAATCAATTCATCCTTCAATAATTCAATTAACTGCTAAAAAGCAATTCGACAATGTATTAAAGAGATGTAAAACAAAAAATGGAATAAGAACGGATTTTATTGATAAATTAAAAGTAGCTCGATGGATTATAAACAAGAAAGAAGCGGATTATCATATTTTGGATTTACGAAAACAAATCCAAACAATTGTTAATCATATTATCGATTATAATAAATAATCTTTCATTTCACAAAAAAAAAAGAGAAGAAATCTTCCTGCTTATCTTATGTTCTGCACTGTTAAAGGGAGACAGCAGAGGGATTCAAAACCAAGAATTCTAACTAAAAGAAAACTCCCCATCTTTCACATCGATCTTCACTTTCTGATTCAGTAGAATTTCTCCTTCTTGATAAAATTTAGAAACTATCGTACGAAACAATTTCTTCAATTGTTTTCAGATTTCTACTTCCTTTTTCCATAGCTGGATATCCAACTGGTAACAAACCGACAATCTGGTAATCTTTCGGCAAATTGATCAACTTTGCCATTTTATCATGATAGAAAGCACCTATCCAGCAAGTTCCCAAACCCATCTCAGCAGCTTGCAGAACAATGTGCTCTCCTGCAATTGCTCCATCAATAATGGGAGCTATCTGCCCACAGGTCATAACATAATCAAGATTTGTGATGCAAATGGCAATTGTAATTGGAGCTTCTGCCACAAATTTCTGTCCTTTGCAAATTCTGGTAAGCTGTTTTCTTTTTTCAGGATCTTTTATCACCACAAAATGCCAGGTTTGTTTGTTACTTGCAGATGGAGCAATTCGAGCTGCTTCCAGCAAATTATCAATCTTTTCTTGCTCAATCGGTCTATCCTGAAACTTTCTTACACTGAACCTGTTTTTGATACATTCCAATATCATCATAACTCCTTATTTAAATTTATAATGTTTTTTCACTGCTTCTTTGATATCCCAAACACAGGAAAGTCCTTTGGGGAATGTAACGAAATCACCTTTTCCGAATTCGGCCTTTTCGCCTTCTCTGGTTTCCACTATTACTTTTCCTTCTAAAAGATAGCATTCCTCTGTAAAATCGTAATACCAATCAAACCTGGAAACTTCCTTTTCCCAAATTGACCAGGATTTAATTCCTCTTTTTTCAATTTGTTCTTCTGATAATTTTTCAATTTCCACCTTCATTCATTCCTCCTTGTTTTCTCAAAGCAGGAGCTTTGAGTTACTTTTCTATCTCACAATACAAAATAAAATATGAACTTACAATCTGTCAATTATATTTATTAGCACTCTTTCTGAGGGTCTGCTAATTTTTGTTTACATTTTAGATTTTCGGGATTATATTGTCTGTGTAAATAAATTCAAGGAGGACGGAAAAATGAGATTCGTGCCTATTAAAAGAGAAAGAGAGATTTATCCGATGATGTCCATTTTCGATAATTTTGTACACCATTTCTTGGATGACGACAGATCGCAAGAAAACCAGAAAGCAATGGCAATCGACATCGTTGAGCATGAAAACAAGTATGATATTCTGGCAAATCTTCCCGGATTCAAGAAAAATGACATCAAAATTTCAATCGAAGATAATGAGCTGGTAATCCAGGCAAATCATGAAGAAAAAAAGGAAGAAAAGAAGGGCTCTTATTGCAGATGTGAAAGATACAAAGGAGGTTATCGAAGGGTACTCTCTATTCCCGATTTCATTGATAAAGAAAAGATTGATGCCAGATTTGAAGATGGAATTTTAACACTTGAAATTCCCAAAACAGAACCGAAACCGATTAAAGAAATTAAAATTGGATAAATATCTCTAATTAGGAAAAGCCGTGAGAAATTGCGGCTTTTTTTGTTGACTCAAATAATATCTTTCAAAATTTCGATTGTGAGTTTCGTTCTTTTACAAAATAAATTATTTTATAGAGGTTTTTAATTATGAAAAACAGAAACACTTTACTAATTATTGTGATTTTATTAGTTTCTTCAAATTTATTTTCTCAACTTCCCCTTACAAAAGATTACAAAAGCCCATTCGTGGAAGTAGTGAAAAACATCAGGGAGTCGGTGGTAAACATAAAAGTGGAAGGAAAAGAAGATGTTCAACAATATCAATCACCATTTAGCGATGACTTGTTCAAACACTTTTTCCCGGAATCACCGGACCAGCCAAAAAGCCGTCCATTCACAGCAATGGGCAGCGGTTTCATCTTTAAACAAAAGGGTGATGAAGTATTTATCATAACCAATAATCATGTGATCGAAAAGGGTAATGAAAACAATATTACAGTAACTCTGGCCGATAAAGCACAATATACAGCAGAAACTGTCGGTCTGGATTCTGCTTCCGATCTGGCAGTCATCAAAATTCAAGTTGAAAAAAATGAGGAAATAATTATCGCTCCCTTAGGAAACTCAGATGAAATTGAAGTTGGTGATTGGGCAATTGCAATTGGCAATCCTTTCGGTCAATTAGGATTGGAACGAACTGTTACGGTCGGAGTTATCTCAGCCAAAGGCAGGTCGAACCTGAGTTTCGGAATAGATTCACCAATCTATCAGGATTATATCCAAACAGATGCTGCCATAAATCCTGGAAACAGTGGTGGACCTTTGGTTGATATTAAGGGAAATGTAATAGGAGTAAATGCTGCAATTACAACTCCCAGCAGGGGAAATGTGGGAATCGGGTTTGCCATACCAATAGATTTAGTAAAAAAAGTTGTTTCGGATTTAATGTTGGAAGGACGTGTTTTACGCGCTTTTCTCGGCATTCGTCCTCAAGAAATCGATTTCAATCATAGGAAAAGTTTAAATCTCGATAAAATCGCTGGAGTTCTTGTTGCTCAGGTTTTGGAAGATACTCCTGCTGAAAAAGCCGGTCTTAAACACGGAGATGTGATTATTGAATTTAATGGTGAAAAAGTTCCTAATGTTTCTAAATTTATGATTACTGTGGCAAATAGTGAGATTGGTAAGAAAATTCCTATAAAATTAATCCGCAACGGAAAAGAGAAAAAAATCTTTGTGAAACTTGTGGAACGTGATGGAGATACAATCTCGGAAACTGAAGACGCCAACAATGAAACAGCAAAATCTCTGGGTCTGGAAGTTGAAAGCTTAACCGGAGAATTTGCAGAAAGACACAATATCAAAGATAAAAACGGTGTTATCATCACAGGAATCGAGAATGCAAAAATAAAATCTCAATTGCAAGTTGGTGATATTATTCTGGAAATTAACCAGCAACCTATTGATAACATCGATGATTATAAAAAAATTACCAAGAAGCTGAAAGAAGGTGTTGTGCTTCTATACATAAAAACTACAACTGGAAATTATCAATTCGTAACAATAGATTTGGAATAAAATTTAAAGGAAGAACTGGTTTATGTCACATATGAGCTTATTAAAAAAAAAGAAACTGATTAATTGGATGAAAAATGACAGATAATCTTAATTCGTTTAAAATAAGTCAAATTCCTTTAATATTCAAATAATAGGAATTTCAATTATGACATATAAAATATGGAAAAATCAGGAGCAGGTTGAACATTATGCTCGTCGTCGATACAAGACAGTAGATCAGCGGTGGGTGAGCAATCGAGAAATGTATCTGGTTAATCAATTATTTCAGAAATATCAATTGAAAGGTACAATCCTTGATGTTCCTTCCGGTTTCGGTCGGTTTAATAAATTATTAAATAACTATGGAACTGTTTATGCAGCCGACCTGAATCATTTTGCTGTTCTCTATTATAATGAGAAGGTGTGCGAAAATCCTCCGGCAATTGAAGCACGTGCCGAGGATTTGCCCTTTGATGATAATAATTTTAGCGGAGTGTTTTGTTTTCGATTGCTTCAACACATCCATAACAGCAATGAGCGCGTCGCAATTCTGAAAGAATTTAACCGGGTTAGCAGCGAATGGGTGGTTGCTTCTTTTTACGTATCTTCCTGGCTGCACAGCATTCAACGCGCGATAGTGAAAAAGCCTGCAAAAATTACGATGATCACTAAATCTCAACTTATGCAAGAAGCACAAACTGCTGGTCTACAACTGCATTCCATGCATTCTGTTTTACCTGGATTACATGCTCACCGTATTTGTCTTTTTTATATGTTGTCCCCCTTTTAAAAGGGTACTAAAAGAGATTTTTCTTTAGTTATTTTTTAAAATTTCTATTGGAGGAAGAATGACAAGTTCAGTCTTAACGATCATAATAGCTGTGGTAATTCTGCTTTTATTGGTTGCGACAATTATTTTGCGGAAGAATCGCAAAACACCCACGAATTATAAATCCTTTTTCATTATTGGAATAATTTGGATACCCCTGGGAATTGCAACGCAGAATTATGCTTTTTTTGTGCTGGGAGCGTTGTTTATTTTATATGGATTACTTAATAAAAGCAAGTGGAAAGATTATCCCAAATGGAAAGAACTCCCACCTGAACTTAAGAGAATAAAAATAATTACACTGATTGTTTTAAGTGTAATTTTATTAGCAGGAATTGTCTTTTACTTTTTATACTAAAGGTTTTTTAGTTACTTTTAAAAAAATTATATTGGATAAAATTCCATGCTCGAATTTATAAAAAAAATCGCTCTGGAAGCAGGTGAAATAATTCGACATGCTTATTACAAACCGGAAACTCACATCGAATATAAAGGTGATATTGATATTTTGACTGAAACCGACCTGCAATGTGAAGAACATATAATAAAACGCATTCTTGATCGTTTTCCAAACGATACCATCCTAACAGAAGAAAGCAAACAAACAAAAGGAACAACAAATCGCAAATGGATTATTGATCCTTTGGATGGAACCACAAATTTTTCCCACCGATTCCCGTTTTGTGCTGTGTCTATCGGATTAGAAATAAATGGTGAGATAAGATACGGAGTTGTCTTTAATCCTATTATCAATGAACTTTTCTATGCTGAGAAAAATGAAGGTTCATTTCTAAATGATAAGAAAATCTCTGTTTCCGGAAATTCAGAAATTAAGAATTGTTTGATCGGAACAGGTTTTCCTTATGATAGGTGGCAAAGGGGTGACTATTATATAATGCAATATCTGGCATTCATGAAGCGATGTCAAGGTGTTCGGCGTGCCGGTGCAGCTGCAATCGACCTTTGTTATGTTGCCTGCGGACGTCTGGACGGATTTTTTGAAAACAAACTCCGTCCCTGGGACATGGCTGCAGGAAGTATAATAATTACAGAAGCAGGCGGAAAGATTAGCCAATTTGATGGTGAAGATTGGCATTATTCAAATGATACGATCCTGGTTTCCAATGGGAAAATACACGAAAAAATGATTGAGATTTTGCGTGGGGCGTGATTTTCTTTGTAGGGCGGGTTGTACCCAACATGCCACTCAAGAATATCTTTGCGAAACCTGATCTATCAAGGCGATTTTATCTCAGGTTATTGAACCCTATTTCATCAAAAGCATTTTCCTAGTCTTTTCATAGTTGCCGGACCTTAATCTGTAAAAATATATCCCGGAAGAAACAGAATTATTATTTTCATCTTTTCCATCCCAAATAATTGAAGATTGAAGATTGAAAATTGAATATTGTCTAATTTTCTGTCCTTTGAGATTATAAATTAAAATCTCTGCGTCCTCCGTGCCCTCTGCGGTGAGATTAAAAAAGATAGTTGTAATCGGATTAAACGGATTCGGATAATTACAAAGAAGTTCCGGGCGTACGATATCATTTTCAGCACTTGTAACTATAAAATCGATATAGACTTCATTTGAAGCGGAACTTTCATTATCCTGGGAATATATTGCTGTAACATAATAACCATAAGTAAGATTCTGAGGAGGATTAACATAATCTACATAACATAATTGACCGGTTGTATCCAGCAGTGTAAAAATAGTAGAATTAATGTTCCTGTAAATATTAAAATATTGAAACGTTCTTGTTCGTGAATGCTGCCAGTTTAAAGTAACTTCATTACCATTTAATTCTCCTGTTAAATCGGTTGGAGAAATCATCCGGCATAAAGAAAAATCAACAGAAGCGGATTGCTGTTCATCTACAATAATATCATCATAAGAAATAGTTTCATATTCCGGATACGAAGCAGTAACAGAATAAATACCGATCGGAACTTCAATTTCATAGTCGGCTGTTCCACTGACATCCGGTTCGACCTCTAGTATATATTCATCGGCAAGGTTTTGTATCGTTACTGTTATGAATAACGTATCAACAACAGCGGGAGAAAGAGTTATCTGTCCATTAATAAAGCCGGTAGGTAATAGATCAGGAACAATATCTACGATTGCTCCTTCTACAACAGTCAATCCGTAAGGGATCTCATCAGGCAGCAAATACCAACCATTATAAGAACCACCCCATCCCATATTAAGATGATAATATTCATCAGTATTATATCCATCGATAACAAAATTATGACCGGCATCCCACTGTGGAGTTACAGATGCAAAATGAACAGGAAGCGCATCTATCATATTCTGTGCTATCTGTTCATAAAAATCCGGAGTAGTTTCATCGATCAATTGAACACCGTCAAAATTGAATTTTAGAAAAGCCTGAAGTGCCTGGTTAACTCCGAAAGTGCCTGAAACCTGTGAAGTGTAAACCTGTTGTGCTGCAACTCCGCAGGCAAAGATCAGCGCAGCCTTATCTGTATTGGTCACAGGTATTTCATATAAATAATGAAATGCTAAAGTATCGAGACATACATTCATTTCCGGGAAAGAAAGAAAATCGTGCAGCAAATAATCATCATCTATCCAGTATTGGCGACCTGCGTAATTATGATAATAATCATCCGAATCATCAAAGGATACACAGTTTGTAGTTCTATGATAATTGAGGATTTGAGCCATTGCAATCGCGGGACATCCGGCAACGCTTCTGCTTCCTGTTACAGGGTCCATTGGACAAGAATTATTATATGGAGAACTCTGCGACCAATTATTTAGTAGCCAACCGCCTGTTGGTGTTGTTCCTTCCGGTGGCCATTGTTCAAACCTGCTGTTTTCAATATTCTCGTTTAACATTTTTTCCCACGATTCATTCCTGATGGAAATAATTTCTTCCGGTAAATTGGAAATATTTTCCAAACGCAAAAGGATATCGGTTTTGAGCATATTTAAAAGAATATTTCCACTTTCTTCATCATAGAAATTACTGGTGAAAGAATATGCAATAACTGGCGGAAGATCATTTTCTGCAGTTGTTACAATATATCCTTTGGGCTGCAATTCGAAAACACAGAATAATACATTTTCGCTGTTTTGATGAAGGATCTCATCTGACTTAATAATCGAGAAGTCATTCGATTTTCCAAGTTGGATAAGTTTATTGTTTGTAATTATTTTGCAGGAAACAAAATCTACTTGTTCCGCAAATAAACCATAACTAAATAGCAGGATCGCTATTAATAAGAATTTAGATTTGCTTTTCATAATTCTACCTCTTAATTTATTTTTCTCATTTTCTATTTGGGAGTCCCTTCCGACTTCGTTGTCGAGAAACTCCTACCTATCAAGGATTGCTTATTCCTGGTTTTCTTGTTCGATCTGCTTTTTCTCTTTTTTGAAAATTATTCCGATAGGTGCCCAGATGAACAGCAAATGAGCTGAAGTAGCTCCTGAGATTATATTTCTAATTTCATCTTTGTACGGAGTACCTTTTAAGATAGTGGATGTCCAGATTATTACACCACCCCAGATCAGTGCACTTAAAATGATGGTCAAACCAGATTTGAATTCACTCTTCTTTTTAGTCCAAAACAGCATAATATTAAACAACTGCATATGAACGATAACTCCAATATACAGAATTTTACTCACGCTTTCTTTGTATTCTGTGCCTTTCAGCACAACAGCAGATCCAACAATTACACCTGCCCAAATGATAGTGCTGGCAATCAGCAATGCAATAGCCTTTTTTTTGTTTTCCATCTTTATCTCCTTTGATTTTTGCCTCTTCCGATTCCGAAAACCTTCGGAATCACCTTCTCCGGGGGAGAAGGATTTGTTAATTTAAAGTTCTTGAGTTTCCTCTCCTATGCGTCGGTTTGACCTTTAATCAAACGATCGTTTTCTCTTTTCCCTCTCCTTTGGGGAGGGTTAGGGAGGGGCTAAAGCTGTTTTATATTGTATCCTTTTTCATTCAAAAGTCTTATCAGTCCGTCTTCTCCGACAAGATGCAAGGCACCGATGATGATAAAGTATACTTTTTCTTCTTCATTGTTTAGAAGCACCTCAAGTTTACCCAAGATCTTTTCATCCCTTTCAGTAAACATTTTATTATAGAAGTCAATGATTCCAGGTAATTCTTCTCCCAACTCTAACATCTTAACTTTTGTAACCGCATTCATTTTTTCCGTATCCCCGGTTGTCCAGGCATCCAGCATATCCATGTAAGTAGCTTTACTTTGCTCATAATCATCTATTGTATATTGTAGATAATCAATTTGTACTTTGTCCGGATTAGATGAAAGCATCTCAAGTTGAGAAGCGGCTGTCTCCAACTCAAGAATTTCCATTTCTTTTTCATTAGCCTGGTTCAAAAAGTGAACATCTATTCCCAATCCTGTTGTAATATTTAATTTCTGCAAGCTGAGAATCCCTAAATTCAAGCTTACAAACCAGGGTTTGTAGATATCAATTTGGGTCATAGGAACACCTAGTTCCTCGAATTCTTCGGAAACAGCTTTATAGAGTTCTGCTGGAAGCTCTGTCTGAAGATTTCTCCCTTCCTTGTAGAAAGCCTTTTCGACTATTAAAGCCTGAATCTTTCCCTGGTCAGCGTTAGCAATATCAACTTCAACCACTAAAATTTCTGCTTCCTTAAAAGCTTCTTCAATTCTGTCATCTAACGGATAAACATCTTCCGGCATAATGTGTAATGAGCCAAGTAGATAAACTTTGTTTTTTCCATTTTCTACTTCCCACAAAAAGCTGTCTGACCAAATTTGTGATGAAAATAAAATGCAAATTACTGCAATGATAATGAGTCTTTTCTTCATTTCTTCCTCCTGAATATATTTTTTTCTGCTGTCATAAATAGTTCATAAATGCTTTGATAACTGCGGATAACCTGCTTGATGTTTTCGATCTTGTTATCATTTTCGCTGTAAACTTCCCTGAAAATTTCGAAAAGGTTGAATTCTATAGTGGAGCCGTTGAACAGGATCAGCGAGATAAAAGGATCTTTGATCCAGATGCAGTGGAGCAGTTCTTCACCGCTAAGGTCGAAAAAGGCAATAAGAGATTCCGCTGCGTCTTTAATCATCAGCAGCCACTGCCCCAGATGTTCATCCAGCAAGATGTCTGTTTTGGTGGCTTCAATCTGCCGGATGCCTTCGAACCTGGTATCGCAATAGTTCTTCAGCAATATGGGAATGTTTTTTCCTTTCTTGTTCAACAATTCTTTTTTGATAACTTGCAGCGGAGCGGGAAAGCAGTCGATCACCAGTGAACTTTCTGCTGTTCTGATCATGCCGAAGGCTTTTTCGTAAACCAGTTCTGCAGATTGCAATTCGTAGATGCCGATCGGTTCTTGCTGCACATCCAGTTTTTTTACTTCATCAAGAATTTTCTTTCTCTGTTTGATGAATTCCTTTTCAATTTTGTTCAGAAACTCCTCAACCGGAATTGTATCAAAATACGTTTTGTTGGAAGAGTTATCACAAACAACAGCACCTTTCTTTTCGAGGCTCTTTAACGCTTTGTAGGTATTGGCAACAGGCTTGCCTATCTGCACTGCAATCTTGTATCCTGTACTTCTTTTATTTTCCAATAACCAGATATATACTTTTGTTTCCAGGTCGCTAAGCCCCATTTCTCTGAGCAAAGTCGAGAGCTTATTACTATTTTTCATCATTCTTCCCTTTTCATAGTAGCATTCTGCTGCTACTTTTTTATTGCTGCTAAAATTGTCAAACTTTTTTTTGAATTTTTTTTTTAATATCAAAAAACAGAAAAAGAAAACCCTGGGTAAAAAGTACTTACAAAAGCTGATACTAGAAAAATATTTTCTTTGACATAAATAATTCAAAAAAACAAGTTCGTTTGTGCGTTCAACAAGGCATGGAAAATGGATTATTTAGATAATGTTAAATTGAAGAAGGAAATATTGAAAATACAGCAATGAATTATTTTATAATTGTAAAAAAATGGAGGATAATATGAAATCAGCTAACATAATAATAATAGTTGCTTTACTTTTGATTTCTTCTTTACTAAATGCACAAGAGGAGTGGTTTTGGCAAAATGGATGTGATTTAAAAGATGTTTTTCTTATAAATGAAAGCGTTGGGTGGGCAGTTGGTGAAGGTAATGCAATTAGACATACTTGTGATGGTGGAATTAATTGGGTTAATCAAACACCTGTTAATGATGGAGACCTTAATAGCGTTTATTTCATTAATGAAAATATAGGATGGATAGTTGGTGAATCCGGTTTAATTTTAAGTACTGTTGATGGTGGAGAAAACTGGGATAGCCAGATATTTGGATTTCACCCGAACCTAAGAAGTGTCTTTTTTATAGACTCCAATAATGGCTGGGCTACAGGCAACTATGGAACTTTGATTCATACTATAGACGGAGGTAATAATTGGTTTGAACAAAATTCTGGAATTAACTATGATTTACTTGATGTCTATTTCATAGACGATACTACTGGTTGGGTTGCAGGAAGTTACGGCACAATTTTATATACCATAGATGGAGGTGAAAACTGGAATCCCCAAATATCTGGAACAACAGATCCTCTTAATGCTATTCATTTTGCAGATATTAATACAGGCTGGGCAATTGGAGGATGTGGTACAATATTAAATACAATTGATAGTGGAGAAAACTGGAACCCCCAAATCTCAGGAACTAGTAACACTCTTTATGGTATTCAATTTACCGACTCCTCTACTGGTTGGATAGTTGGATATCTTGGCACAATATTACACACTACAGATGGCGGGAATAATTGGTATTCTCAATATTCCGGAACCACATTAGCTCTAAAAAATATTTGTTTTTTAGATTCAAATATAGGTTGGGCAGTTGGAGATAGTGGGGTAATAGTTTGCACAAATGATGGAGGTAGTAACTGGAATTTTCAAATTGAAGGAATTTCTACTTTTCTTTGGGGTATTAGTTCTGTCGATGCAAATAATTTATGGGTAACTGGAAATAATATAATTTTACATACTTTAGATGGTGGCAATCACTGGTACATTAATTATATTTATTCAGATTGCTACCTTCAAGATATATGGTTTACTGATGAAGACAATGGTTGGGTAGTTGGAGGATATTACTATAACGGACCATTCGGAAAAGTTTTACATACAACAGATGGAGGAGATAATTGGAATGTACAATTATCTGTAACTACCAGTGAATTTTATTGTGTTCATTTTACAGATTCAAATACAGGTTGGATAGGAGGATCCAATGGTGAGATTTATCATACTTCGGATGGCGGATTAAATTGGAATTCTCAAAACACCGGCACCGATGAATTTATAAGTGATATTTGCTTCTTTGACCTAAATATTGGCTGGGCGGTTGGAGATTCTGGCCTGATCTTGCATACAACGGATGGAGGAAACAATTGGATTCTTCAGACTTCTGGAACTACACACATAATCCGTGATGTCTGTTTTATTGATGATTACAACGGTTGGGCAGTTGGGGTTATGGGATTAATATTACACACAGCTGATGGCGGGAATAACTGGGAAATTCAAAATTTTGGAACATATGGAAACCTTAATAGTGTCTATTTTACTGATTCTAATACGGGTTGGATAGTTGGTGATGTGGGTATAATTTTACATACAACAAATAGCGGTGAAACATGGTTTTATTCAGACTTAGGTATTTTCAAATATCTAAATTG
Organism: Armatimonadota bacterium; assembly: GCA_013203665.1. GTDB lineage: Bacteria > Cloacimonadota > Cloacimonadia > Cloacimonadales > TCS61 > JABMPU01. The sequence goes on from JABMPU010000003.1 coordinate 19,383, forward strand.
TGTTTTTTTCACTGATGAAAATACAGGCTGGATAGTTGGAAGTCATGGTTCAATATTTCACAACTCATATTCTGGAACATCAGTAGATGATTATAACTTATCTGTGTTAAATAAAAATTTAATATTGGATCAAAATTATCCCAACCCTTTCAATCCATCTACAACAATTAAGTTTTCAGTTCAAAATGATTCTCAAGTTGAACTTTCAATTTACAACATCAAAGGACAGAAAATCAAAACATTATTTCACAATGAATTTTCTGTAGGCAATCACTCAATAATCTGGAATGGAAATGATGATAACAATAGACCTGTAAGTTCAGGTGTTTATCTGTATAAATTAAAAATTGAAGGCAAAACTGAAGTAGTGAAAAAGTGTTTGCTATTGAAATGAAAAAAGATGCTGCTAACACACAGCTCGTGCAGCCAAGCAAGAAGAAAAGCAAGAAGAGCGTGGCAGCTGCCAACCATTAGTGACCATTTCGGTAAAAGGGAAAACAATAGAGAAAAAAAAAGGAGATGGATATGTATAAATTGTTGATTTTATTGTTGATTATTGGTCTGGTAGTAATGGGTTGTGATCCTTCGAAAGCCAAAAAGAGTATTAAAATCGGACACCCCGGTGATTTTAGCGGTCCCTATTCATACTACGATTCATCCGTACGTAACGGAGCCAGTTTCGCCATTGACGAGATCAATGCTGCTGGAGGTGTCCTGGGAATGCCTTTGGAATTTGTCGCCAAAGACTGCCGTAATGATCAAGGTCTTGGCGAACGACTGGTCGAAGAGTTAATCCGAGACGGAGCAGTGTATATCATCGGTACCACAGGCGATCCCATCCTGGCTCAAGGCACAGTGTCCTGCAAGGCTGGAGTGCCCATATCCACGGGTGACGGTACAGCGCCAACCTTGGTCGGGGACATGGGCAAGTGCGCTTTTCAGATCTGCATGTCGGACAATATTCAGGGAGCCTTAGCCGCCGAGTATGCTTTTAACCAAGGTTATCGCACAGCATACATGGTGTACTCTACTGAGACTCCATACACGAATAACCTGCCTATCTATTTTCAAAAAGCCTTTGAAAAGCTGGGAGGAAAAGTTTTAGGCTACGAGCTATACTGTATCGAGTCCGGAGATTATACGGCTCAGGTGACGAAGCTGGCCAACCTCAGTACAAAACCCGATTTCATCTTCACGCCCATGTTCTTGCCGGACACACCTGTTTTTATGCGCCAGTTACGGACCGCCGGACTGAACTATCCGGTCATCTCCACTGACGGCAATCATGACGAATCTTTAATCAAAGCCGGCAAAGCAGTGGAGGGACTGATTTTTACCACCCATGGCTATCCGTCCAATGGTAACAAGGTGGATAAACTATGGCAGTCTTACAAAGCAAAGACCGGCAATTATCCGGTCAACATCGCCTTTGCGGTGGGTTACGACGAAATCTATTATTTAAAGCAGACCGTCGAATCTGTGGGTTCTGCCAAGCCCGAGAAAATCATTGAAGGATTGAGCAAAGTATCCATCTTTGATGGTGTACTGGGCACCTATACGATGGATCCCAAAACTCATCGCACAAAAAAACCGGTGACGATCATTGGAGTCAAGGACGGGGCTTTTGTATTTGTCGGTCAGTTCTATCCGGATTATGTTCCGGATATTTAAACATTCTTTACACCTTGGGCAACGCGCCGGTTAGGTTTATCAGTTCCTTTCGTCTGATCCGGCATCCGGCAAAAGTCGGAGTAAACACGCTGGATTCAAACTTTGGTTGGTTCGCTTTTGGTTGGGATCGTTCCGATCCCGCAACACATGCAAAACATTACCACGCGAAATACAGGTTGCTGTATATTTCAACTGGGGAGATCGAACCCACGGAACAATATCTTAGATATATTATTCGAATAAATCCCTCTTTCTTAAAAGTATTTCCTCTTCCTGTCCATCTTGAATAACAGTCAGATAAAACTTTGCAACCTTCTTATTCATCAACATTTCCATGATCTCTTTTTGCGAAATTCCAGCATGATTTTTCCCGTTTATCGCCTGCAGTTCAGTGTCGGGAGTAATTCCAAATTCAGCAGCAGGAGAGTTTTTCCAAATTCCTGTAATATCAAATTTATCATCTTTTTTGGAGATCATTATTCCAGCAGAATAAGCCAGGTTATAATTGTTATTGTAAACTTCGGTAAACATAACATTCCGCTTGGGATAATCGAGAATGGTAATGTAATTTTCCAAAAAGTATTTACCGATCAGGATTACTTCCTGCTGCAGGAAAGCCGGAAGTTCGGCAAAAATTACGGGAACATCTATCAATACTATATCACCGAATTGTATTTTTTCAAATTGGAATAGATAGCTTTTAGGAGGGGAAGGAGATGGCCATTTTGCAAAGAATCCGTCTGCTTCGATCAGCTTAGATTTTTCCTCTTCCGAAAGATTCTCCAACCAGGAAACAGGCAGTACAAAAGCGTAATGCAGACCGGTATCGATGAGACCAGGTTGAGTTTTTTTGCTATTTATCCGAACATCGACTGTCGGGAAATAAGGGAAAATTATCTCAATATCCATCAAGTAATCTTTGTTGGTACGTTTCCTTAGTTTTTGTGAGTTACGGAAAGTAATGGTCTGCTCCTGGTAATTGTATTCCGATTGAAAGAACCTGAGATAATCCGAACCGATCATCCCGGAATGCTGAAATTTGAACATGTCCCTGAAATCTATTACACCCATCTTTAAGCCGTTTACAATCACATCCTGCAATATGATCGCATCTGTTTCTGCCAGTTGTACATTATTTTGAGGAGTGCTGATAAGTTCCATTTTCAGGCTGTCGGCGATACTTTTATCCAACATCGTCAATCCACCTGTATCCAGCACCATAGTCTGGATTGAACCGTTTATTTCGGCTTCCACTTCGATTATGTGGGAAGCCACCAATTTAAAGGGAACAACTACATCAGATTTTAATTTTTGTCCCGCTCCGCCTTTGAATTTCAAGAACATTTTTGTTTTTACTCCCTGGCAGGAAATCAGGGTAAGAGCTACAAAAACTGTCATCAGACTAAATATCTTTTTCATCTTTCCTCCAATTTTTCTTATTGTTTATTTTTTTATTAAGCTCCAGGTCATTTGGAATAAATCTCCTGAAGCTGTGTTCAAATCAAGATCCTCATCGATCTCGGCTATAAAAGCACTTCCTTCCAAAATGCAATGAATGAGCAAAGAGAGTTTTTCCGGATCAATCTGCTTATCGACTGAATTTGCAGTTTGAGAATCTATGATGCTTTGCTTAATCTTTTCCCTGCCGCCCTTGATATCCAGAGCGATCCTATCTCGGAATTTAGATTTGTATTTACTTAAAATCATCAAAAGATCATTATAGCTATTGGGATAGGTTTCATTAACTTCATCCAGAAGTATGAGCTCGATATTTTTGTACATAGGAATGGCAGAGAACATCTTTTGCAGGAATTGTTCTCCGCTTGGGGCATTTTTAAAATATACCAAACTCCACTCCGACATTTTGTTAGTAAAATGATCTAAAACGCCCTCTACCATAGCATCTTTGTTCTGAAAATGATGGTAGATAGCTGGTTTGGAAATCCCGACTTCTGCGGCGATCATTGCCATGGAAACATTGTGAAAACCTTTTTGCAGAAAAAGCTTCAAGGCTTTCTTAACAATCTGTTCTTTTGTTTTCATTACTTCTCCTTACCGACCGGTAGGTAAGAAATAATAATTTGATTAATCTGTCAAATGTTTTCTGGAAAGTGTTTTGAATTTTAATTCGTAATGAATGATGTGTTGAAAAAAATTTATTAACAATTCTGCAGATTTTACTTAGGGTGTGATTTCCGAGTACGCCGATAATACAAAAAAACGGGCTTCCGCCCGTTTAATGCATGTACTTTTTTAGCTAACTAAGCTGGCAAATCTAAGACAATTAGTTTTTAGTATTCTTTTATTGATGAGCAAGCTGGATAGTGAAACCAAGCTTAACATACGTTTGCTTAAGATCACTGTCTGTGAGAAGGCTGTTATCTAATACAGCGAGATTAAATTTTGTTCTTTTCCAGAGATATGAGAGTCCGCAAGTAAGGAATTTTCTATCTTCAAAAGTATTAGAATCCGGCCAATAATCAAATTCATTACCTTGTCCATCTGAGGTTGTGTAGTCTGTATCCCGAATGTCAAAACTGGTAAACATTCCGGTTCTAATGTGCAGTTTTTCCAACAAAGCATATTCCAATCCGAAGCGGAAGTCATTACTGTCTACAAATTCAGGCATATCAGAGTAATGCTTATGGCTAAAATCTAATAAAACTGAAAATGGAATATTGGGAATTGAGTATTTGGTTCCAACAAGTATTTCCATGGGAAATTTATTTTTATTATGTTCCAGATCTCCCCAATTACATTCTGTAGTCAGTTTTTTTTCTGTAGGTAAGATAAATGACAAGCCTAAGGACAGATTTTGTAATGGTGAATAAATCGCTCCCAATTTCGGTCTAAACAAAACAAAATCTAATTCTCCGCTATAGCCTGCCCAATAACCATTTTGCTGCATATAAACATTCCTTATTTCAGAATGATAGAGATCCAGATTCAATCCTAAACCAAACCTGAACTTACCATGAATATAGGAAAAAGGGAGATTTACAGAATGGATGTATCGCTTTTCGTATAATGAAAAGGATTCAATGATAACACCATAATTATCATAATTACTAACTTCTCCCAGATCTACAGCATAACTGTTTTTTTGGGTGAATATTAATCCAGCTTGAAGAAATTCTGAAAGTTTGTATGCAAAAGCTACTGCAACACCTGAACGATACCTTTCAATTTCATAGTCAGCGTTATCGATATCACTGAATATATTTGTGTTGTTCTTTGAACCGAATTCATAATAGATTTGCGCATCATCCTGAACATCAAATGAGGCAGGATTGAGGTTGGAAAAGGAAATATCACCAATATCTGCAACACCTGCGTAACCTTGTCCTGCGATTTCTGCTGAAACTAAATTATCAGCATAAAATTCAATAATGGGTTTACATGTACCTTCCTGCTCACCTGAATTAATGGTAATACCAAATAACTGGCTGAAAAGGCAAAGCAATATGAACAATGTGGTTTTTTTTAACATACGTTCCTCCTTGATTTAATATGTCTAATTATTTTAGAAAGCAACTTATGTACCAAGCAGGTAACTGTATGAAAATAAGAGAGTAACGGGAATTCTGAAGAAATTATTGTGTTCATTAGTGAACATAGAGCGTTCGATAGCGTACAGAAAGTAGGGCGTGATTACCAAGTACACCATGTAGGGTGGGTTGTCCCAAAACACGCCGATAAATCGGTTCGCTCGGAAATCGAATCCTATAAAAAAACGGGCTTTCACCCGTTTAATTTGTGTATCTATTTTTGCAAGATCAATCTTCTAAAGTCTGTTTCATTCTCTTGAGATTTTCTTTAAATACCTTCAAATTAGGATCATCTTCTTCAACCAATTCGCAGGCTTTTGCATAGTTCTCTTTTGCCAGTTCAAATTGTTCATTTTTCTCATAAGCCTCGCCCAGACTATCGTAAACATTAGCCGACTTGGGAAATCTCTTTATATTTTCCTGGAAAACTTCGATCGCCTTTTCAAATTCTTTTTTATTTAAATAGTTATATCCCAAATAGTTGATAACATATTCCGGTGTTTGGATATCATAGCTATATTTTTCAGAAATATATTGGTAATGGTTATCGATAGCTGTCAGCCCTTCTTCATATTTTTCTTTTGGCAAAACCCAGCCATCATATAATTTCTCCAGACCATGATAAATACTTAAATGAGGAATGGAACCATGAGTTTCTTCTATCATATGTACATAAGTAAAATCTAATTTTTCGGGTGCTAAAGTATCGATTAGAGAAATAAATTTTTCTATGGCGGGAATGTAAGGCGGCTCATCGCCCAGGGTCATGTAAAAACATTTATTTTTACTATAACTCGATTTCAAAGCGATCTCAGCTTGTGTTACCAGTAATTGCTCATCCCAATGCAAATACGGACTGATGGCAATATATGAATCGAAAGTATCAGGTTTTTCCAAGAAAGTATAAGTGGTAAACGTTCCGCCAAAAGAATGACCTACAATAATTCGATAAGGTTCCGTTCTAAAATTGTTGTCAATAAACGGGATCAATTCATCTGAAATAAAAGCAAGAAATTTTTCAGCACCACCCGATGTTGGAATCTTTTCAACATAAGTAGGTAAAAAATCCCTGTTTCGATCAACATTCTGGATGGCAACTACTATTGTTTGCGGCATTAATCCCTGCGAAGATAGAAATTGTACAATACCTGTAACATGATGAAAATGATATCCTCCATCCAAAAGATAAAGCACAGGATAACGGGCACTTGCACCTTCATACCCGGCAGGCAAATAAACAAGCATCTGCCTTTCTTCATCCAAGACTTCAGATTTGATCGTTATTGTTTCACCGATAGTAATTTTATTATCAGCATCCTCTGCCCAAAGCAAATTGCTGGTCGATAAAGCAACTAAGAAAATAATAACTGCTGCTTTGAATAATTGAGATTTAGCTCTTTGTAAATTCATTTTTCAGCTCCTCCTAAATTGTTTTTCCCCTTTTTCATACTTTCCCCCTTTAAATTAATATGCTGTATTTTAAGAAGCAACTTATATTCCAAGTTGGTAACTGTAAGCAAATTAGAAAGTAATGAAAATACAGGTGAAATTAAAAACGTTCACTTGTGAACATAGAGCGTGCGATAGCGAACAGAAAGCAGGGCGTGATTTCCAAGCACGCCTTCTTTCTCTACAACAAAAAAAACGGGTTTTCGCCCGTTTTATTATTCGTCTTTTTCTTCCGCTTCCGGTTGTTTTTCCTTTTTGAATAGATGGTGCTTAACAAAATGTTGTTTGTGGTGTTTCTTAACGTTATAGTGCGAACCAAATAGTATCTTGCACAAGATGATAAGCATAAATGCCTGCCAATAAGTAATTGCTTGCACACTGAATATCTCACTGATAGTAGCATTCCACAAAAGTTGTACTATCCAGCCAAACAGAAATACAAGACCGATGCCGCCAAGAATGAACAGCGGAATGAATTTTTTTAATTTACTGTGTTTACACATTTTATCCTCCTTAATTTTATATTTCAAGGGTTCTGCAAAATTAATATTTAAACCACTAAAGTGGTTATGTAAGGGTTTGGGTCACATTTCTTCCCACAGTTAAAACTGTGGGTTAATGATTTGCCAGATATTGAATTAACCCACAACTTCAGAGGCTGTGTGAAAACTGATTTCTTTAATTTATAACGACCCCCATCCCTAACCCTTCCCCCTATCGAAGGGGAAGGGAACTGCCTGCGGCAAAAGGAGATAGGTTCTCCCCCTAAATAGGGGGAGTTAGAGGGGGTTAAAAA
>JABMPU010000060.1 GCA_013203665.1 Armatimonadota bacterium
AAACAGAAATCTAATTATTCAACTCATCCCCTAACCCCTTCTCTTGCAAAGAGAAGGGGAAAACGAAGTCATCCCTCTTTTTGAAGAGAGGGACCGAGGGGGAGTTAGAAATTGAATTATGCAGAACCCTTGGAGTAATAAAGAAAAGGAGTTATTCAATTTATGATCGAATATACTGATAATATTTTAGAGATAAACCCGGATGAATTAAACGGTTTCTTTGTTAATTGGCAAAATCCACCCTCATCTTTCAAACATTATGAAATATTGAAAAACAGTGATATTGTCATATTCGCTGTCGATTCAGAAACTAAAAAAGTTGTAGGTTTTATCAATGCTTTGACTGATAAAGTTCTATATGCTTATATTCCTTTGTTAGAGGTTTTGCCGGATTATCTTGGAAAAGGAATAGGAAAAGAATTAATGAAACTAATGACCAATAAATTAAAAAAATTTTATGCTATCGATTTATGTTGTGATGAAGATTTGGAAGATTTCTACAGATCATTTGGATTTCAAAAAGTTTCAGGAATGGTAAAAAGAAATTATCAAAATCAGAATGGGGAATATTAAAATTTAATCGTTTGTGTAAATTTTAAAAATAAAAAATATGAAAAACCTAATTATTCGAAAAGGCACTGAAAAAGACTTTCCTGCAATTCTTGAGCTTATCAAAGAATTGGCAGAATTTGAAAAAGGTCTGGAACAAGTCACAAATTCCGCAGAAAAAATGCAGAAAGAAAAAAAGCTCTTTCAATTTTACGTAGCAGAAATTGATGGAGAAATTATTGGTTTTGCTCTCTACTTTTTTGCTTATTTCACCTGGGTGGGTAAATCTCTTTATTTAGATGATATCTATGTGAAAGAAGATTATCGAGGACAAAAAATCGGAACAAAATTGCTAAAGAAAATTTTTGAAGTTGCCAAAAAAGAAAATTGCTCCAGGGTTCGCTGGCAGGTTTTAGATTGGAATAATCCGGCAATAAAATTTTATGAAAAAAGTGAGGTAAAAATAAGTAAAGAATGGCTGAATTGTGATTTTGACAGTAAGGGCATGAAGGAATTTTTGGAGAGAACATGGAACAAACAAGAAAGAGCATCGACAATTTGAGTTTACAAAATCGAATCGATGAATTGAATAATATTTATGAATTACACAAAAAATTTGGAAACATTGCCTTCAATGCAATAGAAAAATGTTATACAAATTCAGGTTATGCTAAAGGAATCGATAGAATCACGAAACTTAGCTATGAGAATAAATTTTCTAAAAAAGAATTCATATTCAATCCCATCAAAATTATAGCTGAATTTCTTAAAGGATATTTTATAGAACGTGGTGGAAACATGCCGAAAATCTGGTCTGAAAAGAATATTGTTTATTTGAAAACTGAATTTTGCAAATACTGCCTTACAATCGAAGCGGAACAAACTGCCAGACATTGTCATGATGATATCTGTGCTATCTATTGTAGAGCTTTTGTTAAAGGACTGATCAGTATTTTTGAAGATTTATTCCCGGGAATTATGATAAATTTCTACAATGTTAGTTCCCGAAGAGATTGTAAGGAAAGTGATTGTTTGGAAGCATTTCAGATTATAATTCCAAAGCATTAAAAATCCGGTAACAAACTAAAATAATAAACAGGTTTACCGGCAGTTTCCAGGTCAGTATTCCAGGCAATATCAAATTTCAGCACAAAATATCCCAAATTCAACCTGGGGCCAAAACCCAGACCCATTTTTAAATCATTCAATTTATAATTATCAAAAGGCTTAAATTCATTATCTGTTTCCCAGACAGAACCTAAATCTACAAATGCACTTCCCCTGATATTATAAAAGAAAATCGGAAGAGGGAATGAAATCTGAAGATTATCGATAAAAGGAAAACGTAATTCAAAATTAGTAACGATCTTTTTTGTGCCTTCCAGGTCATCTTCCTCAAAACCGCGAACTCCGTAAAATCCATATAAAGCAAATCTTTGATTGGATTCACCAGTTATAATGCCTCCTAAAAAGCGTGATGCAAATGAATATCTTTTTGCAAAAAAACTGTATTTTCGAAGATCAGCATAAATGATTGAGTAGCTTTTATTCTCATTGGAAAATCCTCTATTTATTAGTAACGCTCCTTTCCACCCGGCAATCGGTCCCACATTGCCATAAATCGAATTATCATGAATAAAAGTAATTTGCGGAATATAATTCAATTCAGTTTCCTTAGCTTCAAGATTATTGGGAGGATCTTGCATATACTGAGGAAGATATTCTTCTATCCAATCATGACCATCCCACCAATCACGAATCAGTTCATATTTATAAAAAATATTTTCAAAATCCACTCTCCAGAATTTGTTAAGAGGGTAACTTAGAATAGAATAAGCTCCAAACTCTCTTTCCCGCTCTCGCATATAATCGGTATCTGAACTCGCTACATAACCGATTTTATAAACTATCTCATCATTAAGATAAAAGCCACCAAATCCATAATCTATTCTACGAGCTAAATAAAGATAATTCAGGATGAAATCAGAATTTTTAAGCTCTTCGCTAATTCCCACATTTATGCCAATGGAATGATTTCCCATCAAGTCGCTTAAACTGAGCATAATAAAGCCATAAGCTCCACCGGAAGAATACGCCATTCCTCCCCAAAGCCTGTCTATTGCAAAACTGGTTTTGTAAGATGAGATTTCAGGAATATTTTCTTGCATTGGTTTTTTATCCAATTCCAGGTTGAATTGTCTGTTCAAACTATCTAATTTTGCAAAATATCGAATATCTCGCTTACCCCTTTCAGAGTGATATTTATATTCTTCTTTAAACTTCTTTTCTTTTTTACCGAAAAGTTTGTAGTTATTAATCTGAAATTTTTCATAAAGATCATTGGTAAATTCATAAATTTGAGGGAGATGATAATCTTCAAAAATCAAGTTTTCTAAGGGTTGGGATTTGATGTAGATATCCCATCCTTTTTCATGAAAACAGGATAGAATCAGGTTTTCATGTTCAGCGTCAATATCACCGCTTGTAACTCCTCCGATAATATTTGTGACTTTTGCTCTTTTACCGGTATTCAGATCGATCATTTCAAAATTGGAAGTAAACTCTCTTTCAGCAACGAACAACAAATTGTTCTCTTTCCAAATGGGAGAATAATTATTAAAATCGTCATTCGTCACTTGATAGAAATTATTATCATCAAAATCATAATAAAAAATATTTTTGCAAAGTTCACCAAAAATGTGTTTTCGGGAAGTCTTTCTAAGAATTGTTCGTTCGGATGTGAAAGCTATTTTCGTGTCGTCGTCAGACCATTTTGGCTGAAAATCAAAATAGTAATCATTGGTAATTTGAGTTATTTTAGCAGACTCAATATCAAAAACATAAATATCATCCGCCAGGTTTTTCTGACCTGAAAAGACAATTTTGCTGCCATCATGAGAAACATCGATTTCATAAATTGCATCAAAATCCGGAAAGGAATATGTATCGATTATTTCTTCGGATTCCAAGCTCATTGTATAGATTTTATCACCGGAAGAAGTTTGAGCAACAAAGGCAAAAATATCTCCATCAGGAAACCAGCTAAAATTGTTTCTCTGAAAGTGAAAATCCTCAAATTTACCGGAAGATGAACCCTTTAAAATTTCTTTATTCGAAGAAATATCCAATGTCGAACCCTGCCAGATTCCAGCTCTAAGATTCTTATTGGAAAAATAGAGATAATGAAGACCATCAGGAGAAAAGCGGGGAGCTACATTCATATTTGAGCCATCTTTATTATGATCTGTTTTTCGCTCAAAAACTTCATACGGAATATCAAATTCCGAAATAAGTGGAAAATACTTTCTTTTAAGATAATTTTCCCATTCCTGCTGCATCTCTTCAAAATCTTTCGAAAAAACCTTCTTAAAATTCGTATCCTTCAAACCGGAAATGCGAAAACCATAAAACAAATCCATAATAGATTCACGTCCATATTCTTTGCTGAGATAGGTGAGAAACGATTCCCCTTCCCTGTAAGCATAATATCCACCGATATTATCGAGTTTGTACAATTTATCACTTAAAAGCAGGTCGATAACAAACATATTGTTGTAAACATCTTCCCCGCCAACAGCTTCAAATTCAGGTAAACCCTCAGAAAACCAGAAAGGAATTCCAGAAAGATTAAAAACCTTCATCCCTGTTTGAGCAATTTCATTGATATAAGCGTGAGTCAATTCATGAACCAATGTTTTTTCCATCTTGGGATAGCTGCCGTCAAAAGGGATAGCAACCCGGTTCTTAAAGGATTCTGTAAACCCGCCAATACTTTCATCTAAAAGCGGATAAATGATATTCGTTACCTCAAAATCGCTATGCGATTTATAAAAGATAACAGGTATGCGATTTCGGATCGGTGTTTTAAAATCTTCTTTCAAATAATAATAGGCTTCCTCAGTCATCAAGGCAACAATTTTCCCAAAATCATCATCTCCTTTATTGAAGTAGATATCAAAGTGAAGAGTTTCGATTTTAGACCATTCAAGTTTTTCAGCCTGAATTTTGTTCTTTCCAAAACTGAAGGAAAACAGTTGTGTTATAAATATTAAAAATAATATGAAAATTAATAATTTTTTCATCAATGTTCCTTTATCTGCGATCTATTTTGTTCCAACTCATCCCCAACCCTTCTCTTGCAAGAGAAGGGAGATAAAAAAAAGCAAGAAGATTCTTTTTTCTTTCACAACTTCTCCGACATCCATCTCTTTGAATAGAGGGAACGAGGGTGAGTTAGAAAATACTTCTTTTTCACACACTCTGTGTACTTGGGAATGAGAGAAAAACTAAAAAACTTTAATCTTAAAATATTTACCCGGATTCTTTTTGATATCGATCAGAAGAGAATCCAATGATACAGCAGACTTCAATAACTTTTCATAAAGCTCTTTTTCTGTGATTATCTTATTGAAACTACTATCTTCTTCTACCAGTTTCGTTGATAAATCCTGGAAATTTTTAACGATAATATCCATTTCTGAAAGCGTGGAATTGAAATCGTTTAATACTTCATTTGTAAGATTTAGTGACGAATTTATACTCTCCTCATTTTGGGAAATTATGGTTTCTAATTTATCTGAAATTGAAGATGCGTTTGCAATCAAATTCTCGATATTTTCATAATTTTTATCATAGCTTTTATTCAATTTATTTATGAAACTCTGCGAAGAATCAGCAAATGAAAACAAGCCTTTGATAAACTCTTTATCTTCAGAGATGCTGTTCATCAATTCTTGAACATCGCGCACCAAAATACCCAATTGAGAAACGAATCCTGAAATTCCCTGATTCCGAAAACCATGATGAACAAGCGATAAATCGAGCATCTCATTATCCTGCCCGGGTATAATCTCAACCTGAACATCTCCCATAATATCAGTCTCGATTATATAAAATTCCGTATCCTTTTTTAATGGAAAATCTAATTCTACCTGAAGATTTAAAGTAACTCCATCACTCTTTATAGAAATATCTTTTACACGTCCTTTTTTCACACCCAAAATCGAGACAGCACTTCCTGGCTCAATATTTCCTGCATTGCTAAATTTCACTTGTAGCTCTGTGTATTTCCTGTTTTCCATCACTTCCATAAACCAGGAATAACCCAAAATAAGAATTATAATTGCAAGCAAAGTAAAAAGTCCAACTTTGAACTCCACACTTCTTTTATCCTGATAGAACTTCATTATTTCTCCTTTGAAATCCGTTTAAAATTAACCCGCGAAAAACCGTCCTTGAAAAGGCTTCTTTCAATAATTCTTCCTGCTTAGCACTTTCAAGGTTTCATTAAATTATTACTCTGAAAGTGTCAAATGCAAGTAGCCATTGAAAGAGACATTTTCAGAGTGTCTCTGCTTAGCTGATTCAATCATTCTTAAGAAAACCTCATAAAACTCTGAACACGAATGTCAGCAGAATTTTTAAACTCATTATAAGACCCATCAAAAATAATCTTTTTCTCGTGGATCATAGCAACTCTGCCTGCGATTTTCCGAATGCAATCAAGATCGTGAGTAACAATGATGGAAGTTAAATTGTAAGCTTTTCGCATCTTTAATATGAGCTTAATTATTTCATCCGCAATGATAGGATCTAAACCGGTTGTAGGTTCATCATAGATTATGTATTCCGGCTTCAGAATAATTGCTCGAGCCAGAGCAACTCTTTTCTTCATCCCTCCACTCAGTTCTGCCGGCATTTTATCCAAAACATCCTCAAGTCCCATTAACTTGAGATTTTCAGTGACTTTATTAAAAATCTTCTCTTCAGATAAATCCGTGTGCTCATATAATGGCAATGCCACATTCTGAAAAACAGATAAAGAATCCAGAAGTGCTGAGCCTTGAAACAGCATTGCCAACCTCTTTCGCATTTCCTTCATTTCTTTTCTTTTTAACGAAAAAATATCGATCCCATCTACAAATATTTTGCCGGAAAAAGGATAGAAAAGTCTTTCAATTGTTTTCATTAACACACTTTTCCCGCAACCGCTGCGACCTACAATAACTGTAATTTCATTTTGAGGGATAACGAGACTGATATTTTCTAAAACAGTATCCCCGTTAAAACCGACTGTCAGGTTTTTGATTTCTATCATTTATTCATCTTTTTCGTCTACAAGCAGATTAATCTTTTCTAACAATATCTTAGTAGGTTCATGTTCATAATCAACAGATATTTGAGCTAATTGCTTCGCTTTTTTTAGGTTATTGATACTTAAAAAATAATCTGCATAATAATAATAAGTTATTCCAATAAACGCGGGACATTCTTTTAGAGCCAATTCACAAGCCAGAGAAAATCCTTCTCCAGCAGCGATAAGGTCCTGGCAAACATAATAAATACCGGATTGAACAATTAATGAGCTGATAATTTGCTCAGAAGTAAGAACATCGAGAATTTCTTTACCTGTCTCTTTTTCGATATCTTCCTTTAATTTGTTCAATTCCTTTTGTGCCTCTTCAACTTTATCTTCTTTGAGATAATCTCCTGCTGTTGTAATTCTTTCAAAGATTTCCTCATCAGACATTGCATTCAGTAATGTGAAAATCACTAACATTAACAGGAAAAAAAAGCTTTTCTTCATATCGACTCCTTTTTTTGCCACCAAGAACACCCCGATACAGTCATACTTCCTTACGGGGTAGGCGAAGTTACACTAAGTATTTTTTATTTCTTCGTGCTTCTTTGTGAACTTTACGGCTAATTATTTCATAATCTTTCATAAATTATGATACGTTACCATTTTTCTTGGTTTGTATAAATATTTTTTAAAGGATTTTTGTGCAATCTTTTTTATTTTTCTTTTCAAGAGTTCTGCAAAATAGAGTGTTTTTTCATCCTGAAAAATTCTTCTTGCTTTTTCATCGAAGGATCTCCGCTTATAATGAGATTCTTCGTTAGAGACTACTTCGAAGATTTCCTCAGAAAGACAGCCTTTTTTCATTTTGC
>JABMPU010000061.1 GCA_013203665.1 Armatimonadota bacterium
AAATTAATCAGAATCATCTTTTAAAACACATAATGTTTAGAGCCTGCCACGTTCTTCTCATTTTTCTCTCAATCTGAATGTGGAGGCTTTTGTTAACACCATTTTCTGAAATTTGTTTAATTATCCCAACCGCCTTCATTATACAAAGCTTGAACCTCATTTTCTGATAAAGCACGGTTGTAAATACGGATGTCGTCAATTATGCCATCAAAAGTGTACCATGTTGGAGGATATGGAGAATGGCAACCAATAATCAAGTTTGTACTTGATGGTCCAATTTCTCCAGGTTGGCTTGTTGTATTATGTGATATCCCATTCAAATATATTTTTGATTCATTTCCATCAAAAAAAGTAAGAACATGATACCAATTATTGGTTAGTAATACATCATTTGTATGTACAATATTGTTTTCACCGCTAAGTAACCTATAGAGTCCTCTGTTTTTATTGTTATTAACATTCAAATGGTAACCATAATTCGAAGTATAATCCCGTCCTTTGGAAATTAGATTCTGTCCAGAATTAACATCATTGGCTTTAAACCAGCATGACATAGTTATTTCGGAATTTGTACCACTAATGTTTACTGATTGACCATTACCACAATCTATATAATCGTTTTGTCCATCAAAACTGTAAGCATTGTTTTCATTACCGAATCTATCTGTAGCCAAAGTTGCTCCGTAAACCGTTCCATCATTTCCATTACCACTTTCATCATTAGCATTACCATTGAATGGATAGTATGCAATTAGTCCATCCGTAGGCAAAATATTTATTGAAACTGGAAAATCTCTTTGTAAATTATTAGCAGTATCTTCAATATGAAGAATTGTTTCACCTTCTTCTGATACAGCAGTTATTGTTGCAGTTGAATCTCCAGTTACTATGATAGTTGCAATATTCTCATCAAGAATTGTCCAAGAATATATTGGTATGTTTTCAACAAAAACAGAGGAAGCAATTAATTCTAAATTTCCATCAGGTTGCAAATTTATTGTAGAAATACCAAGAGAATATTCTTCTGTAGCATTGAGCAATATACCGCTTCCGTATTCAACAAAAATATCAATATCTTTAGAAAAATTATTAGCAGAATCTATTACATTGAGAATTGTAGAACCAATTGTGCCACCTGAAAAAATATAAATTTTAGAGTTATCTAACGGATCAATTGTAAAAGCAGCAATGCTTTCATCTATAACGCTCCACTCATAAATAGGATTTTCAGAACCAAAAAAAGTTGTTGCTTCGATTAAATATGAGTTTTCGTCAGGAATCGTTAAATTTTCAATACCTTCAGGATAACCATTTTCAGGATCAACATTTAGTGCAATTCCAGGTAAAACTCCATAAAATCCTTCAGCACTAAAATTACTGTTAATTGATGAATAATCACCTGTATTATAATTTGCTGGAATTGTTAAAGTCAGAGTATGATTACCTTCTCTTTTAGGTGACATATAATTTAACCAATAAAAACTATTTGCAAAAGCAGTAATTTCGTTTTGAATATCAATAAAAATTTCGACTAAATTTTCAATCTGGATTCCGTAAAAAAAACCAGCAGTACCTAATTGTTGTAGTATTTCAGGTTCCATTTCATTCCCAAGACCTACCATATATACATTTTTATCTTCAATTGCACTCAAAGCTTCATTCAAAGTAGAACTTCCTTGCGTATCGTCACCATCTGTGAGTGCAATCAAAACACCCTGTTCAATTTCGTCGATATTATAAAAATCATCCCATCTTCCAACACCTTCAATAATTGCACCGTACAAGTTTGTAGATGGATAACCTGCTTGAATAGAATTAATTGCACTTGTTAAATTGCTAACATCATCAGTAAAATCTTGAAGCAAGTTAACTGATTCAGAAAACGAATAGATCGCAATTTCCTGTTGATTTGTTATGTTTTCAACAAGTGATATTGCTGATTCTTTGATTGTTTCTAAATTAGAAGTTACACTCGCACTATTATCTAACATTAGAACAGTTTTGAGTGTGTAATTAATCTCATCTTTCTTTTTTATATTCATTGCAGATTCGGTAGGAGATACTGGTTGGTCATCTTCTTTTACTTCAAAATCAGAAGTTTCTAAATTATCTACACCTATTCCTTCCATATCTGTAACTTGAAACATTATATTAACATACGAAGGTAATTCAGTTTGGACTAAATATTCATAAAGTTTATAACCATCTTCTATACTCGGATATCTTGTTTCAAAATTCCAAATTGGACTTTCGATTTCTGTGTTTCTTTTATTCTCGGATTTTATTCTCTCAACTTTTTTTCTTTGAAATGTTTGATTGTTTTTAGATTTATCTTTTCCATTTTTAGGCTGGCGTGTTGTAACATTTAATGTATTTGTTTTTGTTGCTTTGTTTATTTCTCTAGAATTCTCCGAAACTACTGCAACTACTTTCCAGTAGTAATTAGTTTGAAGCATTAAGCCTGATATTTGGAAATTTTCCTGTAATAAAGAATCGGCATACAGATAATCAGGAATTTGATTTTCCCCGAAATAGAGTTTGAAATAATCAGCTTCACCATCGAAGTCCCAAGATAATGTCAAATCTGTCTCCTGATTTGTTGAGTTATTTGCAGGAAAAGGTGATGAAAAATAAGTGTTTTCTTTTGTTGTAAATTTCCAAATCGGGCTATTTAATATTGAAACTGAATCTTTAATAGCAACAATTCTCCAATAATAAGTTGTGAGTTCATCTAAATCTTCTACAAAATAAAATGTAGTATCACAATCTGAAACCTTATTCGTTGGAGTTGAATTCTCTCCTGAATATACTTCAAAATAATCAGCTTCACCATCAAAGACCCAAGATAGTATCAAATCTGTTTCCTGATTTGTTGCATTATTTGCAGGGAAAGGTGATGAAAATGATTCATTTAATTCTGGACTCGTTGGCTCACTACAACTAACAATTAAAATTAGTATAAATAAAATTGAAAATACTAATTCAATAATTCTCTTCTTCATTTTGTTTTCTCCTTTTTCTTTTTTCATTATTTTTTAACAACTTTCTTCAATAAAATACAATTGGTGTTAATGTTTGGCAGCTGCCACGCTCTTCTTGCTTTTCTTCTTACTCGGCTGTGGAGCTGTGTGTTAGGTCTATTCATCTTCCGCATCATTCATTTATAACATCTAATATTTCAATATAATTATCT
>JABMPU010000062.1 GCA_013203665.1 Armatimonadota bacterium
GGCATTAGCTCAGCTGGGAGAGCGCATGACTGCCAGTCATGCGCTCTCCCAGCTGAGCTAATGCCCCACAACAATTCCTAAATTTGAACTTCAATTTGTTGCGTCAAGATTTTTATCAAACTTCTTATGTATTCACAAACCTTGGAAAGGCTTAAGAGACTTTTCTTCTTGCTGAACTTTTCAAGGTTGAACCACTAAATTTTTTCACCCTAATAAAAAAACTTTACCAGAAAATTGGGATTTAATATTTTGCATCGATGAAAATAAAAGTTACGGAGAAAGATGGATGAATAGATATAAAAGGATATTTATACTGCTTCTAATATTAAATCTTACTTTTTGGAATTTATTAAAAGCAGAGAACACACTGATATTAGAAATTGAACTTATTGGCAATTATAACATTGATGAGCAATTAATTAAATCTCTATTTACCTTTGAAGTTGGTCAAAACCTGAAAGTAGAAGACGTATCCAAAACCATAAATAATCTTTATCAACTGGGAGTTTTTGAGGATGTATTGATCGAGAAGCATGATTTCCAGCAAGGCATCTTAATAACCGTGAAAGTAAAAGAATTCCCAATTGTTAACTCAGTTGCTTTTAAAGGAAATAAGAAAATCAAATCTGATAACATCCAGACAAATGTGAACCTGAAAAAAGGAAGTTACTGGTCACCATTTCTGCAGCGTGAAGTTATTAATAACATTTCTGAAGAATATAAAAAGAAAGGATATCATCTTGCTGTTGCTGAATTTGAAATTACCGCATTGGAAAATAACAAAGTAGATGTTCTGGTAAATATCTCAGAAGGTTCGAAAGTTACAATTAAGAAAATCAAAATTTTTGGTAATAAGGATATTCCCTCCAAAAAAATTACAGGAATCATGAAAACCAAAAAAGCCAGTTTGCTACGCTCCGGAAAATTTGAAAAAGAGAAGTTCGATGAAGACCTGAATCTTATCATAGCTTATTACAATAAAAAAGGTTACATTGATGCTCGCATTCTCTCTTTCGATAAAAAGCTCGTTGAAGGAAAATTCATTATCGAAATTTATCTTTATGAGGGAAATACGTTTAAATTCGGACAGGTTCTGGTTTCCGGAAATGAAAGATTTACAGATAAATTGATCGTCTCAAATTTCAAATTTAAAGAAGATGAGACATTCAATCTTCAAAAGTTCAATAAACAGCTAGGAAAAGTTGCTTCGATGTATTATGAGGAAGGTTATATCTACTCGAATTTCGATCATGAACTGGAAAAAGATGAAGAAAAAATTAACATCAAACTTAACATCCAGGAAAATACACGTGCTAAAGTTCATAAAATCCACATCAAAGGAAATCGTAAAACCAAAGAAAAAGTTATCAGGAGGCATCTGGCAATTGCGCCTGGAGACTATTTCCGTCAGTCAAAAGTGATGCGAACCCAGAATAATATTTATAATATGGGATTTTTCGAACCGGACCTTTATCCTGATTATCAGCCTATTAACAGCAACGGAGATATCGATTTGATTATCCACGTTAATGATAAACCTTCTGGCTCAGCAAACGGGGGAATTGCTATCAACAGTCAGGATGGAATTGTGGGGCAAATTTCAGTATCGAATAATAATTTATTCGGAAATTCCTGGTCTGCAGGATTGAAATGGGAATTCGGGGGAAAAACTCAGAATTATGAAATCGATTTCACAAATCCGTATTTCATGGATTCCAGTACACTTGTCGGTTTCAATATCTATCACACATCCAAGGAGTGGTCCACTTACGAAATCAAAACAAATGGTGGTTCAATACGATTAGGACGACCTTTAGGATTTTTGAATTTTGCTAAGATCATCTGTGGATATTCCTTTTATCAAAAAAAATATAGAATTCTTGATTCGATAGACCCGGAAGATGTATCTGAAACTCTTGCTGAATTGGATAAAGAAGGTTGGAAAAATACAAGTTCTCTTTCTATGACCATTGCCCGTGATAACAGAGATAATATCTTTTTCCCCACAACCGGTACTCAATTTACTCTTTACAGCGAATTAGCCGGTGGTCCGCTTCAAGGTGATTTCAATTATTTCAAACAAATTGCTCAAGTAAGTTGGTTCACAAAAACTATCTGGCAATTGGTTCTAAGTACAAAATGGCGTTTTGGTTATGTTACCGGTTATAAATCTGATGAAGTTCCACCGGATGAAAGATTCTATTTGGGTGGAACCGGTCCTGATGGAATTAGAGGATATGCAGATCGCTCGGTTGGACCTGATGAAGGTGGATTGCGAGAAATCATCTTTTCTACAGAATATAGCTGGCCCATTGCAGGCGACCAACTTATAGGATTATTGTTTTTTGATGCAGGTGACAGTTATAATAGTCTGAAGGATTTTGATTTCTGGAGTATGAAAAAAGGAGCAGGAATCGGAATCCGGGTGCGAAGTCCATTCGGTCTTATTGGATTTGATTATGCTCATAATTTTGAAAATAGAAGATGGGAACCGCATTTTCAGTTTGGTACTACTTTTTAATCTGTATAAATTTCACCACAAAAGGAACACAGATGACACGGATTTTACGGATTTTCACAGATAAAGAATTTAATATAATTCAGACCTCACTAAATCAATGATTTTTGAAAAAATAAATCGCAAATAATATCATCACTTTCCAACCTCACCCCAGCCCTCTCCTAAGAGTAGAGGGAGACAGCGGTGTTCCCCTTCTCCTTGTAGGAGAAGGGATTAGGGGTTGAGGTAAAAAAGTAGAATGTCGAAAAAAAGTAAAAATATAAATCCTATTATTTACGATTCAGAAATCATAATTCCTCAATTTTATTAAGGTCTTATAATTATTTTTTTAGTTACTAAATCTCCATCTTGCGGTTGCAGGATAAGAAATAAGTTGAGTTGTTTATTCTTCGTGTATATTCGTGTAATTCGTGGATGAATAGTCTCAACAAATTGCTTGACTCTAAAATTGCTTTTTTTTTGGTGACAATTCTTCGGGGCGTAGCGCAGCCCGGTTAGCGCGCTTGATTTGGGATCAAGAAGTCGGAGGTTCAAATCCTCTCGCCCCGACCAGTTTCATATCTTTAAAAAATTATTTGACAGAGAAAAGCTGAAAATATATCTTTCTTTGATTTCGGGGCGCTTAGCTCAGTTGGGAGAGCGCCTGCCTTACAAGCAGGTGGTCGGGGGTTCAAGTCCCTCAGCGCCCACCATTTTAAACCGATTTGTTTTATCGAATCGGTTTTTTTTATTTCTTATCAAATTCAAGTTTTTTTCTTGACTCAAAATCAACATTGAAATTCAAACAAAATAGAAAAGAGGAGAACATGACAAAGTCAAAAAAGAAAAAACGAAAGAAAAAGCTAAATTGGATAAATTTTCTGCTTATCTTTATCTTTGTTGTTATTTTAGCAGTTGCGACTTATTTCATAATAAATAATCGCATAGATATTTCCATCTATCCCAGGGAAAAAAAAGAAAAAGTGGAAACAATAGAAATCGAACAAAAAATCTCTGTGGATGATGTTATTCTAGAAGCCATCAAAAACATGGGAATTCCGGAAAATTTATATAAACACAAAGTACGTAAAGATGCCATTTATATTTATATCGGATTGAACAAAGATGAAATAGATTTGAACCTGGCAAATGCGATTATTACCGGTAAAATCGAAAGTATTGGTGGCAAAATTATTTCAGGAAATGAGACCAGAACCGGCTTTAAACAGGAACTCGAATTTATTGATCCATTCGATTCTCAAAAATATATCATAAAATTATATTATGCAACTGAAGGAAGTTATAAAAAGAAAAAACCTCAACTGGCAATTGTTGTTGATGATTTCGGTTATTTTAAAGGTGAACTACTCAATGATTTCTGCCAGATAAAACAACCGATTACTTTTGCAATTTTACCGGACGAAACACATTCCAGAACTGCGATGCTGAAAGCAAATGATACAAATCATGAAACCATAATTCATATTCCAATGGAACCGATGAGTTATCCGAAAAATAATCCTGGTAAAAATGCAATTTACGTGCATCTTTCCAAAAAAGAAATTATCAAACGTATGGAAGGATATATCAAGAAGCTCCCTCTTTGCATTGGGGCAAACAATCATATGGGCTCGCTTGTAACAACAGATGAAGACATTATGAAAATCGTGCTCGAAGTGCTCAAAAGACACGAAATGTTTTTCATCGACAGCCGTACAACTACTTCATCTGTGGCTTATTCTACTGCTCAGAGAATGATGATCCCCTCTTTTGAAAACAATTTTTTCCTGGATAGCCCGAACATTTCAGATAAAACATTTAATATGAAAATTGAAAAACTTAAAAAACTTTCAGCAAAAGATAAAGTCTTGATTATCACTCATTGCTCAAATAGAAACAAGTTAAATTACTTAAAAAGATTCATTGCCAAAGCTGAAAAACTTGGTTTTGAAATTGTTCCGGTTTCAAAATTATTTGAATATTCACTTCCGGAAATACCATAAAAAAAAACTTCTGTAATCAAGGAACCTAATGGAATATAATATCGAAATTTGTAAAACACTCGAACAGAAATTCATTGATGCGAAATTGTTTCGTCCCATGCATATTAATCGTTATGATAAAGGCGATATTTTAGTTTATAATGTAAAATCCGTATCAAATGCAAATTCGGCAAAAATTCATTTGCAAATAATAAAATCTGTGGGCGGAGGATTCGCAGGTCAGGTTTACAAAGTTAAACTATTAAAAATTGAAAATGACTCCATTCCGGATCTTGATGAAGGAAAAGAATATGCCATTAAAATTCTTATTCCTCCTTCCAACTTCTCGAAGTTATTTCGCAATAGTTTATATTGGATAGGATTTCAGGGACCATTTCAACTTCAGGTGAATCCGGCAGCTTCCAAGTCTGGAGCTTTATGGCAAAAGTTTATCCGCAGAGCTGCAAAGATCAGGTTTGATGATGAAAAAGTTGTAGTAGATATCTTTGCCACATTCATCGATGAAAAATTGGGTAGCTGTGGAGAAATAAGCGAATGGGTTGATGGTCGTACCTGGCAATTGGAAGTAGATGATAAACTTGATATCTTAAACAAATGGCATCAAGGGAAAAAGGTTGATGATGCAAATCTCGGCTCTCCTGAATATCGTGCAAAAAGAGAGTTTATGCGAGATTTCGTTAAGTTGCTTCACGATGTCGGAGGATTTGAGTTTGCACGTCAATATGAATGGTCAACCTGCAAAAGCCAACCGAATTGTTTGAAGAGATATGAAGCTGATGATCCTGCCAAAGGATTAGTTGCTGTAGATTTTAGAGCAGGTCTTGCTCTACTTCCATTTTTACCGATGAGTCCCGGAGATTTTAAGCTGATATTTTCAGGATTGTTCCGCGGTAGTCTGGTTCAATTTGATAGAGGAAATCTCAAAAAACTGGAAAGTTTCATTCAAGCAAATCAGCATGAATTCTCTGATATGCAAGGAATGTTGGAAGAACTTAAATCTTGTGAAAAGATCTATCGCAACTCTGTTCCGGATATAACTCACAATCATTTCAAATTGCTTTTCAGCAAAAAACTCTGGTCAACCATCCTGAATAGTTCCGGAGTTGGCTGGAGAACTCAAAACCTGACAGATGAAAAATCTAACCTCAAACTGAAAAATTCAAAAGCTTTATTAATTCTGTTTTATATTATTGGATTGATTCCTTTCGTAGGAAAATTCATCATAAAATTTTTCAATCGTCCGGAATGGCGAAATCACTACAAAAGTATGCTGACAAGTTGGAAATATTTGAAACGGGCATTATCCGGTAAAATCGCAGAAAAGGTGATTATCTGGCACAGAAAAGGGAGACTCGACGAGGATAAAGCTTTAAAAGTATCTTCATCTTTTTTTAGATTTTCAGCTCATTTACCGTTTTCCATCTTACCTGTGGGATTACACAAATTCCTCACAAACCGGCAATATTTTAAAGATCGTTTGAGCAATATAATTGTAAGACCAATCCGCTTGTATTTCAATAGCAAATTGCGTGAAGAATGGCTTCTGGACATGCTCACAGAAGGACAAAAGAAACACATGCTTACTGACGAAGATGCAAAAATCATTCATTCTCAAATCAAAGAACCGTTCATTCAAAAATACCTGAAAAGCCTGGCAGTGCATGTTTGCACTTTACCAATAACTCAAGTTGTTTCTGTGTTAATCGCCATAATCTATGTAGCTTCACACCCGGAAATGCCGCGCGCTCAAGCTTGGGGAATCGGAGTTGGAATCATCGCTCTTTTCCAGGTTATACCGATTTCACCGGGTTCTTTGGCTCGAGGACTTTACGTGGTATATCTATTAATCAGAGAACGCAATTTTAAAAACTATAATATTGCTATTTTCCTGAGTTTTTTCAAATACATCGGATATTTAGCATTTCCCATTCAGATGACCCAGCATTATCCGGCATTAGCACGATTTATGGCAGGACATTGGGCTACGGAAGCGGTTCATATAATTCCGGTTTTTGGAGAACAGGGAGCACTCCTGGAACACTGGGTTTTCAATTTGTTTTATAACTGGCCATTAACCATCCGACGCAGAATGAAATTACGTGCAGAAAAACGTGAAACCAAAAAATCTCGATATTGGCACATTCCTATATATGCCATCATTTTTTCTGCCTTATTTGGAATTGCCGATTATTTGTATCTTTCTCATTTTGGTTCTATCCCGACATTGAAAGATATCTGGTATTTAGTAATAATTCTGCCCTTAATTCTTGGCTTATTTGTTACTTCCGGATGCGGAGGAGCAGTTTTGTGGAAACGAATTATTTCCGCCACATCTGTAGGAATGGTCGTTGGTATTGTATATGCATTTATCACTTTCAATATTTTCCGGGAAAGTGAAGTTCTTCTTAATACTTTTCTGATCGAATGTTTTTGGAGAGTGTTTATTTTCTCAATCCTGTCAACTTTAGGTGCATTATTATTTGAATTATCATTAGGTGGTCCAAATATACACAAAAGGGAGCTTAAATAAAAATCAAGATCAACAAATTTTATGGAGAATAATTGATGAGTGATTTGACTTTCTTCACAAATGAACCCGGTCATACATTATTGGATCGGTTCAAAAGTAATTTAATAACTACTCGTTTTTTTGATGTTCTTGTCGGTTATTTCTATACCAGTGGTTTTCATTCATTGTATAAATCATTAGAAAACACGGAAAAAATCAGAATTCTTATTGGAATCTCAACCGATAAAAAGACAGTTGAATTCATTGAAAAATCAAGGCAACTTCAAATACAATTTTCTCATTCGGAAGTAAAAGATTTATATTCAAAAAAAGTAGAAAGCGAGATTGGTTCTTCAGCAGATTCATTTGAGGTCGAAGAAGGTATCTTAAAATTCCAGGAGTGGTTGAGAAGCGGTAAATTGGAGATTAAAGCTTATCCTACATCCAACCTTCATGCAAAACTGTACATTATGACTTTTCAAGAGGGAGATAGAGATGTTGGTCGAGTTATTACCGGCTCCAGCAATTTTACTCAAGCAGGTCTGGTAGATAATCTTGAATTTAATGTCGAACTTAAAAATCGGGCTGATTATGAATTCTCAATAAATAAATTCAACGAGCTCTGGGAGCAAGCTGTTGATGTCAAAGATAAATATCTGGAAACTATTCCCCGTACCTGGTTAAAACTTATAACTCCCTACAATTTATATCTTAAATTTTTGTATGAATATTTTAAAGATGAGCTGAATATTTCAGAAGATATTTCTCTAAAGTATTTTCCTAAAGATTTTATGAAATTGGAATATCAGAGTGAAGCTGTATCAGATGCAAAAAGAGTTTTACTTGAATATGGTGGTGTCTTCCTTTCTGATGTTGTTGGCTTGGGAAAAACATATATGGCTGCAATGCTTTCC
Organism: Armatimonadota bacterium; assembly: GCA_013203665.1. Classification (GTDB taxonomy): domain Bacteria; phylum Cloacimonadota; class Cloacimonadia; order Cloacimonadales; family TCS61; genus JABMPU01. The sequence continues at coordinate 7,927 of JABMPU010000062.1, forward strand.
GGTGAACTTGACGGTCGCACTTTAGTTATTGCACCACCTGTTTTATTAGAAAAAAATACTCCGGGTTCATGGAATAATGTTTTTTCAGATTTCAGGATTCCTGCTGATTTTGAATCTTTGGGAAAACTTGATAAACTAATTAAAAGAGGAACAGAAAAATATAAGAATATTATCATTGATGAAGCTCATAGATTTAGAAC
>JABMPU010000063.1 GCA_013203665.1 Armatimonadota bacterium
AGGTTAATCTTGATAATGCAGCTTAAATCACTAATTTTGCACTTATGCTTAATTCTATAAAGAACAAGATGTTATGGAATATTATGAAATACCTGAAAGCAGTCGTGATGATAATTCACACTCCTGCGAAACTTAAGTTAAGTAATTTAACTTTTAGAGTGGGTTCTTATTAAAATGAAAATAGAAAATATTTTTTCTGAAAATGGAATTTTAGATTCTCACGAAATATTTGAAATTTTATTGAAAGCCGATAATTTCAAATTGGAACGGATTATTTCTTCCGGACAGTCAACTCCAGAAGGTGAATGGCTTTGTCAGGAATGGGATGAAGGGGTGATTCTTCTAAGCGGAAAAGCAGGATTAAGTTTTGAAGATGAAGAATGTATCCTTGATTTATTTCCCGGAGATTACATTCATATTCCTGCAAATATGCGGCATCGCGTGGAATGGACTGACCAAAGCCAGAAGACAGTCTGGTTAGCTTTGCATTATAAAGAATGAAATTCGTAAACTCATCCCAGACCCTTTCTTTTGAATATAAAACTTGTTAAATTTTTAAAATTTAACAAGTTTGTTCTTTGTAAGAATAAATTGGTAAGGGTATAGGATAAAAAATGATTTTAAAACTTATTAATCATATGGCAGTTTTGATGGTTATTGCTTATGTGCTTACCAGAACTCGCTTTTATACAAATATAATTAACAAAAAATTTACTGTTTTGAATCGTATTATTCTAATAATTATTTTTGGGATTTTATCTATTTATGGAACTATAAGTGGCGTTGCTTTTCGCGGTGTAGTTGCAAATATTCGAGATTTGGGACCGTCAATTGCAGGTTTGTTGGCAGGACCAATTGTAGGCTTTGGTGCTGGTCTCATCGGAGCTTGTCATCGTTTCTTTTTTATAGGAGGAAGCACCCGGATACCTTGTGCTACTGCTACTTTACTTGCTGGAATTGCAGCAGGTTTAATATACAGCCTTCGAAAAGGAAAATTTATCGGAGTTGGAGGTGCTGTTCTTTTTTCGTTCTTATTCGAACAGTTTCATATGTTACTGGTAATTATCATAAATGGAGCAACGCCGGAAATAATAGCAATTGTTAAAAAAGTGGTTTTACCAATGACTTTGGCGAATTCCATTGGTATGGCTATTTTTATGTTTTTCTCTTTGAACCTGATTAAGGAGCGAAAAACAGAAGTTGCTAAAGAACGAATTGAAAGTGAATTAAAGGTTGCTCATGATATCCAGATGGGAATTATTCCCAAAATTTTTCCTCCTTTCCCAGAAAGAAGTGAATTCGATATTCATGCTGTGATAGAGCCTGCAAAAGAAGTTGGAGGAGATTTTTTTGATTTCTATTTTGTTGATGATGAGCACTTGTGTTTCACAATTGCGGATGTTTCCGGCAAAGGTGTTCCTGCTTCACTTTTTATGGCTGTATCAAAGACTTTGTTAAAAACAAAATCTCAAACCGAAATAACACCGGATAAAATCCTTTCACAAGTGAATAATTTACTTTGTGATGAGAATGATTCAGCAATGTTTGTAACCACATTTTATGCGATTCTCAATACAAAAACAGGGGAAATTGTTTATTCAAATGGCGGTCATAATCTTCCGTATCATATCAAAAGCAGCGGACAGATTACTCAGCTTGAGAATACACCCGGAGTGGCTTTGGGTGTGATGGAAGATTTTGAATATTCTTCAAAGTGGATACAGCTTGCGAAAAATGATATTCTTTATCTTTACACAGATGGTGTAAATGAGGCGATGGATAAGGATGGAAATCAGTTTTCTTATGAAAGAATGGAAGAATTCTTACAAAAATCTATATCTCAAAAACCAGTGGAAATCACAAAACAAACACTAGCCAATATTCGGGAATTTGCCAAAGGTGCAGTTCAATCTGATGATATCACGGTGCTTGTGATTAAATATAATTGATTAACATTTCCCTTTTCAATTTTTGTCATCTGACTTGTTGAAAGAAATAAGTTGCGTTTCAACCCTTGAAAAGGTTCAGCAGGCAGAAGAGTCTCTTAAACCTTTTCAAGGTTCACAATAAAATGTTATTGACACATTAAATAAAAAAAGGAAATTAAACTAAGTTATAAGTATATCAAAGAAGCTAAGTTTATTTATTATTTAAAAAAAGGGAAGAAAGTGGAAATTCAGAAAAAAGTTACACTTGTAAATAAACTCTCTGAGAGTGAGAGATTGAGTAAAATTATCGAGGATTTTGCTGAGGAAAAAAATTTTTCGCTAAAATTTTTATTTGAAATTGATGTGGCTTTAGATGAGATTTTAACAAATATTGTTTCTTATGCTTACAATGATAAGGCAGAACACAAGATCTTAGTAAGATTATTTTCCCTGAAAGATGGACTAAAAATCCAAGTTGAAGATGAAGGGATTGCTTTTAATCCTTTACAAAAAGCTGAACCAGATATTACGAAGTCAGTAATGGAGCGACCGATTGGCGGTCTTGGCATTCATATGGTTAGAAAACTTGTGGATGAACTAAAATACAAAAGAGAGAATAATAAAAATATACTTACTTTGATAAAAATAAATAGTTCTACATAATTGGGTGTCTTTGTCATCCTGAGGAATTCATCTTGCTTTTCTTTCGAAGGAACTTCGCTGATAATGAGATTCTTCGGAAGATTGCCTTTGTAAGAAACCTCAGAAAGACATCTGTTTTTGCATTTTGCAGAATCATAAAAAAAATTGATAATAAAAACGGAGGAAGCAGATGAAAATTAATCAGGAAAAAAAAGGTGATGTTTTAATTTTAGGTTTAAAGGGAAGATTAGATTCCAACACAACCGGAGAACTGGAAAAAACAATTGTACCGTTAATCGAGGGAGGAGATCACAAAATTATTATAGATTTCTCCGAACTGGATTATATCAGTAGTGCCGGTTTAAGGACTCTTCTTCTCGCTGCTAAGAAATTAAAAAGTGTTGGAGGTATAATCATTCTATGCTCAATGAAGGAATTCATCAAAGAAATCTTCGAAATGGCAGGATTTACTTCCATTTTTAAAATTGTTGCTGACCTGGGAGAAGCTGAAAACGAAGTGGGTTAAAAAAGTTTATTGATTCCTCATTCCCACAATGCCATAACGCAATGAAGCATTGCGTAGTGCGGCATCGCGTGGAGTCCCAGTTTTCTTCTCATTTTCTACTTGGGAATGTATTTATTAGTAAAGTGCTGTTTCGAGTTGTAAGGAGCTTGCAACGACGACTCGAGGTAGTTTGAATACGCACTTTGTCTTCCCGAAAAATCGGGATCGTTCCCCCGATACGGTAATTCCCTGTTAAATATTACTTCGTATTTCACAGGGTAAACTTCCCTACGGGGTAAACTTACGAGTCGAAAAACCCGATTGATTCAGATTAAATTTTTGAAAGAATTGGTTTGAAAAAATCGAAATGAAATTTCTTTAACAATTGTGTTCCTAAATGCAATTTAGGAACAAGAAGAAACAAGTTTCTGAGAGAGAAGAAGGGATTAGATGAAAAACAAAGAAACATCAACAATTAGTTTACCTGTCAACTTATCATATTTAGCTGCCATACAGTCTTATATCGGAGCAATAGCAAGCAAAGCCGGGTTTTCTAATAAAGACAAAAACTTGATTCTTTTAGCTGTTGAGGAAGCAGTTTCAAATGTTGTTGAACATGCATTTTCACCGGAGGAAGAAGCAACTTTTGATGTGATATGCCAGTTATCCTCAACAGAGTTACGTGTTATTGTCAGGGATAAGGGTCTGCCTTTTGATCCTTCGCAGGTTAAGGCTTTTTCCGTAAAAGAAGCTTTGCAGGAAGAGAAACAGATTGGACTTGGCTTTCGCCTGATGAAAGGAAGTGTGGATGAGCTGACTTTTCATAATAAAGGTTTTGGCGGAAAGGAAGTTCACATTGTAAAATATCTTCATCAACAGCGTATCGAGAACCTTCTGGAAGAATCTTCTTTACAGGCATATTCTCAACCTGCTGCCAAAAAGAAAAAAGGAAAAATTTCATATCATGTTCAGCTTTTGGAACCATCTCATGCAATTGATGTTTGCAGGAGTGCCTACAGAACTTACGGATACACTTATATTTATGAGCATATCTACTATCCGGAACGAATAGTTGAAATGACGAAAACCGGTGACCTCATTTCTGCTGTTGCTGTTTGCAACAAAACAAAGGAAGTTATGGGTCACTCTGCTCTGGAGTTTTTTGCTGAAAAGAAGGAATTGCCTGAACTTGGCATGGCGTTCACCAAACCTGCATTTCGAGGTCAGGGTTGTTTCAATTCTATTGGTGAATTTTTGATTAATTATGCAAAGGAAATCGGAATTACCGGTATGTTCGCAAAGGCTGTAACCACCCATCCATTTTCTCAGAAGGGATGTTTACATCATGGATTAAAAGAATGTGGAATGCTCATTGGTTTATCTCCTACCAAAAAATTCAAAAAAATGGAAGAAAAAGCCGGGCAAAGAGAAAGTCTGGTTCTTGTATATTTGTCTTTGCAGAAATCTGTGCAACCCATTATCTATCTTCCATCCCATCATAAAGATATTATTGAAAAAATCTATAAAAATATAGAAGCTCCATATAAGTTGGCAAAACTGACTAAAAGCGATATACCTCAACTTTCTGAAGAGCAATCCAATATTGAAATAAATGTGAATAGTTCTCTCTTGATTGCTAATATCCGGGTGAAAAAATATGGGAAAAGTATTATCGATGAAGTTCAACTTCGGCTGAAAGAATTATGTTTCAAAAAGATAGAAGCAATAAATATTTATCTTGATCTGTGTGATCCATATACTGCTGTTTTCACAGAAAAATTTGAAAAAATGGGATTCTTCTTTGCAGGTGTATTGCCAACCAAATCCAGGCAAAACCTGATTCTGCAGTTTCTCAATAATGTGCCTATCGATTACTCCAAAATCATTACTATCACAGATTTTGGTAAAGTTCTTATATCTTATGTGAAAACTTTGGACCCTAATCAGCATCTTCAAAATTATTAGTTTGAGAACATAATGCGTTAAGAGGATATCGGAATGAGTAAAAAAATAAAGTGTTTAGAATCTCACCGAAGCTTCTTTTGTTCTCCTTCTTCTCGATAGGAGAAGGTCGGGATGAGGTGGATAAGTAAAAGATGGGAATACAATGCGTTGCGAAAGAGGACTTTCGTAACGAGCAAAAAAATGAGTTCTGCAAAGCAAGTGCTTTTGTTATCCTGCTTGCCAAGTCGAAGCTAGCGAAGTCTGGAGGAATTCTACTTGCTTTTCTAACGAAGGATTTCCGCTTATAATTAGATTCTTCGTGAGTTTGAACAGGGGAGAAAACTCAGAAAGACAGCTTTTTTTCATTATGCAGAATCCATAAAAATTAAAATCGGAGGAGAGATGAAAAAGTTTCATTTAATATCAATGATTATACTTTTGTGCATCCTGATCTGTAGTTGTGCCCGGCACAATCCAACAGCAAACAGCGAAGATGAAATTTTGCAAATTACTTCATACGAAAGCGAAAAAATTCCGAATCCAAATAATCCAATAGAATATTCATATTTTCAGCAAATTAGTTGGGAAGTAACTGAGAGAAATATTTTAATGTTTTCATATCGGATAACTACTTCTAATGGTGAATTGCCGGATTACATTTTTACCGATGCTGATGGATGGATTTACCATTACCTGCCCGGAGCAGATGAGAGTATTCCGCTTTCATCTCCTTTGGCAGAAAGAACAATCTGGACAGATGATACGCAGTTTGAAATCAGCTTTATTTCCAACAATGGCATTTTACCTCACATCTTAACATATTTCGAAATCAGATGTTTAATAGATGATGAGATTTCTGAGATAATTTTTTGGAATTATTTTGAATCCCGCGAAATCGGCACTCTTTTGACTAATTCAGGCGGAAACTGCAATGGATGTGAAACCGGTACAGCTTTGACGTTTTTCCTGAACGAAAAGATCACGGATATTTTTGTGGAAGGTTTGTATGCCGACCATTTTATGTACAGGTTGAATATTATCAGCGAGCTGGACAGTACATTGATCTTTGAAGGAGAATGGCATAACTCCAATGAATGTGAGGATATCCGAAAAGTAATCTTAAACGAAAATTCCATCCCGTCGCTTATTCCTAATATTGACGGAGAGCTTTCCCAGTTTGAAGCTTATATTGTTACCAGAAGCGGATATGCAGATATTGATAATCCTGCTCTATCAATTTTTAAAGTATGTGAAGGCTTTCATCCGGGTTCTCTTATTTATGTTGCTGAGGAAAATAATTCAGGAAAAAACGATACCTGGGTTTTGGGTGAAAATCATTTTGTTACATTAATGGATCAGTCTATTTGTAAAGAAATTCCTTATGAAATGACTCCTGATGGTCCACACTTTGCCACTCCATTTTGGATCGATTGGGATGGGAATATGGAAGTAATTGGAAGTGATGATCTGCAAATCTTTTTTCATTGGGGATGGCTTGGTGAATTTGAAGACAACCAACCAGGTAAAAGAAGAGTCAATCAGGTTTTAGATGAATTGACTAATACTCTTTATTTCGCAGAAATACTTTTTTTTGACCTGAGATATGATGGCGAAGCTTTTGTTCACGAATTGCTCCCTGCTGCTGTATATAATATTATCGATGATGACGGCACCGAATGGCTGCGTATTCCTATCGAGCATGAATACAGTCAAAATACAATTGTATCTGGTGATTATGCTTCGATTGGAACTCATAGTTTTGTAGTTAGAGCAGTTGATTCTCAATATGAAGTTGACCCTACACCGGCAGAATTTGTTTTCAATATTGTAGCACCAATTCCCAAAGAGGAAAAAATAGGAATCCTAATTATTGATGACGAGCAAAATCACAATGTATATAGTCCTGAAGATGAGGTAGATTCACTTTATGCATATTTCTTTTCAGACCAACCGGATGTTGATGAAATAAATCGATTCGATTTTGCTGATATTATTGGAGATATGGGCTTGTTAGCTTTGCATTTTTATAGATCCGTCTTTTCTCCAACAGACCTTCAGCAATATAAAACCATTCTCTATCATACCGACAATCCTCTTGTAAACATCATCAGTAATTTTTACAAAGAATATGATCCCTTGAATCTTTATCTCGATAGTGGAGGTAACTTAATTTTTAGTGGTGGAGCAAACGCTTTAGCTATCCAGCAGAAATGCCAGTATGATGGTCTTCCCTTATTGGAAAAATATTTCGGGATTCCTCTTGAAACCGGTGGACAGGGAAATGCTGTGAATGTTGTTACTTATGTAGATCCCGGTACTGGAGAAGAAACAATGGCTAATTTCTTTTATCTGCAATTTCTGGTTAAATCAATTGCCACAAATGGGTTTACTGATGATATCTATCTGCAGTTTCCTAGTTTTAATCAGCTTGTAAATATGAAATATGCTTTAGGTCCTGTTGCATATTTCGAATATCTGCTAAATGGAACTGAACCAATATTCGAATTTGGCTGTAAATATCCTGATCCGAATGGTTATGGAATTGACCCCACCTTTCTTGTATGGGATGATGAAGATGATACGGACCAGTATCCCAGCGAAGCACAATATAATGAATTTAATGGAAAAATAGTGGGTTTGAGAAAAATAACGGAAAATAATAGCTGTTATTTCTTTGGGTTTCCACTTTCTTATATGAATGCTGAGCAGGTGAAAAATACAATCAATCAAATTTTTGATGAAATAGAATAAGGAGAGCAAGATGAAAATTTTTTTTATTCTCATAATTTTAATCGTACCTTTGAACTTATTTTGTATTTTAGCAGAGCAATCCACTCCTCTTTCAAATCGGGATTTTGATAATACTATTCATGATGCTGGTAACGTTTTATTAAGGGTAAGTAATTATGGATTTTTGGGTTCTGGAGATCAAGCAGGTTATCCTTCACTTGAATTTCCCCCGGGTAGTGCAATCGACTATTTATATCATGGTGCTATCTGGGTTGGTGCGAAAAAGATAAGAAGGAATGATGAAGGTTTCAAATTATATTGGGTTGGTAATCCAAGTTTTAATAACGAGGTAATTCCTGAAAACCATCCGAATTGGAATCCGAGCCTGCAGCTTGTTGTCGATACACTTACTACAGTTGGTTTTGATGGAGATCACAGTTTATATGAGATGCTGCCTGCTTATAATGTTAAGGAAATTTCTGCTTTGGGACAGCAGTATTCTTTTTATTGGTGGCAGGATGTTGTTCTAAAAAATATTGTAAACCAGCTAAACTATGATAACGATGGAGATGGTCTGATCGATGAAGATCCTTTGGGAATGCCTTTTGAGCTTTATGATCCGGATAGTTTATTTTGTTTCACCATTCCAACAGATGAAGATGAAGATGGTTTGATCGATGAGGATAGTGATTATCCGGGTTACGAAACATCGATTGGCTATTATTATGATTACAGTCCTTTTGGAACTCCGGGAGATAGAGATTGGGGATCGTCTCAAAGTTCCAATATTCATATTCCCTTAGAAATTGCTGTTAACCAACAGGTGTATACTTATCCGGTGCAGTATTATGCAGATATGGTAATCTTGAAACATAAAATATTCAATGCCAGTCTTATTGATACTTTATTCGATGTATCTGTTGGTTTTTATATGGATTGTGATATAGGACCGCAAGCCTGGGGTAGCCAGTTCATTGCTCCCGATGACGTCAGCAGTTATGTTGGTGCACCATACGAATTTGCCTATGCTTTTGATTGGGACGGAGATGGAGGTTTAACTACCGGTTTATTAGGATTTAAATTATTCGGGGAACAAGATTATGAATTTTCATGTTGGACCTGGAGCGTTGGTAATGGTCCTGATGATTGGGATCCTCTTGATTATGTTGGAACAACCAGGGCAACTGCTAACGAAAAATACTGGCTCATGACAGACCGAAATCCTGATGATTCAAAATATACTTCATTAAGAGATTTTCCCAATACGCAAATTGGTAATCCGGTAGATACCAGATTTTTATATTCAATCTGTGGAGATATGCAGGGATTCGCAAATCCAACAGAAAATTCCATTAATATTCCACCTGGAGAATTCTTGGATTTTTATTCTGTTATTATGATGGGAAATACTGTAACAAATTTACAACAAAAAACCACTCTAATTGAATATTTCTACAATTCCGGTTTTGATTATTCTGTTTTCGGAAATCTGCCCAGTATTCCATATCTTATCGAGTTGCAGAACATTGGTAATGGAACTTCAATCTGGGCTAAATGGGATATTCTTTCACAGGCAGATGAATTGCGATTGTATTACAAAGAAAGAAATGCTCCGGCTTATACCTGGGAATATGAATTAGTCGATCCTACAATTTCAGAGCATGTTTTGGATTCGCTTGAAAATAATACCTTTTATAAAATCAAAGTAGCAGCAATTTTTGATAGTGTCTATTTGGAAAGTAGAACTTTGGAAATCGAAACTACTTCATCTTCTTCTGAACCTGATGAGATTCTGATGCTTTCTTCAAAACTGTATTACAATTATCCCAATCCATTCAACCCGGAAACAACCATATATTTCACCTTAGAGTACACTGAGAATGCAGAGATTTCGATTTATAATCTAAAGGGACAAAAAATTCGAAAATATTTAATATTCAATAATCAATCTTCAATTATCTGGGATGGAAAAGATGAAGAAGGTAAATCCGTTACCTCAGGTGTCTATTTCTATAGATTGAAAACAGGAAAAATTAATATATTAAAAAAAATGTTGTTAATAAAATAAATATTGGAGGAGAGATGAAGTTTGAAAGTTTTAGCTCATTCATAATCTTCCGAATCTTAACATGAGAAAGAGTGAAAGAAAGCTTCGGAAGGCAAAAATATAGGAGGAGAGATGAAATTTGAAATCGTTTTTGTAGTTTGTATTGGTGTATTGTTATTTTCCTGTTCAGCTCCAAAAGAGCAGGAACAAAGTATTTATCAACATGAGCAAACCAAAGAGCTGGTGGATTTTGTTTCAGAAGCAGTGCAGCTCGTAGAAAAAGAAGGCGAAACCGCCTTTCCTGAATTCAGGGAAAAGGAAGGAAGGTGGTTTCAAGATGACTTGTATATTTTCATTTGGGGATTGGACGGCATGCGATATGTTTATCCGCCAGATCTATCCGGTGAAGGTCAAAACATGATTGACTTGAAGGATGTTAATGACAAACAGATCGGCAGGATGTTTGTAGATGCCGTTTCCAGTGAAAAAGGTGCAGGCTGGGTTTTTTATCAGTGGCCCAAACCGGGAGGTAAAAAACCAATCTGGAAGAGCACTTATTTGAAAAAAGCAATTACTTCTGATGGAAAGGAATTTCTCGTTGGCAGCGGTCTTTATAATATGAAAACAGAAAAAGTTTTCATTGTAGATGCTGTGAATGATGCAGTAGATTTATTGCAGAAAGATGGATTATCAGCAATTCCAAAAATTGCTTCAAAAGAAAGTAAATTTATTTTCTTAGATTCCTACGTTTACATAAAAGATATGCATGGGAATGAAATTTTGAATCCTAAAAATCCAGATCTCGAAGGTAAAAATATTTATGATCTGCAGGATGCAAATGGTAAATATTTTGTGAAAGAAGAACTGGAAATCCTGCAAACACAAGCTGATTGCTGGATGGATTATATGTGGCCCAAACCGGGTGAAACTGAACCTTCCAAGAAAGTAGTTTATGTGAAAAAAGTTGTCGTTGAACAGGATACACTGGTTGTTGGTTGCGGGTATTATCCGGCATCAGAGAAAGATAAGCAAATTAAAAAAATAATTACTACCCTGAATGAAGCTGCAATCATGATAACAAATGAAGGTGAAAAAGTTTTTCCTGAATTCAGAAAGAAAAACAGCAAATGGTTTCAAGATGATTTTTATATTTTTATTTATGATACTGATGGAAACAGGATAGTTTATCCGCCAGCTCCTCAAAAAGAAGGAGAAAATGCTTTTAACGTAACTGATGCAGATGGCAAATACCAGGTGCAGATGTTCATCGAAAAGGCTTTAAGCGAACAAGAAGAGGGATGGGTGCAATACAAATGGCCTAAAAAAGGAGAGAGCACTCCTGTACCAAAGCACACATTTGTGAAGAAAGCTCAAACGCCTTCCGGAAAAATTCTTGTGCTCTGTGCAGGTTATTATCCGGAAGATTAAAAATGCCGTTTCGAGTTGTAAGGAGCTTGCGACGACGACTCGAGGTAGC
>JABMPU010000064.1 GCA_013203665.1 Armatimonadota bacterium
AGTCGAGACAAAGTGAGTATTCAAGCTACCTCGAGTCGTCGTCGCAAGCTCCTTACAACTCGAAACGGCACTTTACGGATGGAATCCAACAAGATAGCATTTTGTTATACTTTGTTTAAGTTCCCAATCTTTCATCATCTGGTGCAAGTTCATACAATTCTTTTTTCAGGATTTGATATTTCTCGGTCTGCTGATTCAATTTTAAAAGCTCTAAATGCAAGAATTTAACATCAATGATTTCAACTTCCCCTTCCGTATCATCATCAAAATATTCTAAACCTTTTTCCAATGTTTCCAAAGCTTGTGCAGGATTGCCTGCATCACGTCTGATTTCCGCCAGCATCACATAAGCATCAAAATGGTCTTCCCAAGTTTCAATTGCTTTCAAAACAGCAGTCTCAGCTTCTGCTAATTTTTCCAATTTATAATATGCTTCTCCTTTATGACGCCACGGACATGACCAGTTCGGATATTCCTCGTTCAATAAATTATAAATTTGGATACTCTCATCAAACCGATTTAAACCTAAAAGTAAATTTGCATAAGAGAACCTGGTTTTTGCATTTAAAGAATCAATGTTTACTGCGAGAATTTCCAGGTTTCGCTCCATTTCCATCGAATAAAGATAGGATAACATAAGATTCCCGGAAAAATCCTGTTCATCCGGATTTGCATAATAATTCATTGCTTGAGCAAAATTCTCAAAACAAGGATCTTCAATGTATTCATTAAAACTAGACTCCGATCCATCTGTTTCGGCCAACACGGTAGTCGTAAAAATCACCATTAGTGCTAAAATAAATAATTTAATCTTCACATTTCCTCCAATATTATATTTTTTTTTGAATACAAATTTAATCAACAGGCAAAAAATATTGGACACACATTAGTGTCAAAATAATTTTGTTTTTGTGCGCCCGTAGTTCAATTGGATAGAGCATCTGACTTCGGATCAGATTGTTGTGGGTTCGAGTCCTACCGGGCGTGCCACTTTGCTTTTGTAATTGATTGATGCTAATAAAGATAGATTGAAATAAAAAAAGTTATTATTTATCAAACGTTGTCAAAAATGTTGTCATTTTGATAGGTTTTTTATGCAATTTCTGGCTTTTTATTGGATAAAATTAACAGTTTATAATTCAAAGTATTGGATAAGTAAAAAGACAGAACAATTGATAAATTGCTGATGATATGAAAAAATCTAAGGAGATTTAGAAATGAAAAAACATCCATCACAAATAAAAAAGAGAAACTTGATAGATGGAATAAAAAATGTATTATAACCGTTTTCTCAATGATAGATAAAACATTAGGAAGGCTGTCTAAGAGGATATATGATATAATATCATCTAAACCATTATCAAGAGAATCATATATTGCGATATTCAATGATATAGTATTAACTTTTATAGAACTAAGAATCGATTTAATATTCTCCAATAGCAAGATTAATATTGAGGAATCTTATAGTCGAAAATTTGCAACAGATTTTGATAGTTTTTTAAAGGAGTTAGAATCTCTTAAAAGATTTATAAGCTTAGATTTTGAGCTTACCCGATTGATACCCGAATATCATGAAGAACTTCATTTAAATAATGCAGAAGATATTAGAGAAACGTCAGAATTATTAAAGAAAATATTTGAAAAACACAATATCATTTTGACTTTACCTCAACTGGAGGAATATAGTGAAGCTACCAATACACTTAGTTTCCCTGATAGGATAGTGAGGAAATATTATAAACTCTATTCTTACTATAAAACGCTGATAAATATTGCTCCCAATAATTTTGTCACATTTCTTGAAGAATGTTCACGATATGGACCTCCGCTCAGACATGATTTTTATTTTGAGGAAAAAAAAATTACAATGGATGAAATGATATATATTGCAGAGTCTCATTATGCTATTAACGAATTAATTCCCTTGAGGAAAGATCCGAACCTTCGTGGTACTGATTTTGTTACTTATTTATATCAATTTGAAAGCGAAAATGATGAAATTGAAAACTTAATTGAGTATATTAAGTCAAATGATATTTGGAAACTACTTAGAATTAAAGGGGATTTTATAATACAAACTAGCTTGGAAAATGTTGTTAGCTTTTCCTCTGATAATAGATTAGAGTTAATTAAATTCCTGAAATCTAACAAAGCTCACTTACGGAAATTTGACATCAAACTTAAAGAAAGTGATTATTCATTTCAAAGTGAAGAATGGTATATAAAAAAATACTTTTGTCAAAGAGTAGTAAAGAATTTAATTGTTGCGAGGTTCAATAAATGGATTGATCAAGAATCTTTATCAGGTTGGGACGAATACTGGGTGAAACTTGAAAGAGATTGTTGGCATGAAGAATTCAAGACTGAAAAAGAAATAACTCACAAAAAAGTAAGAAAAATACATGAGTTAGAAAAGCTCGTTGAGGAAAAGAAGCCAGAAAAGAAAAAAAAACCATTAGGACGACGTCCCAAAACCGACCCGATTGAAATCTTTTTAAGAATAATTCAAAAAAGAGAAGAATGTGATGAAAATAAATTTAATGTCTCTTATGTGAATAGAAAAATTGTTTTTGATGAATTTGAACTTTCTGAATCTTATTTAAGAAGTAAGAGAATTAAAGAATATCTATCATGTGTAAAAGAGTTAAAGGATTTGCTTCAAAGTGATTGGCAAAAAAAAATAAACCGAAAGCATTTAGAAATAATGAAGGCGAAGAGGGGGGAACTAAAGAACTAAAGAACACTTAATTTGTTCTTATTGTGGCATTTACGCCTCTTTTAATTATTTGCACAGTAGCTTGTATTAATTTCGAGTTACGAAATAAATAATAAGAGGTTTTTTTATGGAAAAAAAAAACAAAAAAAGAATTCGAGATATTTAAATTTTGATGATGCATGTGCATATCTCGACCTGGCTCCACAAACCGTTTATCAGCTCACACACAAACGACAACTATCGTTTTTCAAGCTCAACAACCGAAAATTGAGATTTACGCTTGAAGATTTGGATGACTACTTGGATAAACATATCTGCCATATAAAATCGGAAGACCAGGTAGAAGCTGAAGTTATCACTCGCCTAATAACAAGAAGGGCAAAATGAGTGGAAAAACAAAACCTGTTAAAAAAATGTCTCAACGAATTATTACAGAGCCAAAGAAGATTGAATTATCAAAAAAAGAAGATATTAAAAACTTTATTAAAATTAGAAAGCTAATTTATGTTGGTGGACGATTTTATTCATATCGAAATGGGTATTACAAGGAAATAAGTAAGTATAATTTTAAGAAAGAAATATCAGAAGCCAGTAATAGCGAGAAATATTATAGAAGCCAACTTGATAATACCATTGATGGTTTGAGAACTTATTCAGAAGTTGGAGTTGACCAGATCAATTCTCAAAAATACATTAACATGAATAATGGATTATTCAATACTGATACCTGTAAGTTAGAGTCACACTCATCGGAACTTATTACAACCATAAGAGTTCCAATTGAATACAATCAAAATGCTACTTGTGAGCAATACCAAAAATTTTTACATTCTTCAGTTCCAAATAAAACAAGTCAGTTAGTTCTACAAGAGTTTTTCGGATATACTTTGAGCAGAGATACAAATCACGAAATTGCCTGTTTTTTAATTGGAGAAGGAGGAAACGGTAAAGGTGTTTTAATGAAAGTTCTTCTTTTATTATTTGGCAAAGAAAACATTTCTTTTTTAGATATTTCCGAATTAGGTAAAGATACAAACCGGGTCCAACTATTTAATAAATTACTTAATATTTCAACAGAAATGAACAGCAAAATAACTACACATTCTTTTAAAATCTTTAAGCAGGTAACATCATTTGAAACAATTACAGGCAAATTTCTTTATTCTGACGCTTTTAGTTTTAACCCAAATGCAAAATTCATCTTTTCTGTAAATGATAAACCTGTATTTCCTGAAAATAACGAAGCTACTTTCAGGCGGTTATTACTAATTGATTTTCCAAATATCTTTGGTGAATTATCAGAAGGTGCAAAACATCAAAAAGATATTCAGTTATTTGAGAAATTAAAAACTGAAAAACAAGGGATATTTAACTGGGCAATTGAAGGACTCAATAGATTAAGAGAAAAGGGAAAATTCAGTCAAGATGATACAACTTTGATGCAAATGGAAAAATTTAAAATCCACACTGATAGTATTGGTGAGTTTTTAAAAAAGAAATGTATTTTTGATCCTGATTATGAAATCAAAGTTTCTGAAATCTACAAACAATATAAACAATTTTGTAATGATCATGGAGTAGAACCAGCTATTGATAAAGTTTTTGGAAAAAAAATAAATCAGAAACCGCAGGTTTCAGTTAAAGGGCAAAAGGAGAAACGTATTTATATTGGAGTAAAAACTCATGGAATATAAAAGGAGTTTGATTTTGTTTAGTTTAATTAGTTTGATTAGTAAAATAAATTGCAACTCTTTATATTAGAGTAAATTAAATGGTTACTAATGAAATACTAATGAAATATTTGATTGATGTGATTAGTTTGATTGGTATTTGATTAGTATATTCTTAACTGTTTAAATTATTAACAGGTTATAGTATACTGATATTAAACAGACTAATGAAACTAAATAAATCATAAAGGAGGAATATTCTGTTTATTACAGAGCAAATTAAAAAACAGATTTCAATTGTAGAACTTGCTGAACATTTTGGAATTTCCGTTAAGAACAACAAAGTATTGTGTCCCTTTCATAAAGATGCAAATGCAAGCTTAGTGCTGTATCCAAAAACTAAAAGCTTTTATTGCTTCGGTTGTGGGGCTAGTGGATCTGTAATAGATCTAACAATGAGAATCAAAAACTTTGATTTTGCTGAAGCATTAACTTATTTAAAAAACTTATATAATATTACCGAAACAAAAATTAATCATGCTGGTTTACACAAAAAGAATTATCCTACAAATAACAGTTCTGAAAATGTTAAATCCACTAATGCTGAAATATATAAATATTTCTTTGAAATACTTCATTTAACGAAAAATGGTAGAGTTTATTTGCTTCAGCGAGGTCTTTCCGAAAGCACGTTAGAAAAATTCAAAGTAAAAAGCATCGATGAACCAAAGAGAATATTTAATCAGTTAAAAAAGAGGTTTAAGATAGATAAGCTAAAAGAATCTGGTTTAGTAGGAACTTCTAAAAAAGGAACAGACTATTTTGTCTTTTTTCTACCAGCAATTATATTTATTCATTTTGAGAACAATAAAGCCGTATATTTCAGCAGCAGAAATTTGAAAGGGAATACAAAAAGCTTTAAAATGAGAAGTGTAGAGCAAAAATATTTCATGGGTTTTGATAAAGAAATGGAAATCTATATTTTCGAAAGCATTATTGACGGACTTTCCAATTATGAACTTTATGGAGATGGTTTCATTTCAGTTAATGGCATGAATTCCTTAAATATTGAGAAGTTTAAAAACCTTTTAAATAAGTTCCCTGAAAAGCATTTTATAATGGCTTTTGATAATGACGAAGCGGGGAAAAAGAAACAACAGGAATTAGGAGAGCAGGTAAAAAAAATCAGTAATTTTTCAATTCTTAATTGGGAAAGTGTTTTTGAAGAATGCAGTGTGGAAAATTGTAAAGATATGAACGAAGTATTAATGAAATTTAATGATAATAAGGTAAATAAACAATTCCAGAGCAACGAAAATGGAACAAGTAATATAAAACTACTTTTGAATAAATTATCTCCTGAACAAAGAGAAAATTTTGAGGAACGAGCTGCTATTATGGAATATGATGGTGGACTAACTAGTACAATAGCAGAGCAGGAAGCAATTAAAATAATTGCCGGATAAAATAAAGGAAACAATTATGAATTTAGAATTACTGCATATTTCAGAATGTGCTATTTTGTATATTTCACTTCAAAATTCCCCAGTTATTTCAGTTGAAAAGTTACCAGTTGAAATAAAAAAATAATGGAGGGAAAAAGTGAGATTAGAGAGATTAAGAATCTCAACTGATTTAGATGCATATCATGAGAAGTTGGGAACGGAAGGAGTCCGTAGGACAACTGGAGTTCCCAACTTCTCCTCGGGAGATTTTGAGGAACATAATAAATTTATGTTCAATTTACATTGTCTTTCGTTAAC
>JABMPU010000065.1 GCA_013203665.1 Armatimonadota bacterium
AAATTAGCAGAGGAAAACCTGAATATGGCTCAGGAGCAATTCAAGCTTGGTATGATCAGTTTGATAGATTTGGACCGCAGTCAGCTTGAATATAGGAACACTCAGTTATCATTTAATAATCGTCATTACAGCTTGATCAGAAAACAGGAAGAACTCAATCTGCTGCTTTCCAAAAAGATCTTGGGAAAGTGGTAGATCTGGAGAAATAGATGAAAAGAAGTGATGTCATTCTAATTCTGGCATTGATTTTAATTGGATATTTAACTTACAGTAAATTTATTCAAAAATCAGAAAAAATACCGGAACCGGTTTTTTCGGAAGAACAAGTTGTTTATCCTGAAGAGGAAGATAACGATAAACTGGAAAAGCGAATTCAAGATAATGAAGAAATAGCAATTGCCAGACACAATGTAATTACAAAAGCAGTGGAATTAATTCAACCTGCAGTTGTCAGTGTGAATGTGACAAAAACGAAATATGTGCGAAGAAGGTTAAGTCACTTTTTTGGTTTTTACGATAATATTCCGTATGATATTGAGAGTATTGGTTCAGGTGTAATTTTCAATAAAGATGGATACATAATAACCAATGCTCATGTTGTGGAGGGAGCCACTGAAATCAAGATAATCTTAACTGATGGGCGTCAAATAGAAGGGAAATTAGTCGGGATTGACAGTGTACATGATATTGCAGTTGTGAAGATTTCCGGTAAAGAACTTCCCTGGGCAAAATTGGGAAATTCATCAGAATTAATAATTGGAGAGTGGGCGATCGCAGTTGGTAATCCGTATGGTTTTCTTATCAAAGATAGTAAACCAAGTGTTTCTGTGGGAGTGATTTCTGCTGTGAACCGGGATTTTGCCGAAAACAGAGATAAAAAAATCTATCGCAGAATGATTCAGACTGATGCTGCAATTAACCAGGGAAATAGTGGCGGACCTCTGGTAAATATTTATGGAGAGGTAATTGGAATTAATACTTTTATATTTTCCGAGTCCGGTGGAAATATTGGAATCGGTTTTTCAATTCCTATAAACAGAGTTAAGAAAAGTGCGGAAGAATTGATAAAATATGGTAAAATAAGGAAAATCTGGCTGGATTTTGAAGTTCAGGAATTAAATCCAATGTTAGCTTCATATCTGAATCTGAAAGATCAAGATGGAATTCTGGTTACTAAGGTTGATGTAAATAGCCCGGTTGGTAAAGCTGGTTTGAAAAAAGGTGACATCATCAAGAGAATAAACAGCAATATCATTTCTAACTTTGAGGATGCTCAATTAGCAGTGAGTGATATTGGCGTTGGAGAAAAAATAAAATTTCATATTTTGCGGGATAATAAAGAGCATATTATTGAAGTTGATGCAGTTGAACATAAATGATTTGGGGATTGGAAAATAGAGTGTTTTTTACCTCACCTTAATCCTCTCCTAAAAGGAGAGGAAGTTTTCCTTCTCCTCGATAGGAGAAGGTCAGGATGAGGTGGACAATGTGAGATTTTAAACTCAGAGATCATGATAAATAAAAAAATAATATTATATCAGCGTTAATCAGCGTTAAAAAATAAACAGGAGATTTTGATGAAAAAGTTTATAATTATAACAGTAATTATTGTGGTAATTGTGGCAGTTATTTTAACTGTAGGTTCAAAGAAAGGAAAATCCGGTAAAAGATTTAAAGAAGAAGTTAAATCGCATGTTGTCGAACAAGGTGAAATCACCATAAAACTGGAAGAAACAGGGGAAATCCAACCTATAAAAGAAATTGAGATCAAATCTAAAGTAGGTGGTAATATAACCAAATTTTTCGTAGAAGAAGGAGATTTTGTTAAGATGGGAGATATCATTGCAGAGATCGAGCCGGATTATAACCAGGCACAGGAAATCTCCAGGGTGAATAGTAATCTCAAACTTGCAGAAATCAGGCTGAATAATGCCAAAAAAGATGTTGAAGATAAAACATCACTTTTCCTCGATAATTATATTTCTCAGAATGAACTTCGAGAATATGAGGATAACCTGGAAGAAGCTCAAATAGCTTATGATGCAGCTTTGCAGCAATATGAATTGATAAAGGAAATAGAAACAGAGGAGAACGTTTCGAAAATCATCTCAACCGCTTCCGGTACAATTATCCAAAAAATGGTGGAAGAAGGTGAAATGGTGGTTTCCAATACAGGTTCTTATTCTGCCGGTACTGTAATTATAACATTGGCTGACCTGGAGCGAATGGTTGTAAAATCGCGCATCAATGAAGTGGATATTTCAAAAATTAGAAAAAATCAGAAAGTTGAAATCCAGGTAGATGCATATCCCTATGATAAATATTTTGGAAAGATAACTAAAATCGCAACCATGGCAGTTTTGTATAATAATGTGAAAGTTTTTCCCATAGAAATCGAAATTGAAAATGTGGATGAAAAACTTAAACCCGGAATGACTGCCAATATCACAATTATCGGTGAAACAAAGAATGATATCCTGGTTATTCCCATCAGAACTATTTTCAGTGATGAAGAAGGTCAGGATATTGTTTATAAAGTCGTGAATGATTCGATTGCTGAAAGTATTATGATTAAAACCGGAATAAATAATTTCCAGCAGGTTGAGATTATTGAAGGTCTTGCTGAAGGTGACAGCATTTCTTTTTCCGAACCCAAAAAAATAGAAGATGATAAAATGAAGTTCAGGATGGATTAAGAATTTTTTTAGCAACTAACAAACGCTAACAATAACGAACTTTTATATTTTTTGTTAGATTTTTTTTCGTTGCTAATCTTTTTGGTTTCTATTTTTACGAGTTAGGGAGTTGAAAAGTAAAAGAGTTTCCTCGTTTCATTGTACCTGCGATGAATGAGATATTTATTAACTATCCACAATAGAAGGTTGGTTGTAGCATGCAGATGTTATAAGCAACTTAAAAAGGAGGTGGATGAGATGAGCGAACCATAAGAAAAAAAGTAAATTGTAGAAATGAACTAATTTCGATAATCAAAAACAGTAGGTTTATTCA
Source organism: Armatimonadota bacterium (assembly GCA_013203665.1). GTDB lineage: Bacteria > Cloacimonadota > Cloacimonadia > Cloacimonadales > TCS61 > JABMPU01. The sequence goes on from JABMPU010000065.1 coordinate 3,010, forward strand.
ATGACTTAAAGCAATTCACTAAAACCAAAATGGGAGAAAAGATGAAAACAAGAATTATTTTATTATTTACTTCATTATTGATGGTGAACATAGTGTTATTAGCTCAAACACCTGAATGGCAATGGGCAATCCAGGCTGGTGGAACTGCTGGTGACCGTGGATATGGAATCATATTAGATGATTCCCAGAACAGTTATGTGACAGGATTTTTTGACGAGACTGCTACCTTTGGACCCTATTCTCTTACCAGCAGTGGCAGCAATGATATTTTTGTAGCAAAGATGGATGAGGATGGAGACTGGCAATGGGCAACCAAAGCTGGAGGAACTGGCAATGATATTGGTTATGCTATTACAATAGATGATAACGGGAATTGTTATGTGACAGGATGTTTTTATGGAACAGCAACTTTTGGTACCTACTCTCTTACCAATAGTGGGAATGAGGATATTTTTGTAGCAAAGATGGATGCAATAGGAACCTGGCAATGGGTAACACAAGCCGGTGGAATTGATTTAGATAATGGGGTGGGAATTGAAATAGATAATGCAGGGAACAGCTATGTGACAGGCTCTTTCCACGATACAGCAACCTTTGGTTCCTATTCTCTTACCAGCAGTGGACTGGAAAATATTTTTGTAGCAAAGATGGATGCAGTAGGAAACTGGTCATGGGCAATCCAAGCAGGTGGAATTATTGGAAATGATGAAGGAATTGGAATCGCAGTAGATGATACTGGAAACAGTTATGTGACAGGATATTTTATCGATACAGCGACGTTTGGTTCCTATTCTCTTACCAGTAGCGGATGTTCTGATATTTTTGTAGCAAAGACAGACGCTGTAGGAAACTGGTTATGGGCAACCCAGGCTGGTGGTCCTCCTTATGATTGGGGATCTGAAATCACAATAGATAATACCGGTAACAGTTATGTGACAGGGTATTTTGGTGAGACAGCAATCTTTGGCTCATATTCTCTTACCAGCAGTGGCTCAGGGGATATTTTTGTAGCAAAGATGGATGAGGATGGAAACTGGTTATGGGCAACCCAAGCTGGTGGAAGTTCTTATGAATTTGTTAATGGAATGACAATAGATGATGGTGGAAATAGTTTTGTGACCGGAAGGTTTGAAGGTACAGCAAGCTTTGGTCCCTATTCTCTTTCAAGCAATGGATTTTGGGATATTTTTGTTGCCAAAATGGATACAAATGGAAACTGGCTATGGACTGTCCAAGCTGGTGGAAATGGTTATGATTGGGGATATGGAATAGCAATAGATGATGACGGAAATAGCTTCGTAACTGGAGAGTTTGAGGATTCAGCAAGCTTTGGTTCCTATTCTCTTTCCAGTAGTGGACAGAAAGATATTTTTGTAGCCAAGCTGGGAAATGATACGTCAGTTGAAAACGAAATAATTCCAACAAAAATGGAGCTTTCAAATTATCCTAATCCATTCAATCCTTCAACAACAATTTCATTTTCAATTCCAGTAGAAAGCAAAGTTAATATTTCTATTTTTAATATTAAAGGTCAAAAAGTGAAAACAGTAGCAAATGATCAATTTGAAAAAGGGATTTATTCTATTCTCTGG
>JABMPU010000066.1 GCA_013203665.1 Armatimonadota bacterium
AGCCGGGATTGTTGCTCCAGGTTGTCCAGTCGTCAGATTGTACTGCTAGATATTCCCCAACTGTGTAAGATTCAAAGTCATCGCCGTAAATCGTTCCGCCTGGAGGTTCCCAGGTAACGATTGCAGTATAGGGATCTACCTGAACATTTTCCGGAGGAGGAAATGGATTAGTAATCAATTCAAGGGTAAAATCGATATTACCCGTAATTTGACCTTCAATAACAACAACATCAACTACAATTTCATCTTGATATCCTTCTAGAGAAGCTGTTACATCATAAGTCCCAGCATCAATTTCTATCGAATAATCACCATTAGCATCAGGATTTACAGTTTCAGTTCCGGCTGTAACCGTAACATCTTCTACATTTCCGGTTCCTCCATCTAAAACAACATTTCCTTCAATCCAACCAACAGTAGTTGAAGTTTGTTTTGCCAAAATAATAAAACGAGCATTTACTCCGGAAATTTTTGTTTCAACTATAGTGTTAGTGCGGTCAATTTCATAAACACCACTTCCATTTGTAACCAGGATATTTCCATTGGGAAGTTCGTATACTCCACGTAATCCACTTACAACATCGTAATAACCGACATAAGTTCCATCACTGGTATACTCATAACAACCACTTGGAGTGCTGAAGGCAGCAACCAATAAATTTCCCGAAGCAGTTTCTGAAACTTGTTCAGGGAAATTGATTCCTACCACAAGGTTACCAATATAATTTCCCGCATTATCGTATTGATGAACAGCATCACTCGAGCTGGCTGTTACCAAGTAATCATCAAAAGTGGGACGATATAAAACACAGAAAGGACTATCGAGCCCACCTGCTCCATTTGCAATAAAGTTACCAATATGATTACCGGAAGCATCAAATTCGACGACACAATCGGGATTAGCACTTGCAGTTCCACTATTGCAGACAAGAATCGAACCGTCTGCTTTCAAATCCCAACCCCGCACATTATCGAGTATTGCATTATTTACACCACCAGCGGGTGCAAACCAACCCAAGAAATTACCATCCAGATCATACTGAAGAAGCCCATCTGCAAGCTGACCTGAAACAAGAATACTATTTTCATCCGGGTGAAGTGCTGCCTGGATTGGAGTGGAAAGATTTGTAGGGTCAGAAGGAACAAAATCAGCGTCATAAAGATCACCGGTTTCCGGATCGAATGCCATCACTCTATCACCACCAGAATCCGGAATGAGAAGTAATCCATCTTCAGGTAAATCTCTACCTACTTCTCGAATAGTTGTTTTCTTAGTTTGAATTTGTTTTTGATAGGATGATTCCTGTTCCCAGCCTTGTTCTTCGTTCAATTCGTCCTGCAAAATTGCAAACGAATAAAACGAGAAAATCATAAAAACCACGACCATGAAAATTTTTGATAATTTGTTTCTCATCAGTTCTCCTTTTGTTTTTTTTTTTTACATTTCAATAAGATGTGTAAAAAAGTTTTATGTCAAGTTAAAAATTGATTTTTTTATTGTTAGTCACTTAATTCTAATATTCTTACAGTATCTGGCAAAAAAATATTTTTAGCAACTAACAAACACCAACAACAACGAACTTTTTGTATTTTTTGTTTGATATTGTTTGTTTTGCCTGCCGTGGCGTAGTGTAACAAAGACAGGTTCGCTGCAAATTTTTTTGGTTTCGGTTTATCCGAGTTAGGAAACTAAAATTCATTGAAGTTGTCTGTATTCATCTTCGTGACCTTAGTGGCTGAACAGTTGCTCTGAAATTGAAATTTATTTTGATTAGAAATCGTTTGACACTTCAAATGCATTTACTAAGTAAGTATTTTAGGATTATCTTTAATTATTATTTGGAGTTTCTGTGAAAATAAAAGGCAATAATTATCGTTCAGTTTGGATGGAACATAATTCTATCAAAATAATCGATCAAACTAAACTGCCTGAAAAATTTGAAATTTTGGAATTAAATAATCTTACTGAAGTATGCGAAGCAATTCTTTCAATGAAAGTGAGAGGAGCACCTGCAATTGGAGCAGCAGCAGCATTTGGAATTGCTCAAGCAGCTTTCACTTCAGCAGAATCAGAATTTTATACTAATTTGAAAAAAGCGAAAACTGCTTTACTAAATACAAGACCAACTGCTTTTGATTTATTTTATACGGTGAATAAAGTTTATAACGCAATAATAAAAACCGACAACATCAAAAATGCCAGAATTTGCGGTTTGAAAGAAGCTCAGAAATTCGCTGATGAAAATGTGGAAGCCTGTATAAAAATCGGTGAATATGGTGAGAAACTAATCAAAAATAATTTCAGAATTTTGACTCATTGCAATGCCGGAGCTTTGGCAACAGTTGATTTCGGAACAGCTCTGGCTCCGATTCGAATTGCTCATCAAAACGGAAAGAATATTTTTGTATTTGTTGATGAAACCAGACCAAGATTGCAAGGTGCAAAACTTACAGCTTTTGAACTGGCTGAAGAAAACATTCCACATTCAATCATTGCAGATAATGCAGCAGGTTATTTCATGCAAAATGGAGAAATTGATATGGTGATAACCGGAGCTGATAGAATCGCAGCAAATGGTGATGCAGCCAATAAAATCGGAACTTATGAGAAGGCAGTTCTGGCAAAAGAAAATAACATTCCTTTTTATATTGCTGCACCTTTATCTACTATTGATTTCACCTGTAATTCCGGAGAAGATATTCCTATCGAATTTCGTGACGAAGATGAAATTCTGGCTTTTAATGAGATTAGGATCGCTCCTGCTAAAAGCCCTGCAAAAAATCCTGCTTTTGATATAACTCCAGCGAAATATATCACAGGAATCATCACAGAAAAAGGTATTTTTAAACCAGATGAAATAATAAATTTGAAAGAGAAAAAATGAGTTCACAATATATCGGAACGAAATTCCAAACTGTTTTCAAAGATAAAAACATAATTAAAAACAAGAACATCTCAATCCTGACAAAATGGTGTAACAAATTTGCAGAATTAGGATTATCGCCCAAACTTATTGGAGGATTTGGAGGAAATCTAAGTTACCGAACTGCAAAAGGTTTTATCATCACAGCATCCAGAGTTAATTTGAAAAACCTCTCTGAAAATGATTTTGTTGAAATAATTGAAGCAGATATTTTATCAAAAAAAGTAGTAGTTAAGGGCACAAATCTGCCTTCCTCAGAATCTCTTCTACACTATTATGTTTATTCCCAAAGACCGGAAATTAATGCAGTTTTTCATGGTCATGACGAAAATGTTCTACAAAAATGTAATCAATTAAAATTGCCAATAACCGAACGCGAACAACCTTACGGTTCGGTTGAATTGATCGAAGAAGTTGGAAAAATTCTGCAAAATTATTTTTATCTTGTTTTGAAAAATCACGGATTTTTATCTTTGGGAGAAACAATGGACAAAGCTGGAAATCTTGCCCTGCAAATTCATCGTAGCACAGACACCCTGACTGTTACTAATGGGTGCATATTACACTCGACACCACTTACTCATTCCGAAGCTTCCGCTTCGGAAACTAAATAGAAGCAGAAACTTCTGAAGTTAGCGCCTTCCGATCAGGCAGTTGCCTGATCGGAAGGAGAAAATCAATACATCAGGAATTTAATGTACTTATTAGTAAATCATCGTTTCGAGTGAACACTATACACAAGGAGAGAGAATGCTGAACATTGAAATCAAAAATGAGAAGAAGATAAAAATATTCAATTTAAAAGGAAGATTCGATGGATATGGAGCTTCTTTATTTGATGAAAAAACAGAAACAATAAAAGATGATTTGAAGTTTTGGATTTTGAATTTTACAAACGTTGTTTTCTTATCCAGTGCAGGAATCAGGTCGTTAATCAAAACCGAGAAATGCTTAAGAAAAATATCCGCTTCTCTCTATCTTGCAGGATTAAATTCCGATTTAAAAAAAGTGCTCAAACTCACAGGTCTTTTGCACATGTTCAAAATTTATGATACTCTTCAAGAAGCTCTTGATCTTATAAATAGAACTACTTCGATAAATGAAACTTTCGCTCAAATCGAGGAGAGAAAATACATTATAAAATGGCTTGAACCTCAAGATTCTTTTTTAGATTTTTGGGAGATTTCTGATAGTTCCGTTTGTGAATTTAATGCTGACAAACTTATTCCCACAAACTTGAAAGAACTGGAATTCGCCTTTGGAATCGGTGGCATTGGACATTCCAGAATTCAGGGATTCGAAACTCTTGGTGAGTTTATTTCCACACCTTTTTTTGCGGGTGTTATGCCTGCTGATGAGCACAATCTTTCGGATTTTATAATTTCTGAAAATCCTTCTGAAACACCTTTTTTTGTCTTTTCCGGAATCGGACTTTCCGGAAAACCGGAAATTATAATTGAATCAGATTCTGAAATCGAACTGAATAAAATCATATTTGATTATTTCCAAATCATAAAAAAAGAAAATGCTGACTCATTAATTATGGGATTTATAATTTTAGCAGAATCTGAAAATGTTACTGGTTCATTTTTCAAAACAAAAGAAGATATTCTGACAGAAAAATATCACATTGAAGATTCTAACGAAAAAAAGGGAATACTTCTTATCGGAACTGCAATTGAGAAAAGTATTCTGAAATTAGCAGTTAACAAGAATTTCCTTCATCAAATCCAGAAATTTCCTCTTGATGAGAACTTTTATTTTCATGGACATTGCGTAATTCTAAACAAACTCATTCAAACTGAAATTTCTTTGGAACCTCTTACGACTATTAGGCAAAACATCAAACTGGAAAACCTGGAAAAAGTTTTTCATCTTAACCCTGATACAAAATTGAAAAATGCAAAAACCTGGATTTCTATTCCAAAAAATATTCGTTCGTCAGATGAAAAAAGACTGAAAATCCAAAGTGATTCTGAATTAAAAAATGACTGGGAAATCATCATCAGAAAGATTTATTCCGAAGCAGGAGAAGTTATTCTTTCCGAACTTCAAGGTGGTTTTACATCCAAAACATTCCAGGTAACAAGTTTTGATAAAGATGGCAGAAGGCTTCTACCGACAGTTCTGAAAATCGGCTCGATCAAGGATACGGAAAACGAGGTAAATGCGTACCATAATTATGTAATAAAATTCATCTTAAACAACAGCACGACCATTATGGGAACGACCTTTCATGGAGATTTTGGTGGATTGCGATATAATTTTGTCGGCATCAATGGACCGGATAGCAAACTAACCTGGCTTACAGATTATTATAAAAAATTGCCTGCTGAAAAGTTAATTCCTATTTTCGATCGGATCTTCACAGATGTTTTAAAACCGTGGTATGGTCAGCCAAAATGGGAGCTGATTTATCCTTTTAAAGAACATAGTCCATTCGAAATGTTCCCTTCAATTTTTGAATCTTTAGAAACCAATCTTGGCATTTCTGCTGACGAAAAAACAATTTTCTGTGAAGAATTGAATACTGAATTACCAAATCCATATCATTTCTTAAAATATGAATATCCCAAACAAAAAGAATTTTCCAAACTCTGGTATAAATCCATAACTCATGGTGATTTGAATATGCAGAATATTCTTCTGGATGAAGTTGAAAATATTTATATTATTGATTTTTCCGAAACAAAAGTTCGTAATATTATCTCTGATTTTGCCAGGTTAGAGCCAATTTTTAAAATCGAAATGACAAAACTGGAAACCGAAACTGATCTAAAAAATCTTTTGGAATTTGAAGCAGGACTTGCAGATGCGAATTCAATCAAAGATATTCCGAAATTCATTTATCGCGGCAATGATCCAATGGTAAAAAAAGCTTATAAAATGATCTGTAAAGTTCGTGAATATGCCAATATTGTAACTCTTTTTGATGATGACATTGTTCCCTATTTAATCGCAATTTTAGAGTGGACTTATCCGATTGTATGTTATGGAAGTGTTGGGCAAATAGAAAAAAAATATGCACTTTATAGTGCAGCTTTGATTTGTAAGAAGATTATGGAGGTAACATAAACCTCTGGTTTGTGACAATATATTCTCAAAGCAGGAGCTATGGGTTACATTAAATCTTTAACCACTTCTGAAACTTTAGCAATAATCTCTTCTTCTCCTTCAACTTTTCCATCCTGCATCAAAATCTTACCATCACAAATGACTGTATCTATGCAGCTTCGATTAGCAGAATAAACCATATTAGAAATTAAATTGTGATTGGGAACCAAATTTACATCATTTAAATCTACTAAAATAAAATCTGCTAAAGCTCCTTCTTTGATTTCTTCACAATTCAGGTTAAATATTTTTGCTCCATCTTTTGTAGCCATCTTATACGCTTCGTTAGCAGACATAATTGTTGTATCGTTGCTTTTTATTTTATGTAATAAAGCTGCAATCTTCATCTCTTCCAACATATCCAGGTTATTATTGGAAGCACAACCATCTGTTCCTAAAGCGATGGACAAACCAAATTTTTTCAGTTCTTTATAAGGGAAAAAACCGGAACAAAGTTTCATATTTGAAGTAGGATTGTGAGCGATTTTCACATTATATTCTTTCAAGATTTGCATTTCTCTTTCATTTACCCAGATCACGTGGGCAGCAAGAACATTTGAACTTAATAATCCAATATCCTGTAGATATTCAATGGGTCTTTTCCCATGTTTTTGAATGCAATCTTCAACTTCATTTTGAGTTTCGGAAATATGAATATGAATCATAATATTATTTTCTTCTGAAAACTCTTTTGCCCAGATAAGACTTTCCTCTGATACAGTATAAATCGCATGAGGTCCCAAAGCAAAATTGATTCGCTCAGAATATCTTTTTGTTTCATGATAAAGTTGCTCATTCAAACGGATTTGCTGTTTTGCTTTCTCTTTATCAAAACCATCAATAAATACTGCAGAAACTGCAGCTCTAATGCCCATTTCTTCTACTGCACGTGCTGTTCCGTGATAATGCCAGTACATATCATTGAAAAAAGTTGTACCGGATTTTATCATTTCCAGGCAGGCTAATTTCGTCCCCCAAAAAACATCGTTCTCAGTTAATTTTGCTTCAAAAGGCCAGATTTTGTTTTGCAGCCAATCATCCAGAAGCAGATCATCAGCATAACCTCGCATCAGAGTCATGGCAGCATGAGTGTGAGCATTGATGAAAGGAGGTAAAGCAACCATATTTTTTCCATCTATTTGATGCTCTGTTTCTTCTTCTATATTATCAGCAATTTTTGAGATTTTGTTTCCTTTAATTAAAATATCTTTTTCTTCATTATTATGAACTACCTTTTTTATCAGAATTGTCATTCTTTCTCCATTATATTTTTAATAGATTTAAACCTGTTTCATTATCATATTCTCTTTCAATACTTCCCTCAACTTTTTCGATTACAACCTCGCAAGTTGCACTCACAACCGCTTCATTCAGATGCCCTCCAAAAGTCTTTTGTTTCTCATCAGCCAAATTTATGTGTAGATGAAGATAAACTTCTCCATTCATTATTGAGATGTTTCCATTTAAAGAGGTGATTTCATAATCTCCTAAAAGCTCTGTAGTAACGTATTTCTTTTCTTTTGGTTTGAACATTCCTATCCTCGCTCCGCAAACAGCTCCAATCCCGGAAATAATCCCAAGTGTGATATTATTTTCTACACAAATTTTCGTTAAGGTTTCAACGATTTTTTCTTCTTTATCTATCCTGATTACAAATCTTTCACCGAATCTTTTAAAATTCATTTTTCCTCATTTCTGGATTTTGGATAATTTAAAAAGTTTTTAAAACTAAAAGTTTGTCCAATAGTTTTTATAAAAATGTGCTTTTATCTGTTTTTTATTTGACAGAAAAGCAGCATTTCAGGGTTTTCCTTCACAAAAATAAATCACAAAATCAGGAGAATAAGATGAGTAAGAAAAGAGTTTATTTATTCGGAGATGGCAAAGCTGAAGGCAAAACAGAGATGAAAAATCTGTTGGGTGGAAAAGGTGCAAATCTCGCAGAAATGAATCTGATTGGCATCCCTGTTCCTCCGGGATTTACCATCACAACAGAAGTTTGTACTGAATATAACGACCTGGGAAAAGAAGAAGTAATAAAACTGCTTAAAGATGAAGTTCAAAAAGGAATAACCAACATCGAGAAGATAATGAATTCCAAATTTGGTGATAAAGAAAATCCCTGTCTTGTTTCTGTTCGCTCAGGTGCACGAGTTTCCATGCCTGGTATGATGGATACTGTTCTGAATATCGGTTTAAATGATGAAGCAGTGAAAGGACTGACGAAAAAAAGTGGAAATGAGCGTTTTGTCTGGGATTCATACCGCAGATTTGTGCAGATGTTCGGAGATGTTGTGCTTGATTTGAAACCTGCTTCCAAAGAAGAAATTGATCCATTTGAAAAAATAATCGATGAAATAAAAGCAGAAAAGAATATTATTAATGATACTGATCTTTCTGCTGAAGACCTCAAAGAACTAGTAACCAGATTCAAAAAAGCCATCAAAGATGAAACCGGAAATGATTTTCCCGAAGATCCCTGGACACAACTCTGGGGAGCAATCCTGGCAGTTTTTGATAGCTGGAATACAGAAAGAGCCGTTTATTATCGCCAAATAAATAATATCTCCGATGATTGGGGAACTGCTGTAAATGTGCAGGCAATGGTTTACGGAAATATGGGAAATAATTCTGCAACAGGTGTTGCATTCACTCGTGATGCAGGTTCCGGTGAAGATATTTTCAATGGAGAATATCTCATCAATGCCCAGGGTGAAGATGTTGTAGCAGGTACCAGAACACCCCAGGAAATAACTCTGGAAGGCTCTAAACGTTGGGCAGGACTTACAGGCACATCCGAAACTGAAAGGAAAGAGCTGTATCCTTCTTTAGAAGAAACCATGCCGGAATTATATAAAGAACTCTGTGAAATAGAAACAAAACTGGAAAACCATTATAAAGATATGCAGGATTTGGAATTTACAATCCAGGATGGAAAATTGTGGACTCTGCAAACCCGAAACGGAAAGAGAACAGGTTTTTCTATGGTTAAGATGGCTATCGATATGCTCAAACAGGGAATGATCGATGAAAAGCTTGCCTTAATGCGAGTTGAACCAAACCGACTCGATGAACTGCTTCATCCTGTTTTTGATCCTGATGCTGTTAAAAATGCTATAGTATTAACAAAAGGTCTGCCTGCTTCTCCGGGGGCAGCATCCGGACAAATCGTTTTCTTTGCAGATGAAGCTGAAGAATGGGCAAATGAAAACAAAGATGTGATTCTTGTCAGGATCGAAACTTCCCCTGAAGATCTACGTGGAATGAACGTTTCCAAAGGCATTCTCACTGCTCGCGGTGGCATGACTTCTCACGCTGCTGTTGTAGCACGCGGTATGGGAAAATGCTGTGTTTCCGGTGCTGGTTCTATCCGGATCGATTATAAGAAAAGAACATTAATAATTGGTGATGATACATTTAAAGAAGGTGACTGGATTTCTTTGAATGGAACAACTGGCGAAGTTTATAAGGGCAATGTTGAAACCAAAGACCCTGAATTAAGCGGAGATTTTGGTGAATTGATGTCTCTTTGCGATAAATATTCCAGGATGTATGTTCGCACAAATGCAGATACACCGCACGATTCTAAAGTTGCCAGAAATTTTGGTGCTCGCGGAATCGGACTCACCAGAACTGAGCATATGTTCTTTGAAGGTGAAAGGATCAAAGCTGTTCGTGAGATGATCCTGGCAGATGACCTTGCCGGCAGACAAAAAGCTTTGGCCAAGCTTCTTCCTATGCAAAGAGAAGACTTTGAAGGAATCTTTGATGCAATGCATGACTTACCGGTTACAATTCGTCTTTTAGACCCTCCTCTTCATGAATTCGTACCCAAAGAATATGAAAACCAGAAAGAAATGGCTGATGAGATGGGAATTTCTGTGGAAGAGATCAAAGCTAAAGTAGAATCGCTTTCTGAGATAAATCCTATGCTCGGGCATCGCGGCTGCCGTTTGGGAATTACCTATCCTGAAATCTCTGAAATGCAAACCAGGGCTATAATCGAAGCTGCGTTGAATCTGAAGAAAAAAGGAATAAATGCAATTCCCGAGATTATGATTCCCTTAATTGGAACTTTCCAGGAATTCAAACTTCAGGAAGAAATCGTGCGTGATACAGCACAAAAAATATTCGAAGAAAGAAATGATTCAATAGACTTTCTGGTGGGAACAATGATCGAAATTCCTCGTGCTGCCTTAACTGCCGATAAAGTAGCAAAATATGCTGAATTCTTCTCATTCGGTACAAATGACCTGACCCAGATGACTTATGGTTACAGTCGTGATGACGCTGGAACATTCCTGCCCATATTCATTGAAAAAGGCATCCTGAAACACGATCCTTTCCAGGTATTAGACCAGGAAGGTGTGGGACAGTTAGTGGAAATGGCTACAAAAAAAGGAAGAAGCACGCGCCCGAACCTGAAAGTGGGAATTTGCGGAGAACATGGCGGAGAGCCGAACTCCGTGAAATTCTGTCATAAAGTTGGCATGGATTATGTAAGCTGTTCACCCTATCGAGTCCCAATTGCTCGTCTTGCCGCTGCCCAAGCTTCAATAGAAGAATAAACTCGAGTTCAGATGATTGTCATTCACGCAAAGCCTGTCATTCCCGCGAAAGCGGGAATCTAAGAACACTGAATAATATTTTTTTTCTCACTTTTGTAGATTCCCAATCGAGTTGGGAATGACAGTAACGTTTATTGGTCTGTCATTCCCGCAAAGTCTGTCGTTCCCGCAAGGCTTGTCATTCCCGCAAAAGCGGGAATCTAATAAACCGGAAATCATGAAAAAAAGGTATTTAATTAAAAAAATATTTAGAAGGTTTTTATATAACATCTCAGTTTTTTTAATCTTCCTACTTATCTTTATAGGTTCCTGGTGTCTTCCTCCCAAAACTTTGGAAAGAATAATAAAAAGACTAAAACTCAAATACACAACAGAACATATACATAAAGATTAACAACCCTGTCAGTTATGGCTGGGACTGAAGCAAAAAATAATCCTACGCCGTTCACGGCGTTACAAAATGTTCAGAGAACCAGCAAATCATCGTTTTTTTACCACTATCAACTTTCCGGAGCCTTGAAACTTCTTGACATACTTTCTTAATTTTTGTTTTTAAAAAATGAATTTCATTTGTTAGGAGGTTTAGAATGAAAAATTATTTTATTCTTTTATTAATAGTATTATTTTCCATCACAACCTGCACGAAAAAAACCACATCACCTGAAGAACAATTATTACCACCAGCTAACTTACAACTTACTTTAGTAGAAGAAAATATTGTAACAATTTCCTGGCAGGATAACTCATCTGATGAAACAAAATTCTTTATCGATAGAAAGAAAGGTGAGTATGCCTGGTTTGAAAATTATGGAGAAGTGGAAGCAAACATTACAGCATTTACAGACAACATCACAACGAATTCTGATACGGTTTATTCTTATAAAATTAGAGCATTTGACGGTGATGATTATTCTGAATATTCTACAGAAGTTGGCTGGTTTTCAGAATTTACAGTTCCATCAGATTTACTTCTTGAACAAATTTACCAGGATAGTATCAGAATAACCTGGTCTGATAACAGCATTGGTGAATTAAATTTTAGAATCGATAAAAAGATTGGAATAAATGATTGGCAGCAAAACTACAAAATTCTCGATTCCGACTCAACTACTTATATCGATTATAATCCAACCCTGTTTGATTCTTGCTTTTACCGTGTTTATGCTGTGAGTGGAACTTCTTTTTCAGATTATTCTCAAAATTACATTATCCCTTTTCTACCAGCTCCAACAAATTTTCAAATCGAAGGACTTGAAGCTACATCTATAAAACTTACTTGGGAAGATAACTCTGCAGATGAAGATGGATTCAAAATATTCAAATCTGAAGATGACAGTGTTTGGACATCTACAACTGTTCCTGAAAATACAGAAGAATGGATTGATGAAGATGTTATTCCCGGAATTATAAATTTTTACAAAGTCTGTGCCTATATAGACACAAATTATTCTGCTTTTGTTCAAGACAACATAAATACAATGTCCCAACCGGAAGATTTGTTTTTAGAACAATTGGATGTAACTTGTTTTCAGCTAACCTGGATTGATAATAGTGCATTTGAGCAAGGTTTCAAAATTGATAGAAAGATAGATAATGAAGAATGGATCAATGAAATTAGCAGTGTTGGCTCTAACATTACACAGTGGATCGATGAAGATGTTAGAAGAAGTTTTGAAGTTGTCTATTACAGGGTGTATGCTTTTCACGAAAATTATAATTCTGCTAAAATCGAATCAAATAGTAACATTGTTTTTCCGGCACCGACAAATTTACAAATAGAGCAATTAACAACCTGTGAAATAAGTTTAATCTGGAATGATAATAGTGATGGAGAAGAAGGTTTTAAGATTGACCGGAAAATTGGAACAGGTAATTGGATAACTAATTATGGCAATGTTTCTGCCAATACTGAAGAATGGATAGACACTCAGCCTGTCTTTAATGAAATAAATTATTATCGTGTTTATGCTTTTGCCGGTAATAATTATTCTCTTTTTGTAGAAGGCGAGGTTAATAATATTATTCCAGCACCAAGTAATTTTGTAGCAATTCAGCAAAACGTTCATACTTTTGATCTTTCCTGGCTGGATAATTGTGATTTCGAAGAAGGCTTTGAAATCGAAAGAAAAATTGATAATGGTAATTGGTCATTAATTGCTACACTTCCAGATAATACCACATCTTTTACTGATGACTTAAATATGAGAAATAGAGGTTGGGAAACAGTCTATTATCGGCTTTATGCTTTCTTTCAGGATAACTCTTCTGACACGATCGAAACTAACTGTAACATCTATTTTCCGGCACCTTCAAATTTAACTTATCAGACTATAAATTTATCCTCAATTCAATTTAATTGGACATACAGCAGCTATGATGAAGATGGATTTAAAATTGATAAAAAAATTGGAAACGATGATTGGCAAATTGAATATGGCATTGTTACTAATTCTTCTTTTGAATGGATAGATGAGAATGCTGAAATAAACGAAACACTCAAATATCGTGTTTATGCCTTTAGTGGTGAAAATACTTCAGATTACATCGAAACCGGAGAAATTGATAATTCTATTCCAATCCCAACTAATCTAAATGGAAATCCTCTCGATGTATCTCAAATTTATTTAGAATGGACGGATAATTCCATTGAAGAGGACGGATTTAGAATTGAACAAAAAGAGAATGAAGGAAGTTTTGTAGAAATTGGAACAGCTACCCAAATTAATTATACTGCATCAAATCTGAATTTAGATTCTGACTATACATTCAGAGTTCGTGCTTATAAAGATATTCATAATTCCGGCTATAGTAACGAATGTTTTATGAATATAAGCCAAAATGTTGCTCCCTCAGATTTATCCGGAATTGTGTCTATCGATGGTATTCAAATCCAATGGATTGATAATTGCAGTTTTGAAACCGGCTTTATTATCCAGAGAAAAAAAGAAGGGGAAGAATATCAAACCATCCATATTACTGATGAAAATATTACTGATTATTTGAATTTTGATATTGAACCTCTCACAACCTACTTTTACAGAGTTTCTGCTGAATTAGGAATTTATCAATCAGTTTGGTGTGAAGAAATAAATCTTCTCTCTTTTCCGGATTACATTATTGTCGATTTAAATGGAAATGGAAATTACACAAGCATCCAGGATGCAATTTATGGCTCGAATGACGGTGATTCTGTTATTGTAAATGTTGGTACTTATTATGAAAATATAAATTACTATGGTAAACAGATTACTCTTGGCAGCTTATATCTTTTAATACAAGATGATTATTACATTTCCAATACAATCATCGATGGTAATGCTAATTATAGTGTTGTTACTTTTGAAAGTAGCGAGGATGAGGATTCAAAATTAATTGGTTTTACCATCACAAACGGTTATGCATCTAATGGTGGAGGAATTTACTGTGATAATTCTAATCCAAGTTTATCTCATCTCATTATTAGTGGAAATTCTGCTGGTGAGATAGCCGGTACTCATGGAGGGGGTGGTATGTATTTTAGTTATTCAGACCCAAATTTAGAAAATATTACTATCATAGAGAACAATTCAATTAGTTATGCTGGTGGAATTTTCTTTTCTCATTCGAACCCAACTATATTTAATGTTACTATTTCAAATAACGTGGCTGCTTCAAGTGGAGGGGGGATTTACTTTTTTTTCTCTAGTCCAACTTTGTATAATGTTACCATTTGTGATAATACAGCTCAAAGTGGTGGAGGTATTCGTGTTTATGAATCTAGTCCAAATTTAAATAATTTTACCATAAATGGAAATGAAGCAGAAAGTGGTGGTGGTATTTCTTCTGGTGGTTCATTTCTAGTTTTAACAAACAGCACTATTAGTGAAAATATAGCTGGTGACTTAGGTGGTGGGATTATATGCGGAGAGATAATTTTGAATAATTGTATAATAAGCCAAAATAGTGCTGAAAAAGGTGGCGGGATTTATTGTTCCGGTGTCTATTCAGACTCTGAGTTAACAAATGTAATTATAAGTGGAAATACAGCTTATGAAAATGGTGGTGGAATTTACTTCAGTGATACAGAAATGATTTTAACAAATGTTACATTATACGAAAATACTGCAAGTAATTCCGGAGGTGGTTTTTACTGTCATTCAAATTATACGCTAACTATTATTAACTGTATTATGTGGAATGATTCACCTCAAGAAATCTTCCAATTTTATATAAATAATATTTCTATAACATATACAGATATTGAAGATGGCTGGCAAGGGTATTACAATATAGATTCAGATCCTTTATTCGTTGATCCGGGAAATGATGATTTTCATTTGTTACCAGGTTCTCCGTGCATAGATGCCGGCAATCCAACCACACAATATAACGACCCGGATGGTTCCATAAACGATATGGGTGCTTATGGTGGACCAGGTGGGGTTTGGTAGTTTTTAGTAGTTTTTTATTTCTTGTGAAATTAAATGGTTTATAAATTATACGAACTAACTTATGAAGAAGTAAAAATTGTAGATCCTTTGTTTTGTTTTAGTAAGAAAGAATATGTGAAGGAGAAGTATAATGAATAGTAACCCTATTAGTGAAAGTAATAAATTATTTTTTGGGGGATTAACACAGTTAGGCAAAAAATTTTCTGAATCAATTTCAAAAAAAATAATTGAATTTGTAGAAAAAAATCGAGATTCTATAATACAATTTCAAAATTATATAGATGAAATTTATAGAGATTTTCCTGAAGCATTAAAAAACATCATACAGGATCTAGCATATCGTGGATGGTATATTTCAAAAGAAATGGAGTTGCCGGAGATAACTCTCCTTGCTGAATTTATAACAAATAAAAAATATGATAAATTAGATAATTACATGTGTGATGTTATTGAATCTAAACTTGACCAAATTGAAAAGGAAATAATTCAAAAATATCCTAACAGGAAAAAAATCATTCAGTCAGCCTTTTGTGCACATAAAAAAGGTGTGTATGAATTATCTGTACCAGTTTTTTTAATACAAGCGGATGGGATTTGTAATGAGTTGCTTAGAGTGCATTTATATAGAAAGAAGAATAAGAAACTTCTTACAGCAATAGCGATTGAGGAATATGTAAGTAACGTCATTATGTCAGCTTTAGTTGAACCATTAAGAAATATAAGTGGTTTAAATGTATCAACTGATTATAAGAACCAATATCCCATTATCCTTAATCGTCATGAAGTTATTCATGGTTCAGACCTTAATTATTGTAAGAAGGAAAAAAGTTTTCAAACAATCTCGCTTTTGTATTATTTAATTTCAGTAGTTTATGACGCAGTTAAATTAAAAAATAAAAACAATCTTACCATAAATAAATAATTGTGTTATTTAATGAGTGGAAAATTTCTCAACAAATGTTACCACAAATTCGCGAAAGCGGGAATCTGAGAATGCTGAATAATATTTGTTTACTAACTTCTTTTAGATTCCCAATCCAGCCTTCGTACAACTTCGGCTCGGCAGGTAAGTTGGGAATGACAGTAATATTTATCACAACAAAAAAAAGTGTTTGACAATTTTATATTAAAAAAGGGATTATGCATTCGGGTATAAAATACTTGCCTATGTGACACCAGAAGAAATTTTTATTGATGTTCTTGGCTGGTTTTGACATAAGGCAATTCTTAAAAACATAGGAGAGAAAAATGGCAACCAGTTCATTTGATCGTAAGATTGAAATAAAAGACAAAAAGGCAGTAAATAAATTTTATGTTGCTTTAACTTCTCCTTCAAAAAAATTTATTCCTAAATATGATGTTGAAAAGGAAGTTAAAAAGGGAGTTAAAGCATTAAAAAAAGCATTCTGCCCTTAAATGATTTGATAGATAACATTGATAAGAGTCAAACTGAGAATTTGTTTGACTCTTTTTCTTGTTGTAAAAGCAAAGATGTAGAACACTTTCTAAAAAATAAATCAATAGACTTCGAAGGTAGAAATAAAAGTCGGACATTCATAGTTATGGATTTTGAAAAACTTCAAAAAAGAAACCTTTCAATTTTAGCATATTTTACCTTAAGTTTAAAAAGTTTTAAAGTCCATAATAAAAAGGTTACATCAACTCTTAGAAAAAAAATGGATGGATTTAATAAAAAAGCAATAAAATTTGAATCTTTTCTAATTGGTCAACTTGGTCGTAATGATACAATAAAATCTTCTGAATTACCTGGGAAAGATTTATTAAATATGGCTATCTCATTTATATCTCGTGCTCAGAAGATTGTTGGTGGACGTATTGTTCTGATCGATTGTGAAAATAATGATAAATTAATAAAATTCTATGAAGAAAATGATTTTATTCTTATTCAAGAGCATTCAGAAAAATCGAATTTTGTACAAATGATAAGAGTATTAACAATATAACTTGAAATATCGTTTCAGATACTTATTATCTTTTTTTTTCTTTTTTATTTTTGAGCCAGCCTCTTCAAATGTTTTTTATTTCTTGTCATTCCCGTGAAAGCTTGTCCTCGTGTAATCGGGGACGGGAATCGATAATGGTGGCAAACGAGATTCCCAATCCAGTTGGGAATGACAGCAATCTTAGCGGAAAACGAAGCGGACATGTTCGGCAACTGACGAAAGCTTCGTAATCTGTTGAACCTTTGAACCCCTGAACCTCTGAACCTTTAGATGAAACTTTCCGAATCTTATTTGAATGATTTCCTTTGAGTGGAGCTTCGGAAAGACAAAATCACATTCCGAAGCCTTCTCGCAATTTTCCTGTTGAAAGAGGATTCGGAAGGTTTGAAGTAAAATTGGGAATGACAACAAACTTTTAATCCCTGAACCTTAGAGGATCACGAAGCAGAAGCTTCGTAATCAGTTGAACCTCTGAACCCTGAACCCTTGAACCTTGAACCCTTGAACCTCTCAACCACTTATAGACAACTCTTTTATCAAAACAGAAGCAGCACCGATCGAGTCCATATCGAACTTAAAATTATCTGCAATCATTTCTACATCTTTCAGAAGTTGCAGAACATTGCCGGAAACCGTGAATTGTTTTAACGAATGCAGCCTTTTCCCATTTTGATAAAGAAAACCTTCAGCAGAAAGAGAGAAATCTCCGGAAATGGGATTTGCGCCAGAATGCATTCCCTGCAAAGCTACGATCTCGATAACTTGGGAATGTTTTTTAAATAACTCTTCTTCTTTAATATTTCCCTGCTCAAGATAGAAATTTGAAGGAGAAATCATCAGGCTTCCCTTATAACTCCTCGAACCATTTCCTGTTGATTTCACACCATCTTTTCTGGCTGTTTGAGTATTATGCAAAAATGATTTCAATTTACCTTTTTCGAGCAATACTGTTTTCTGTGATGGATAACCTTCACTGTCAAAAGCGCGAGTGGAGAATCCTTCCGGATAAAGAGCGTCATCTACTATTGAAACTTTTTCATTAGCAATTTGTTCTTCCAGTTTTCCTTTCAGGAGCGATTTTCCTTCCTGAACAGATTTTGCACTGAAAATGCTGGAAAACGTGGAAAGCATTGTTGCCATCATATCACAATTGAAAACTACCGGATATTTACCGGATTCGATTTGTTTCCCACCCAAAAGAGAAACTGCTTTTTCCACGCTTTTTTCTGCTATTTTTTTGGCATCAAATTTGGAGAAATCTCTACCAATAATAAAATCCAATCCCGAGCGTTTATCATCTTCTTCCTGAGTTAAAACCACACAAAATCCATACGCAGAATTTTGAGTATCTTCCTTGTTCAAACCTTTACTATTAGCAATTCTAAGAAAACTTTTGCCATCACCATAAAGAGAATAAGGCACATTGAAAACTCTTTTATCAAGCCCTTTTGCAAACTTTTCCATCTCTTTGGCAAATTTAATTTTTTCTTCCACATCTACTTTATCTAATTCTTCTGAAAAAACATTTAATTTCACATCGATATCAGGATAATTTTCCAGGCTCACAACTTCATCATTTTCAGAAAATTTGCTGTTTTCAATAGCTTCATCCACAATCATGCGGAAGGTTTCGGAATCGAACTTTTCAGTATAAGCATATCCAACCTTTCCATCTTTGATGACTCTCACACTAATCCCTTTGGAATCTGCATATTTGAAGGATTCGATTTCCTGTTCATTTATACGAACAGAAAAGGAATTGTCAGCAACAAGCATAATTTCAATATCATCAGTTTTATCTTTTGCATACTCAAATATGGTGTTGAATTCTTTATCGTACATTATTGAACCTCCTTTCTTCCACCAACTATGATTTCATCAATTTTAATTGCAGGTTGACCAACGGTGGTGGGAATGCTGCCGCTCACAGAACCGCACATTCCTTCTGCCAGAGAAAGATTATTAGCGACCATACTTATTTTTTTCAGAGCATCGGGTCCGTTTCCAATCAAAGTAGCACCTCTTACTGGTTCTGCTATTTTTCCATTTTTGATGAGATACCCTTCTCCAACCGCAAAATTGAAATTTCCGGTTCCTGGCATCACTGAACCGCCACCCATTTTTTTAGCATATACTCCGAAATCAATAGTAGCAATCAAATTATTTAATGAATGTTTACCAGCAGCGAGATATGTATTTCTCATTCTCGACGCAGGAGCAAATTTATAGGATTGCCTTCTTCCGCTTCCTGTAGGTTTATATCCGGTTTTAATTGCTCCCATCTTATCTACCATAAACGATTTCAAAATTCCTTTATGAATTAAGACAGTTTTCTGGGTAGGAAGTCCCTCATCATCGATGTTTTCCGAACCCCATTTATTGGGAATAGTACCATCATCGATTGCTGTAACAACTGAACCTGCAACTTGTTTTCCCAATTTATCAGCAAAAACCGAAGCACCTTTTGCTACTGACGTAGTTTCCAAAGCATGTCCACAAGCTTCATGAAAAATCACGCCACCAAATCCGTTATCAATCACAACCGGAAATTTCCCGCCTGGAGCATAATCTGCATTAAGCATTGTAACAGCAATCTTGGCAGTTTTCACACCTAATGCCTTTGGATCGAGTTTCTTAAAAAACTCGTACCCCGCAGCTCCACCAGGACCTTCAGTACCCGTTTGTTTCTCCATACCGGAAGAGGCAATGGAACTGACATAAACACGTGAGTAATTTCTCGCATCCTCAGCCCATAATCCTTCACTATTAATAATTAATACATTCTGCATTTTTTCAGTAAACCTGATATCCACTTGAGAAATCTGAGAGTTGTAATGTCTGGAAGCTTCATTGATTTTGCGGATGAAATCTATTTTATCTTTTTTGGGAACTGTATTATTAGGAATTTCTATAGGATTCATATTCTCAAACTGCAATTTAGTCAGATTGATTGCTTCATTTTTAGACTTTCCTTTGGCAGCTTTGCTCACAGCATCTGCTGCTGCCAAAAGTGATTTTTCGCTCAAATCATTTGTATAAGCATAAATTGCAGTCTCTCCGTAAAAAACTCTTACTCCCGCACCAAAATCATTTCCAACGATATTCTGTTTGGTTTTGTTATCATTAAAAATAATAATTGAATTGAATGTGTTTTCAATGAAAATCTCAGCGAAATCAGCTCCATTGGAAAGTGCTTTATCAATCACTTTCTCTGCTAAAACTTTTTCTATCATTGTCCCTCCAGCTTTTTTAAACAACTTTAATAATAAAATAAAAAAAATCTATATCAAATCTATAATATTGAGTTGAAAAACTAATTCATAAGTTTGATGTCAAGCAGAAAAGGATATTTCAAATTGCACAATTTCAGATATTTGGGAAGTTTAAAATGATTGCTGATAATTACTTAATGTTTAACTAATCTTTTATTATTTAAGTAATAGAGCTTTGCTCTTTAACATTATTACATCTGTTTTCAATTGATAGAAATATACACCGGAAGAGACTTGTTGGTCACTGTCATTCTTTCCATTCCAATAAACTGAATGGTTTCCTTTTTCCATAAATTTATCATCGAGCAATGTCCTTACTTTCTGACCTTTTGCATTATAGACAATCAATTCTATGTCACTTGTATCTTCATGCAGATAAAAATATATTCTTGTACTGGGATTAAATGGATTGGGATAATTCTTCAATTCATAATCCCTTATCTTTAATTCTTCATTTATAACCGGAGCACCCTGCCACTCATAAGCTCCCATATCCACAGTTTCACCGAAGATACGAGGATTACCGGCAAGATCATATTCTGGTAGTTCGATGCCAGGTGGTAGCTCCAGAGTACCGGCATCTATACAGGGGGAATCATCTGAAAGCATGTAGGGATACTCTCCTGTTCCAGTCCATAAAGGATCTGTATCTAAATTTCCTTCCAGCCAATTAAGCGTGTTCCAATTTGAAGGATTTAAAATATTGGATTCTCCTCCTTCAATAAGAGAATTGTAAATATTCATAGTGAGTGGTTCTTCTGGTCCATCGTTAACAAGATAGATTTGATCCGTGACATTGCCGTAAAATATCGAATTTATTATATTGAAAGTAGAGCCTACCCCGCCAGCCAACAAAGCAGCGCCCTGCTCTTGCCCTCCTGATCCCGGTGTATAATTATTTCCTATTGTACAATTGATTAAATCAAGATTGATACTAAAACTTACTGAGATTGCTGAGCAGGACATCGTCCAGTCTGTTGTATTATCCACGTTATCGGCTATTAATACATTCTTCATCGTAACCTGGTATGGATCATCATCTGTTGCGCCAAATAAGAATACCGGAGTTGCAGAAAATATATCGGGATGGGTATATTGAGTAGAATTTTGGATCACCATATTTTCAACTGTTGCAGTTTCATAGTCGTTAGTAAACCAAAACCTGATCTGCCAACCGCCCTGGTTATTTAAAAAATATACATTTTTTATATTAACATTTAAATCAATTATACTAAAGACATATGACTCATGGATATTATTCTCAAAAATCAAGTTTTCAAAGTTTATATATCTATTTTCAAAACCTTCTGGATTGCCAACGTTAATTGAAACACCAATATTATGATCTATTACGTAACTATTGATGAAATTGATATTCTTAATCGTAATATTAAAATCATTATTGCAACAGTAGATAAAAGAAGTTAATCCTTCAGCATCAAAGATAGTATTTTCCATCGATTCACCGATGAGGGATACATATCCCCGCAGATTTAAAGGGAATTTTTGATCATTCAGACTTTTGGAATAGATCCCATCTGCCAGGTGAATCGTATGGGGATTTAAACTGTCTGATACGATCGATGAATAAGCATAATTTATTGTTTGTAAAGCATCATTTGCATTTAAGCCGCTATTGTTATTTGAACCCTGGGGAGAAACATACAGGTCGGCATTAATGGGTTCGAGCTTAGCATTTTGAACAATAAGGGTAACATCATTTTGCTGAACTGAATATTGATTGGTGGAACTTATAAAATAATAATCCGGTTCAAGTACAGTAAAGGTATCAACGATAACTGTTACAGGTTCCATTAATACCCAGGTTTTACGAAATTCACAACCTGATCTACTATAATTTAAATAAATATTGCACAATTCCTCTGTATCAAAAATAATAGTGGAATCATGAGTGATATAAATTCCTCCTCCGGCAGAATAAGCATGATTATCTGTAAATGTAACTCCTTTTAGAGTAGGATGGGAATATTTAATATAGATTCCACCACCACCATTGGCAGAATTTCCTTTAATCAGACATTTCCTGATAATTGGCGATGAATTTAAACAATAGACACCTCCACCATAAAAGTCTTGAACGTATAATGTTCCCGTTCCATTTTGAATAGTAAATCCACATAAAAGGGTTGTTTCAATCTCACCTGAAATGATCGAAACTACGCTGCCGTTTGCGTTACCATCAATGATCGTTTGAGAAATATAACTCTCATCATTTGTCGTCAGGAACAAACTGGCAACAGTGATGTTTTTTCCTATGAAATCTATATTCTCATAATAAGTGCCTGTATAGACCAGTACGGTATCGCTATTAGAGGAAGCATTTATTCCTTCCTGGATGGTGGTGAAATTACCACCACCGGATTGATCGATTATCCAGGTGGTGGAATATAACCACTGATAGACACTGATAAACACGAATAATAAGATAAATTTTATTTTCATGAAAATTCCTTCTCTGTTAAACTTGAGAAGTTTTCTGCAATTGTCATTCCCGAGAAATCGGGAATCATTAAGTTCATGGATTCCCAATCGAGTTGGGAATGACAAACCTTCTACTGGTTACGAAGTTTTTCTTCGTAAATTATCCATATTTAACCCGACTCGAGTTTTATAAACCCGAGTCGAGTTCATAAACGGAAGGCTATTTCAGAAGCAACATTTTTTTTACTTTTGTCTCCTTGCCTGCAGATATTTTATAGAAGTAAATTCCTGAAGCAACCGGTTTTTTGTTATCATCTTTTCCATCCCAGGTAATTCTATGTTCTCCTGATTCAATTTGCTCTTTCAATAAAGTTTTAACTACTTGACCCTTGATATTGTAAACTTTTAAATTGACCTTAGTATCTTCCGGTATTGAAAATGAAATTATTGTAAAAGGATTGAAGGGATTAGGATAGTTTGGATATAATGTAACCTTGTTTAAACTTGGGATATCCTCTTCATCTTCCTCTAAATACAATTGAATTATATTGTGTTCCTGATCTCCAATTATCAATGGTTTAAGTTCAAATTTACCGGTTTCCAGGTTGAGGACATAATAACTTTTTACAGATTGACAGTCTCTACCACCACCATAAGATACTTGAAAAGTCAAATTATCTCCTCTATTCACTGCATCTGTATATGCAAGTATTTGTAAAGGAAGTGAATCGATCACAGATGCCCCAACACAAATATCGTTTTCAAATACACCAATTTCAGTTAAATTTCCACCGCCGGATATGGAATCCACTATTATAGCTTCATAATCTGGTTTTTCTTCATAGGTAAAGAATTCAGGAGTTTGACGTGTGTAACGAGATTTCGGTTCACCAAATATACTCCACTGGAAACCTATTATATCTTCTTTAACGCGAACTACATACCCTTTGCCATAATGTAGAGGTCTGATAGGATAATATGGTGTCGGATCATCTCTCCCTCGTCCAGGGTATGTCATGTCTTTCCATTCCCAATCCTCAGCTTTTATTGATTTTATCTTATCCCAATGCTGCCCGAAAGCATCGTCAATATCCTTGGTAGCTTTTATCCAGTATCCTATCCAGTTATCCTGTCCTGCAAGAAGATCAATTGTGGTTAAAGGATTAAGCAAAGTTCCTTCAGTATCAAGTTCTCTATAATAATAATAATATGGTAACTCAGGCAATACTTCAATTTTATAACATCTGGTGCTTTGTAGTTGATAGCCAGTCCAGGGTGTCCATGCTTCATCATCATATGTTAATGGACCATATCCTTGTTCATAACCAATTGGGCCATTATTAAGAACATCGATATTAGTAATTTCTTCAGGGAAATCTTCCATTTCCTCTAATACAGGTATTGCAGGTACAGGGTCATTACCTGTTCGATCAAGAACCGTGAAAGATTCCCAGTTCCAGCCATTATAAAGTGGTTTAAATTTCCAGAATAATTCTGTTTGTTCCATAAAAAGTACATTTGAGTCAGTTGTTACTTCACCATATATTGTTTTTTGTTCGTATCTATCTGATGTAAATCTAACTCGATATTCTGTGCCAATTGGGGGCTGCTCATCAAATTGAACATAATAAAATCCTGTACTACTACGACGATAGACACCATATTTTATACCACCAGATGTTAAATTTAAACATCCGATACTAATTGGATGTTTAGGACCAACATCACCTGATAATTTTGGTGGTAATGCATCAATCAGCTGTCCTACTATTGTAAAAGATGAAGGCTCAATATCAATTATTGCGCTTTGAAGCTCTATAAAATTGTAATTATATCCTTCTGGAATAAGATTATCCAAAGTACAATAACAATCACCGCTACCACCCCAACCCCAGTTTACTTTATAAAAACATGGTTCTGAAGCAGGATCAATAGAATACCCATGTAATATGAAATCATGAACACCAGTAACAGGTGGTGTTGTGTCACTACCGTTATAGTGAATTATTCTGGCGTTATCTATCTCATTTCTCATCAATAATTCCCAATCACCTTGATAAAAACTTCTAATTAAATGATCCGCTTTATATCCAAAATTTTGGGCATAAGTACATTCAACATGCCATCCAACTACTGTCCCAGTACCTCCAGTAGCATACGTTGCCATTAATGCAACGCCACATGCAAAACTTAAGGCAGCAAATCCATCATCATAATGTATAGAATATTCTTCATTAAAGAGTTCTCTTATGTCTGAAAGGTAAGGGTCCAGTGTTTCAAAAGTTGGAAAATCATACTCATTATGATCTTCATCAATTTCAATAATTTCTATCCCATTCGAAACATAATTCGGTTCAGCAAATTCATTAGAAAAATAATAGTCGGAAATATATTTATGATAATTAATAACTTGAGCCATAGCAATTGGACCACATCCAGCAGGACAACGATAATTACCTATTAACGGTACAAAATTTTTGTATGGTTGTCCTTGAGACCAAGTAGGATCCATTTGCAATATAACAGTAGTACGATTGTAACTATATGTATTTTCATATAATTCCTGCCAGGTAATTCTATTTTCTTGAGAAAACAGGTTGTTTTCTATTATATCATAAATTTGCTCATTATAGCAATTTATTAACCATTCAAATCCAGGACTTCTTGATGATAATATTTCTCCTGTGTCATTATAAGCTAATATAGGTTCCGCATCATTTGAAGCAGATGTAATAACAAATCCTTCCTCTTCAAAATTGAAAATGTAAATTGTAGTAGTGTCTGAATAACTCATAATTTCGAAATTTTTTAATATCAGGTTTTCAATTCCCGAAATAAATTTAAACCAGTTCTCTGCAACTACTTGTGCAGTGTTTACAGAAACTTGTTCTCCCCATAAAGAACAAATTAAGACTAAGAATAAACCTAAACAAATTGTTTTCATTTTCCTCCTATTTTTTGGTTAGTTCTATCTAACTTATATTGAATTAAATATATTTATGTCAAGAAAAAAAATTGTTAGCGTATTTCTCCCCATTTTAGTTTGACAGAATCAGCTTTCAGCAAAGATTGACTTGGTAGTATAAATATTTACGAAAAGCAGGTTTATGAGAAAAAATATAGTTGCAATTGTTGGTCGTCCCAATGTTGGGAAATCAACTCTTTTTAATAGAATATGCCGTAAAAGAAGCGCCATCGTTGATTTTGAAGAAGGAATAACCCGCGACAGGAAATACGAAGAAGCAGAATGGACAGGTCATTCTTTCATTGTCGTAGATACAGGTGGAATCATTCCCAAAACCGATGATAAGATAAACAAAGCCGTGAAATTTCAAGCGGAAATTGCTATTGACGAAGCTGACCTGGTTTTGTTTATGGTAGATGTAAAAGTGGGAACAACCGACATGGATATGGAAGTCGCCAAAATCCTTTCCGAACATCGGAAAAAAGTTATGCTGATTGTGAACAAAGTGGATAATGAAAAAGATGAACTCGAGATTTTTGATTTCCTGAAATTAGGATTCGGTGAACCATTTCCAATTGCAGCAAATCAAGGAAGAAATATCGGTAACTTTCTGGATCAATTAATCAAGAAAATCGATACTGTACAATACGAATTTAGAGAAGACGATTCCATAAAAATCGCAATTGTGGGAAAACAAAATGTGGGCAAATCTTCCATAATCAATAAAATCTTAGGACAGGAAACAACGATCGTAACTGATATTCCGGGAACTACGCGAGACTCTATCGACCTTCATATAAATTATCATGAAAAGAAATTCACTTTTATAGATACTGCCGGACTTCGCAGAAAGAAACGGGTTAAATACGGAGTTGAATATTTCAGTTCAATGCGAACCATCGAAAGTGTAAACCGGGCGGATATTATTCTCATCATCTTAGACGCAACTGAAGAAATTTCTACTCAGGATCAGAAAATTGCGTCTTATGCTTACAGAAATTTCAAAGATATAATTATCATTTTTAATAAATGGGATTTAATAGAAAAGGAGAATTCAACACCGGGAAAATACATTCAAAATATAAAATCCGAACTAACCTTTCTCCAATTTGCACCAGTCATTTTTGTTTCTGCACTCACAGGACAAAGAGTACAAAAGATCTTCGATAAAATACTGGAAGTGGAAGAAGAAAGCAAAAAAAGAATTCAAACTTCCGAACTGAATAAATTCCTGGAAAAAACCATAGCAAAATACCCGCCTGTTCACTCTACTGGGAAACACGTGAAAATCTTCTTTTGCACGCAGGTAAAAACTCATCCACCCACTTTTGTTTTCTTTTGCAACGATCAAAAACTTGTCTCAGTTCAGTACAAACGCTATCTGAATAACCAACTTAGGGATGCTTTCAAGTTTGAAGGTGCAACTATCAGATGTTATTATCGAGGACGGAATAAGAATGGTTATTAGAATAATTATTGCAGTGATTTGCAGTTATCTTTTAGGATGCATCCCTACCAGCTTCATATTTGGAAAATTAATCAAGAAAATTGATATTCGCCAGTATGGAAGTCATAATGTAGGAGCAACAAATGCCATCCGGGTTCTCGGTGTAAAAATCGGAATTGTTACTCTACTCATCGATATTGCCAAAGGTTTTTTCGCTATCCACATTGGAAAATTGATTATTCAAAATCCTGATAATGTTTTAATTATCTGTTTCGGGCTAGCTGCAATTCTGGGTCATATCTTCACGGTTTTCCTGAATTTCAAAGGTGGAAAAGGTGTAGCAACATCTGCTGGAGTTCTCATCGCTTTGGCTCCCATTCCTTTTTTGATTGCTCTTCTGTTTTTTATACTTATTGTTTGGATTACAAGATATGTTTCTCTTGGTTCAATCTTAGCTGGAATAGTTTTATTAATTGTTGTAATAATAATTAACATCAGAAATTCTTTTTCAGAATTGGAATTCTTGATTTTTTTCTTTGTAATTGTAATGTTCATCATTATCCGTCATAAGAAAAATATTAACAGATTAATTTCCGGAACTGAGAGTAAAATCAGTTTTAAAAAGAAGTAAAATTTAATAACTCGTTCCAATGCTCCAGCGTTGGAATGCCGCTTGGGGATTGGGAACGATATTCATTTTTTTAAGGATTTGAAACAAAATTTATTTTTTTGTGTATTTTGAGCCTTTTTGCGGCTATTAAAAAAAAGGAATTATGTGCGGAATAATTGGAATTTTTAATAATGACAAAGCTGCGGAATTAGCAGCTCTCGGTCTTTTTGCAGAACAACACAGAGGGCAGGAAAGCTGCGGCATGGCAGTTAATGATGGAAAGATCATCAAATTGCGAAAAAAGATGGGTTTGGTTAAAGATGTTTTTACTCCTGAAAAATTGAAAATCCTGCAAGGAAAAATCGCCATCGGTCATGTTCGTTATCCTACTCGTGGAACTTCCTCTATTTATAATTCCCAACCGTATATTGTTGAAACTCTGTCCGGTCCATCATATGCTTTATCAAGTAATGGCGATATAATAAATTACAAAGAAATCCGTCAGGAATTGGAAGCGAAAGGAGTTTATTTTTCCAGCAAAAATGAGGGTGAACTCATTCTCAAATATATTGTTTTTTATGTGGAAAAAGAAGGATATTCCATCATAGACTCGATAAAAAAAATGATGAAAAATATCAAAGGTGCTTTTTCAGCAGTCCTGGCAACCAAAGAAGCTCTTTATATGTTCCGCGATCCTTATGCTTTCCGTCCGATGACTTATGGCAAGACCAAAGAAGGTTCTGTTGTTGTTGCTTCGGAAAGTTGTGCTCTCGATATTTTATACATGGATTGGAAAAAGGAAATTAAACCTGCTGAAATAATTATTGTTAATAAAAATGGAATTGAGTCTATTGAAAATAATCCTAATGATTTTCGTGTGACTTCCACAGAAAAACACTGCATTTTTGAGCACATTTATTTTTCCAGACCGGACAGTTTTATCTTTAAAGAAAATGTTTATCAAGTTCGTCAAAAAATTGGAAATCTAATTGCAGAAGATGATGATATCAATGCTGATGTTGTGGTTCCTGTACCGGATTCATCGAATATTATTGCTCTTGGTTATGCACGAAAAAGAAACATTCCTTTTGAATTCGGTTTGATCAGAAATCATTATGTCGGAAGAACTTTTATTCAACCTGAACAGACAATTCGTGATGAAAGTGTTTTTCAAAAATTCAATCCCTTACCAAATTTTTTTGAAGGGAAAATCGTTGTTATGATCGATGATTCTATTGTGCGAGGAACAACCCTGCGGAAATTAACAAAATTGATAAAACATGCAGGAGCAAAGGAAGTTCATCTCAGGATAGGTTCTCCACCTGTTAAAAATTCTTGTTTTTATGGAATCGATACTCCTACCCAAAAAGAACTAATCGCAAATAATAAATCCATCGAAGAAATCAAAGATTTCATGGGAGCTGATTCTTTGAAATATCTAACAATCGAACAACTAAGAAAAACCGTGAAAGAACCGGAGAATTTCTGTTATGCGTGTTTTGATGGGAATTATCCAGTGAGGTAAAATGAAATTAAAAAACTGGAATGAGATTTCGCAAATAACTGAAGAGCTTAGAAAACCTGATAAAAAGATCGTTTTCACAAATGGTTGTTTTGATATTCTGCATGCTGGCCACATCCAATATCTGAGAGAAGCAAAAAATCTAGGAGACATCTTGATAATCGGATTAAACAGTGATAAATCCACAAAACTCATAAAAGGAAAAAATCGACCTATAAATACAGAACTGAATCGGGCAACTGTTCTGGCTGCTTTGGAATTTGTGGATTATATTGTTATCTTTGAGGAGGATACTCCATTCAATTTGATTAACCTTATCAAACCCGACATTCTGGTTAAAGGTGGAGATTGGAAAGAAAACGAGATAATCGGTTCGGACATTGTGAAAGAAAACCATGGAAAAATTATCAGTTTATCTTATAAACCAGGAATTTCAACAACCGGAATTATTGATAAAATCCTAACTTTAAAAGAAGGCATTTAATGGATTTTCAGGAAGATACAGCAATTGTAAAAAAAATTGAAAACAACAAAGTTACAGTTGAAATTCAAAGAACCGGAGCTTGTGAACATTGCGCAATAAAAGGAATTTGTGGTGCTGGAAATAAAAACATCCAACATCAAATCCAAACTGATTTGAACTTGAAAATCGGAGATCTGGTCAAAATTCATATTTCAGCAAGTTCCAAAATTTTCTCATCCTTTATTCTCTTCATTTTTCCCATTCTTGTTATGTTCATTTTTTATATTTTTGGTAAATATATCTTCCGGTTTAACGAAGATTTTTCAATAATTTTTTCTATTTTCGGTTTGCTTTTCAGTGGAATTATTATTTATTATATCGATAAGAAATACGAGAAGAAAATTAGTTTTAAAATTATTGGGAGGATTGAAAAATGAAAATGCATTTAAACGAAATGGTTTTTTATGGTCATCACGGTGTACATCCTGAAGAACGAAAACTAGGTCAAAGATTTGTGGTAAATTTCAGTTATGAAACAGACCCAAAACAGGATCAGGCGATGGAACACATCGATGATACGATCGATTACACAAAAGTTTTCTCAATTATTAAACATGTATTGGAAAAGGAAGAATTTTTACTTCTGGAAAATTGTGCTAATACAATTCTGGCAACCGTTTTAGAAACTTTTCCCAAGATTATTCATGTGAATGTAAAAATCAGAAAACCTTCTGTGCCAATTAGAGGATCACTCGGTTCAGTGGAAGTGGAGATGGATAGATTTCAGAAATGATCTGCTATTTTGGTCTTGGTTCAAACCTGGGAAATCGCCAAGAATACATGCTAAAAGCTCTTTCTGAACTTTCCTTGAAAATGAAAATTCTCCAAAATTCAGAAATCATCGAAACCAAACCTTATGGAAATGTGAATCAACCTTATTTTCTAAACTGTGTTACTAAAATTGATACTGAACTTAAACCTGATGAACTCCTGAAAATCTGCACAGAAATCGAAAATAAACTGGGAAGAAAAAGATCGCAAAAATGGGCATCACGAACCATCGATATCGATATCCTGTTTTATGGAAACGAAACATTTCAATCTGATGAATTGACTATTCCCCATCCTGAAATTCAGAAAAGAAGATTTGTCCTCAAATCATTAAATGAAATTTGTCCTGATCTTGTGCATCCGGTTTTGAATAAGAAAATATCTCAAATAATTTTGGAGTGTAAATGAAAAAACTCGCAACCATAATTCTTGCTGCTGGAAAAGGTGTAAGAATGAAATCTGATAAACCAAAAGTCGTTTTTGAATTAGCCGGTAAACCCATGATAAACAGAGTTGTGGAAACAGCACAAAAAATTGAAAGTGACATCATCACAATCGTTGTTGGCTATAAAAAAGAAATGATTATTGATATCATTCCAAAAACAGAAAAAATCAAATTCATAGAACAAAAAGAACAATACGGAACCGGTCATGCAGTGATGGTAACTGAAAACGTTTTTAAAGATTTTGATGGAAATATTTTCATTCTCTGTGGAGATGTACCTCTGCTTCGAGCAGAAACTCTGCAAAAAATGCTGACAAAACACAAAGGAACAAATGCTGCTTGTACGGTTCTCACTGCAATTATGGAGGATGCTTTAAAATATGGAAGAATAATACGAAATGAAAACGGTAATGTTCTTAAAATTATTGAATTTAAAGATGCTAGTGAAAAAGAAAAACTGGTTAAAGAAATCAATACTGGGATTTACTGCTTTGATGCAAAAAGTCTTTTTTCTGCTTTGAAAAAAGTAACTAATAATAATCAACAAAACGAATACTATTTAACTGATACATTAGAAATTCTAAACAATGATAAGAAGCTTGTTACATCTGTTCTTCTGGATGACATGATAGAAGCTTCCGGAGTGAATTCCAAAGAGCAGCTAAACAACCTGGAAAAGGAATACTTTAAAACCAATGAATTATAAAGGTGATTGAGTGAATAAGATTCCAGATAATAACAAATATTCCGAATTGCTTGGCAATATAGGCAAGCTTCTTGAAAAATCGCGTAAAGCTGCCATTCAAAAAGTTAATAACATTCTTGTGCAAACCTATTGGAATATCGGGAAACGAATTGTAGAATTTGAACAAGGTGGGAAGGAAAAAGCAGACTATGGCAGCGAGCTGCTAAAGAGATTATCAAATGATTTGAAAGAACGTTTTGGGAAAGGATTTAGCCGATCTAACCTGCAATATATGCGTTTGCTCTATCTGAAATACCAAAAATACCAGACACTGTCTGGCAAATTGAGTTGGTCTCATTACGTTGAAATTCTATCAATTTCAGATGAGCTGACTCGCTCATTTTACGAAAAACAATGCAATAGTGAAAACTGGTCTGTGAGAGAATTAAAACGACAAATAGATTCCGGTCTTTTTCAAAGAATAGCTTTGAGTAAAGACAAAAAAGGAGTTCTTAAATTAGCCAAAGAGGGTCAACTCTTTGAAAATGTTGAAGATATTATTAAAGACCCGTATGTGTTTGAGTTTTTAAATATTCCGGAAAATTATCGTCATTCCGAAAAAGAATTGGAAAACAGACTTATTGATGAACTCGGACATTTCCTTTTGGAGCTTGGAAAGGGATTTGCTTTCATCGGCAGGCAATTTAGAATAACTTTGAATAATACACATTATTTTGTGGATCTTGTATTTTATCATAGAATCTTGAAATGCTTCGTCCTGATTGATTTGAAACTTGCAAAAGCAAACCATCAGGATATCGGGCAGATGAATCTTTACCTGAATTATTTTAAAAATGAAGAAAATGAAACTGATGATAACGAACCAATTGGAATTATACTTGCCGCTGATAAAGATAAAATACTTGTAGAGTACGCAACCGGTTCTATCTCAAACCAGCTTTTTGTATCAAAATATCAATTATATCTCCCGGATAAACATCTGCTGGAGCAAGAACTGAAATATCTGCTGGAACAAGAAAATATAAAAAATAAGAAATCACAGGAGAGACTATGAGTGATATTTTATATTCACCCTGGAGATTGAAATATATTTTATCAAACAAAGATGACAAATGCATTTTATGCCTTAAACTATCTGAAAAAGATGATGAGCATCTCATACTTTTCAGAAGTAAATACAGCTTTGTAATGATGAACCTGTATCCTTATAATAACGGTCATCTCATGGTGGTTCCAAACAATCATGTTTCCGCCTTGAATAAATTATCAAAAGAAGAATTGAATGATCTTTTTGAGACAGTTCAACTTTGTGAGAAAGTACTTCAGAGAAAATACAATCCTGATGGATTTAATATCGGTTTAAATCTGGGAAAATCTGCAGGTGCAGGAATCGATGAACATTTACATGTTCATATTGTTCCCCGTTGGGCAGGTGATGTAAATTTTATGACCTCTATCGGAGGTACACGAGTAATTCCGGAAAATTTTGAAACCGCCTTCAAACAACTCAAAGAACAATTTGACAACGAAAGGGCTCAAAAATAATTTGGCACGCAATAAAAATAAGCCTAAATCAGCATTATATCTGGTTTTATTGCTCATTATCGCAGCGTTTATTTTTTATTTGTTCTTTAATTTCAAAAGAGAAAAAAGCGATATTGTAAAGGTCTCGATCCCAACCATTAAGCTGGCTTTATTAAATGGCTGTGGATATCCTGGAATTGCCAAAGAAGTGAAAGATATCTTAGTCGATAAAAATTTCGATGTTATTGCCTGGAGAAATGTTGAAAGAGATATGTTCATCTATGAAAAATCCATCATAGTTATAAAAAAATATGATAAAGATAAACTGTCATATTTTCAGAAAATGACCGGTCTTAACAGAAGAATTTTTGCTCTTGATGATAATACAATAGAAGACTTTCAAATAATTTTGGGAAAGGACTTTAAAAAATATTTTAAAAAATAGGAGAATAATGGAATTATCTCATAAAGAAATAATAATAAAAATAATTGATTGGTTAAAAGAAAAAAAAGCTGAAAATATTCTTCATTTTGATTTAAAAGATAAATCTGATTTAACTGATTCTATGATTATTTGTCATGGAACCGGTGAACTGCATACAAAAGCAATTGCAGAAAATGTAATTCAGAAATCCAAAGATCAAAAGATCCATATTTTCGCTACCGAAGGTCTGGGAAATGCAACCTGGATTTTAATAGATTTTATTGATATTATTGTACACATTTTTAATGAAGATACCAGAAATTACTACAAATTAGAAGAGTTATGGAATGTAAACCATCATAACAAAAAGGATGTAGAAGCAGATTATGTTAAAAGCTAAGATTCTGAAAGATTTAAAAAAAGGCATGTCGAAACTTGATTTCAAATTCGAGGATAATTTTTCAATCGAGGTTCCAAATATCGTTGAACATGGTGATTTTTCATCTAATATTGCTCTTTTGAATGCCAGAAAAAACAAAATGAAACCACGCGATATGGCAGAAAAAATCGCAGATTATTTAATTCTTAAACGGGATTATAAATCCGTCGAAGTTGCCGGACCTGGTTTTATCAATATAAAATTGGCAAATAATGTTTATCATAAAGGATTAATTCAAATCATAACCAAAAAGCATAAGTTTGGTTCTTCAAAATATGGAAAAAAGAGAAAGATATTATTGGAATTTGTGAGTGCAAATCCCACCGGTCCTTTAAATATTGTAAGTGCACGTGCTGCTGCTTATGGTGATTCACTGTATAGAATTATGAATTTTGTAGGATTTCAGGCATTTAGAGAATTTTATATAAATGATGCCGGCAACCAGGTTGATATTTTAGCAGAATCGATTGAAATAAGATATCGAGAAATTCTTGGAGATGAAATAGAAGAATTTCCCACTGAAGCATATCATGGAGAATACATCAAAGATCTGGCTGCAAGATTGTACACTTCGGAAGGTAAAAACCTCTTCTATCTGGCAGAAAAAGACAGGCTGGAAAGAATGAAAAATTTTGCTCTTGAAGATATCCATCAATCCCAATTAGAAAGTTTAGAACGATTTGGAGTGAACTTTGAAAATTGGATGTCCGAAAAAAAATTACGGCAGGAAGGAATTTTAGAAGAAGCTCTAAGTTATCTTGCCGAAGCAAATTGCACTTACGAAAGCGACGATGCTGTCTGGTTTTCATCGACTAAATTTGGTGATGAAAAAGACCGTGTGCTCATTAAATCTGACGGTCATCCTACTTATCTTGTTCCGGATATTGCCTATCATATCACAAAATACCAGCGTGGATTCAGCATTATGATCGATGTTTTCGGACCAGACCATCATGCTCACGTTGCCAAACTTCGAGCTGCAATGCTGGCTCTCGATTATGACATTGAAAAACTCAAGGTTGTTTATTTGCAGCATATCACACTTTATTCCCACGGCGATAAAATTAAAATGTCGAAACGTGCCGGTAAGATCATAACGATGGATGACTTGATAGATGAAGTAGGTAAAGATGCTGCTCGTTTTTTCTTTATAAATAGGAAACCTACAGCTCACCTGGATTTTGATATGGAACTTGCCAAGAAGAAATCAAATGAAAATCCTGTTTATTATTGCCAGTATGCTCATGCAAGAATTTGCAGTATCCTCAAAAAAGCCAGAAAACAAAAAATAATTCTTAAAACATTTGATGTGAAAAACCTGAAAAAACTGAATAAAGAGGAAGAACTCACAATCATCAAGAAGCTTTTGGAGCTGCCTTCTATTTTGATTTCTGTGGCAGATAGCTTTGAGCCGCATCGTTTATCAGGATATGTTCAAGAACTTGCAGGTTTGTTCCATAAATATTATTCAAAATACAAAATAATTAATGAGAACAAAATAGAATTGAGCCAAAGCCGATTGTATCTAATAACTGCTATAAAAAATGTAATTTCAATTTCTCTGAATTTAATGGGAATTTCTGCTCCTGATAAGATGTAATTTTATTTTCCGTTATTAATCTCTGAAATTGAAAACTTTATAAAATCGAGATAAGAAATTATGAAAAAATTAATTGTATTATCAGATACTCATAAGAATCAAATCTTATTGAGGAGAGTTCTCTCAAACGAAGAAAATCTCACTCATATTTTTCATTTAGGAGATTTCTACGAAGACCTGGATAATAACTTTGATCTTATAGATGAAAAGGAAATTGTGAAAATTCCCGGTATTTTCCATTCAAAATATTTGGATAAAACTCTTCCAGCAATTCAATCTGCAAACATCTCAGGTTGGA
The DNA here is from genome assembly GCA_013203665.1 of Armatimonadota bacterium. Classification (GTDB taxonomy): domain Bacteria; phylum Cloacimonadota; class Cloacimonadia; order Cloacimonadales; family TCS61; genus JABMPU01. Next base: position 35,989 of record JABMPU010000066.1, read on the forward strand.
ATTTCCTGCTTATTCATAACATCGAAGATTTAAAGGACATTCCCAATTCAACCGATTTCATTCTTTATGGTCACACCCATCAGTATAGTTTTGAAAAGAGAAATAATCTCTATTTTCTAAATCCTGGTCATCTTAAAGAAAAAATTGAAAAGAATAGAAAAGCTTCGTATGTGATTATGAATATAACACCATCTCAGGTTGAATTTTTTTTCAAATACTTAGATGGTTCTGTATTTCATTCAGAAAAAATAAATCGTAATTAAATATATTTTGGAGGAACAATGACGATTGAAGAAATCAATCAAAAGGTCATGGAAAAAAGCGAGATAATTGATAATATCAATGCTGAAATCAGTAAAGTGATTGTCGGTCAAAAATATATGATCAAAAGGATTTTGATAGGTTTAATAGCAGATGGTCACATTTTATTGGAAGGAGTTCCTGGTCTGGCAAAAACTCTTGCTGTGAGTACAGTTTCCAAAACCATCAAAGCCAGCTTTAAAAGACTGCAATTTACTCCGGACCTGCTTCCAGCAGATTTGATTGGCACCTTGATTTATAATCAAAAAACCACTGAGTTCGTACCCAAAAAAGGACCGATTTTTGCCAATTTTATCCTGGCAGATGAAATCAACAGAGCACCAGCAAAAGTTCAATCTGCACTTTTGGAATCGATGCAGGAAAGGCAAGTAACTATTAGTGATACAACTTATCCACTTCCAAAACCTTTTTTGGTAATGGCTACTCAGAATCCTATTGAACAAGAAGGAACTTATCCCCTTCCGGAAGCACAAGTAGACCGTTTCATGCTGAAACTGCTGATCGATTATCCATCGCGAGAAGAAGAACTGCAGATAATGGAAAGAATGGTTCCTAATGATGATATCTCGATAAAAGCTGTTATGAATCCAAAAGATATTTTGGAAATTAGAAAAACTGTAAAAGATATTCATATGGAAACAAAAATTAAAGATTATATTTTGGATCTTGTTTTTGCCACCAGAGAGCCAGTAAAATTCAAGAATTTAAAAGAGCTTTCAGATTTGATCGATTATGGTGCTTCTCCAAGAGCATCGATCTATCTTGCACAAGCAGCAAAAGCTCATGCTTTTTTAGAACATCGCGGATACGTAACTCCGGATGATATTAAAGCAATCGGCAAAGATATTTTACGACATCGCATCATTCTTACGTATGAAGCTGAAGCTGAGCAAATAACTCAGGAAGATATTGTGAACAGACTTTTTGATGAGATTGAAGTACCGTAAAAGATTGAAAATTGAATATTGAATATTGAAAAAATGAAGAGTCAAAAGATGAATGTTCTTCCGTCTAATCCGGCTTTAATCGCCTTGAGAGATTAGACGGAAACGACGAGTCGAGACAAATTCTTTAGAATCTCGAGTCGTTGTCGCAAGCTTCTTACGACTCGAAAATAATTTCATGGTTAAAAAAATGGAAACAGCAGAGATAATTAAAAGAATTCGCAAAATCGAAATCACAACTCGTAACCTTGTGAACGAACTATTTTCAGGCGAATATCACAGCCTTTTCAAAGGGCAAGGATTGGAATTCTCCGAAGTTCGTGCCTATCAGGAAGGAGACAGTTTTCGTCAGATTGACTGGAATGTAACAGCCAGACACGGATATCCTTTTATCAAGAAATTCGAGGAAACGCGTGAATTGAATGTGATGTTCCTTGTTGATTGCAGCGCCTCTACCCTATTTGGAACAAAAAGTTTCCTGAAATCAGAATTCATCACGGAAATCACTGCAGTGCTTTCTTTTTCCGCAATTTCAAATAACGATAAAGTAGGTTGTCTTCTTTTCACAGATGAAGTCGAAAAATTCATCCCTCCCAGAAAAGGGAAAAAACACGCCTTAAGAATTTTACGCGATATTTTATATTTTGATCCTAAAAGTAAAAAAACAAATATCAAAATCGCAGTTGAATATATTTATCGTTTGATAAAGAAGAGAAGTATAATTTTTGTGATTTCAGATTTCCTGGATAAAGATTATGATGACAGCTTGAAACTGCTGGCAAAAAAACATGATGTGATTGCACTTCGGATAATTGATAAATCCGAAACTGAAATGCCTGATGCAGGTCTGCTTCTTCTTAGAGATCCAGAATCAGATGAGATATTAACTATAAATTCTTCAAATAAAAATTTTAGAGAAAAGTACAAAAATGCTATTCTTAAATTAGAAAATGAAATGGCTGTTAGATTCAGAAAAATGAAAATCGATTTGATAACTTTGAGGACTGATAAACCTTATGCACCTGAATTGATGAAGTTTTTTAAATTAAGAATAAAAATGAAAAGGTAATGTAACATAAACCTCCGGTTTGTGAAAAAAAAGATCTCAAAGCAGAGCTATGAGTTACAAATGAAAAAAAGTTTTTTTATTATATTGATTCTAATTCCAATATTATCATTCTCGCAGAGTTTGGAATACAAACTTGATAAACCTAATAATCTTTTTATTGGCACACCTTTTCATATTTTAGTCGAGATTGCATCAGATCCTGAAGACAGCATTTTTACACCTGAAATTGATACTCTAAATGTTTTTATTTTGAAAAATGTAGTTTCAAGTGAAACAATGTCTGATGATATAAAAACCACGTATCTTGATTTTACTTTTCAAACTTTTGATACTGGAGAATTTACTTTCCCCGAATTAGAATTTGCTGTTAAATCCAATGATAGTCTTTCTTTTCTAAGAACTTCAGCATTCATTTTGAATGTTAAATCCGTCATTTCAGATACAACTCAAACAATTAAAGATATTGCAAAACCGGTTTCTGTAAATTTCGGGTTTTTTGATTTTTTTGTACCGATTATTATAATTTTTATCTTGATTGTTATTATCATTTATCTCAGAAAAATATTGCGAAAAAAACCGGAACAGCAAACGGAACAGGAATTTATCGACAAAAGACCAACTTATATAATTGCCCTGGAAATGCTGAATAATCTAAAAAAACGTGAACTTCTTAAGACGGGTGAATTCCTGATTTTTTATTTCCATCTTTCTTATATTACGCGGTTTTTCATTGAAAGATATTATCAAATAAATGCAGTGGAAATGACAACAAGCGAAATCAGAGAAAAACTGCAACTCGATAATTTCAAAGAAAAATCAAAAATCATGAATTTCCTGAATTTTGCAGATAAAGTAAAATTTGCCAAATTCATCCCAACTTTGAAGGAATCCGGAAATTCATTTGATTGGCTGGGAAATTATTTGAAGTCGTTTGAAAGTATTAGCAACAAACAAAACAAACAAGACGAACAGAAAAGGGTTCCTAAATGATTAGTAATTTTGTTCGTAATTGTTCGTTGTTAAATAGGATTTTAAAAAATGCTTGAATTCGTCTCTCCTAACTGGTTTTGGGGATTGTTGATTTTAATTCCGATTGTTGTTTATCATCTTTTTTATAAACAAAAAAAACAGGTTTATCTTGTTCACAGTAGAATCGATCTGATAAAAGAAATTGTCAAACGAAGTAGCTGGTTAAGATATCTTTCATTGCTTCTAAGATGCATAATTATCATACTTTTGATTTTCGCATTAGCCAGACCTCGTTTATCTCATAAACGCAAAGAAATTATTGGAAAAGGTATCGATATTATTTTAGCTATCGACGTGAGCGGAAGTATGAGAGCAGTTGATTTCAAGCCAATCAATCGTTTGGAAGCATCCAAAAAAGTTGCTATCGATTTCATCGAAAAAAGAAGAAATGACCGCATCGGATTAATCATCTTTTCGGAAAATGCATTCACTCAATGTCCGCTTACATTAGATTATAATATCTTGATGCAAATTATGGAAAAAGCGGAAATAAACGAACAGGCAAATGGAACAGCAATTGGCATGGGACTGGCAACTTCTGTAGCTCGGTTAAAAGATTCCGAAGCAAAATCTAAAGTTATAATTTTAATAACTGACGGACGAAATAATACAGGAGAGATCGATCCGTTCACTGCTGCAGATTTGGCTGCTACTTTTGGAATTAAAGTTTATCCGATTGGAGTTGGATGTATAGGGTTGGTCGATTATCCAATGCAAACTGCATTCGGCATCAGATATCAAAAAGTTAAGATTGAAATGGATATGGAATCGCTAAATAAAATTGCTGAAATAACCGGCACAGAAAGAGCGCGACGAGCCACTAATACAGAAGAATTACAGGCTATCATCGAACTCATCGATCAAATGGAAAAATCTGAAATTAAAGAATTTAATTATTTCGAATATGATGAATTGTTCCCCAGATTTCTTTTTGCAGCTTTCATATTTGCTTTGATTGAGTTCACATTTACAGTGATTTTAAGAAGAGAAATCCCGTGATGAAAAAGAATAGAACACGGATGACACGGATCTTACGGATTAACACAGATGAAATTGACAGGATAAACAGGATTGACAGGAAAAAAAACTTTGAGTCTTTGTGTCTTTGTGTTGAATTTGTCAGTGTTAGTCAGTGAAAGTCTGTGGCATAAAAAAATGTTTGAGGTTTCATGAAATTCGGTAATCCATATTTATTAATATTTTTAATCTTGATTCCTGTATTTATTACTTTTATTGGAATCTCAAAAGTTCGCAGAAAGAGAAACTTTAATAAATTTGCTGAGCCCAGATTTTATGATTTTTTTCTCCAGGAATTTTCTGCTTTTCACTGGTCATTAAAAAATGTTATTTTTACAGTTGCAATTTTCTTCCTTATCATTGCACTTGCCAGACCGAAATGGAATAAAGAAGTACAAATAGTCAAAAAAGAGGGAATCGATATCGTGGTGTGCATCGATGTTTCCAAAAGTATGGATGCACAGGATATCAAACCAAGCCGCATCGAACGAGCAAAAGACCAGATTTCACTTTTTATCGATCAGCTGAAAGGAGACAGAATTGCCATTATTGCTTTCGCAGGAAAAAGTTTTGTGCAATGTCCTTTAACCGATGATTACGGAGCTGCGAAATTATTTTTAAATTTATTAGATACGGAAACTGTTGCCAGTTATGGAACAGATATTGGTGGAGCTCTTAATATGGCTCTTGATCTATTCAAAGGAAAAGAGAAACACAAAGTAATTGTCATGGTGAGTGATGGTGAAGATTTGGAAAACAACTCCATTTCTGTTGCAGAAGAGTCATCAAAAAAAGGTGCAATCATCTATACAATGGGAATCGGTTCACCCGAAGGAAGCACAATTCCAATTGAAGATTCTTCCGGAAATATAGTTTATGCAAAAAATGACAAAGGCGATATTATTTTCACTCGATTGGATATAAACACACTTTCTCAAATTGCCAAAAAAGGAAAAGGAAGATTCTTTCCAATCACACCTCAGCAAGCAGAAATTTTTGAAATCCTAAAAAACATTAATTCAATTGAAAAGAAGAAATTTGATAGCAGAGAATTCATCCGGTATAAAGAGCAGTATAAATATTTTGTTGTAATTGCATTAATTTTGCTTTTTATCGAATCTCTGATAATTTATAAGAAGAAAACCAATTTTAAGAGAGTGATTTGATGGTTGAATCAGTTGAATTGGGTATAAAAGAAAAAAATATTTTCGTGTGTTTCGTGGGCTAAGAATTATGAAAAATTTATTCATTTTATTATTTATATTGATCAGTTTTAGTTTGTTTGCTGAAGTATTAAATTATGATAAAGTTATTACAAACTTAAAAGGTATCAAAGAATTCGAAAAAGAGAATTTTACAGAATCTGAAAAGGAATTTAGTAAAAACTCTATTAACCATCCCAGAGATGGAAGACTTCATTTTAATCTGGGAAATTCTCATTACAAAAACGGAAAATTAGAGGATGCTGAAAATGACTATAACCTGGCTCTTAAAGACAAAGATTTTACTAATAAATCATCTGTTTATCATAACCTGGGAAATGTGAAATTCCAACAGCAGGATTACAAAAATGCTATAAATCATTATAGAAATTCCTTGATTGAAAACCCTGAGAACAATGATGCTCGCTTTAATTATGAACTTACAGCTCGAATGCTGGAACGTCAACAGCAACAGCAGCAGCAACAACAGGAAAATCAGCAAGACCAGAAAAACCAGGAGAAAAACGAAGAACAGCAAAATCAGCAACAGGATCAAAAAGAAAAGCAGGAACAACAAGATAAAAAACAAGAACAAAAGGAAGAGCAGAAAGAAAATCAGGAGCAAAAAAAACAACAGCAAATGAAAAAAGACCAGAAAAAAGAAGATGCTGAAAAAATGCTGAATGCACTTCTTGCTAAAGAAAAAGAAGAAATGAAAAAAGAAAAAATGAAAATGAACGTTGACAAAGCAAAGAAAGGTAAATATTGGTAGAATGATTGAACTTACTAAGTTTCTGAGGCTTGGAAAGTTGTTTGAGAAATATATGTCTAAAATCATAAAAATTGTATTTATAATTCTTATTATAATAAGTTTTCAGAAATTATCCTCATCAGAAATTGAAATCCAATCTTACGTAGATAAAACTCAAATCGGTTTGCAGGATTATCTCAAACTCACGATTGAAATTTCCGGTGAAAGCGCAGATAAAGTAGGTAAACCAAACATCTCAAATATAAAAAACTTCCATAATTATGGAAGCTCCACTTCATCATCTTCCTCGTATTCCATTATAAATGGAAAGATGCAATCTGAAATTACTAAAAGTTATATTTACACTCTCAAACCGCAAAAGACCGGGAAATTTGTAATTCCGCCCATAACAATAAAATATAGGAAACAGAAATTAGCAACCAAACCAATTTCCATCACAGTTGTAAAAGGCACCACAGAACCATCACCTCCAACATCGAGAAATTTCCAAAAAAGAGATGAACAAACATCAGGGCAATTATCGGATAATTTATTTATAACAGCGGAAACATCCAAAAGAACTGTTTATAAAGACGAGCCAATTACAGTTGAATATAAACTTTTTACACGCTACGATATTGCCAATTTATCTTTTGAAGAAGAACCGAATTTTAACGGATTTTGGAAAGAAGATATTTTTATTGCAAATAATGTAAATTTTAATCGAGTTAATCGCAGCGGAGTTATTTTCAATGTTATGAATCTTCGTAGCGTAGCTCTTTTTCCTACTCAAACCGGTAAAATCCAGATTCCAGCTATAAAAATGAATGTGGATATTAGAACTCAATCCAGAAGCTTTTTTGATTTTGGCTCAACAAAAAGCTACTCAATCAACAGCAAACCGATCACAGTAAATGTGAAAGAATTGCCAAAAGAGAATCAACCCTTGAATTATTCCGGAGCTGTGGGAAATTTCCAGGTTTCTTCAAAAATAAGTTCCAAAGAGATGAAAGTTGGAGATTCTTTCACTTTTACTTTGGAAATAACAGGTTCAGGAAACTTAAACCATTTCGACCTTCCCCAACTTCCGGAAATCAAACATCTGCGTTTTATCGAACCTGAAATTACCACACAGATCAACTCAAATAAAATCACCGGTTCAAAAACAATTAAATATTTAGTAATCGCCCAGGAAAAAGGAACTTTTTCGATTCCATCAATTGACTTCTCATTTTTTGATCCTGAGAAAAAACAATATATCATTAAAAGAACTAAATCCTATGATATAAATGTATTAGAAGGAACTTCGCTTTTTATTCCAAGTAGTACAGCTCAGTCTATGGTTGAGATCGAAGGCTCTGATATTGCTTTTATAATCGGCAACACAAAATTAAAAACAAATATTATTTATCTGAATTCTTTTACCTATTGGTTCATCATTTTACTTGTTTTACTCACTATTCCGGCATCTATGATTTATGCTAAAGAACAGGAAAAGCTTTCAGGAAATATTGATTATTTGCGTCAAAAAATGGCAAATAAGATTCTAAAAAAATACTTGAAAAAGTCATCTGAATCAGCTAAAAATAATGATATTGTTTTTTATTCTTTCACCCAAATCGGTTTGAGCAGTTTTTTATCTGACAAACTAAAAATTCCACGTGGAAGTTCTTCTGAAAATATCATCTCAGAAATGAAAGCAAGAAAAATCTCGGAAGAACTAATTCTGAGAATCGAAAACCTTTTTGAGAAATGCAATCAAGCCAGGTTTATGCCGGGTGGTTTTTCAGAAGAAAATATTCAAAACGATTTCAGAGAATTACAGGAAATCGTAAGTGAAATATCGAAGCGGAAAATTTAGAGGATTTAATGAAAAAAATCATACTTCTTTTGATGCTGATCAGTATTAATATTTTTGCCACAAATAAGATCGACGAAGTATTCCAAACAGCTTCTGAATCTTATGAGAACAAAGATTTCTTTCAATCTCTTCAGCAATTCCTCAGCATCGAAAATGAAGGTATCATCAATTCTGACCTTTATTATAATATTGGAAATTGTTATTTCAGGCTCGATCAAATTGGAAAGGCAATTTTATATTATGAAAAAGCTCTGAAAGTGGACTCTCATCATAATGCTGCCAAAAGAAACCTGAAATATGTTCTTACTTTCACAAAAGATAAACAAGCAGATGATGAAACTGATTTTCTTTCGTCATTCAAAGAAAAGATATTCTCCTTCTTCTCTCTCAATTTTCTGTGTGTAATTTCTCTCATTTTTCTTTTTGCAATTATTTTCATGATTAATATTATTATCCTCAAATATCGAAATCGAGAAAAAACAGTTCCCATTTTCATTATCTCGATTTTTGTTGTTTTGTTAATTATTTTTGGAATCTTAAGCTTTTTGAAATTTAATTCTTATCATCAAGAAAACCAAGCTGTTCTCATCTCTTCTACTGTAATCGGTTACAGCGGACCAAATGAAGAATTCACTCGTGTTTTCACAATTCATGAAGGAATGATATTTGAAATTGAAAAGCAGGAAAACGATTGGAGCCTGATAAAACTACCGAACGGATTAGGTGGATGGATTCTTTCTGAAACCTTTGAAAGAATTACTTTATCCTTGCCAAATAAGTGAAGACCAATTAAATTAGGAATTAGGAATTAGGAATTAGGAAAAGGGAAAAGGGAAAATGGGAAATATATAACTGTGTCTTAGTGGTTAATGGAATAGCAATATGAATAACAGGATTTTCACAATACCAAATATTTTAGATTTTATCAGGATATTATCAGCTCCGATTATTATGTGGCTGATAATTAATGGTTATAGGGATGTAAGTTTAATCGTTTTGGGTATTGCATTTGCCACGGATCTTTTTGATGGTTTTATTGCCAGAAAATTAAATCAAATTTCAAAACTTGGTTCTTACATGGACCCAATCGCAGATAAGCTATTATTCACATTTGTATTTGTAGGAATCTGTATAAAAAACAACCTGACAAATTGGCTTATTTTCTTTGGAATATTCTGGAGTCTTTTTATCATTATTTTTCTAGTAATTCTACCAATTTTCAAGAAAAAAGGAATAAAAGTAAATCTGCTGGGAAAAGCCAGTATTTTTATTAATTGTATAATTCTGTTTATTCTGGTTTATGGTTATATTCAAAACTGGTTATTATTTATTTTCGCTTTTTTCTTATTATTGCCACAAGTTGTTTACTTTTTGTATTTTATCAAAAAATAATTGAAAAGATGGACTTGACTTGTGACGAAGTGCGAGTTAAGAACATCTGTTGTATACTTTTCCATTTTCAAGTTACAATCGCTTTGCTCAAAAAAGAATTTATTCCTCTTGTTCCCATTCTTTAACACTGTCATTCCCAACAATAAACACTGTCATTCCCAACTTGATTGGGAATCTCATTTACCATCATCATGGATTCCCGTTTTTATGGGAATGGCAAGAAAAAAAACACTACTGTCATTTCTCTCGATGAATCGAGGATTGGGAATCTATGATGATTTTGAAACGGAGTTTCTAATTCAATTGTGTCCCCAAATAGAATTTGGGAACAAGTAAAATTAGTCGAACCTGAAAAAGATATTTTCAGGTTCGACTAAATAAGAAAGCTAAAAAGGAAAAAGTGTAACACTATCGGGGAGTCCTCGCAAAACGAAAACCGAAGTAGCGGTACTGGCTGAGACCAGGATAAGAGGAATTGCGAACTGCAACACGGCAGCCGTCGGCACTGCTGCCCCAGCCCCCACCCCGCAAAATCCGTCCGAATTCGTCATCAGGACCATGTGGATTGCTAGGAGGACTAGAAGAATAGTAGTCAAATCCATACCAGTCATTACACCATTCCCACACATTACCGCTCATATCAAAGACTTCTAATTGATTGGGAAGCTTAGTTCCAACAGGATGCGTCTGGTCATCCGAATACCAAGCATAATAAGGCAATTCACCAATTTCATGACAACCACTATGTCTGTAGTCATCTGTCCAGTTCACTCCACCACGTGCAGCATATTCCCATTCCGCTTCTGTAGGCAGACGATAACCATTCGCACTGAAATTACAACTCCAGTCATCCAGGTTGTAACAAGGCGTTAATCCTTCCTGTTGACTCTTCAGATTACAAAAAGTTACTGCATCATACCAGCTTACTTGTTCAACAGGCAGATCATCTCCTATAAAATATGATGGATTTGTACCAACAACTGCTTCATATTCTGCTTGAGTAACTTCATATTTACCAATATAGTAGCTATCCAGGTATACTGAATGAACAGGTAGTTCATCTTCATCACCTTCAAAATAATGGTCTCCCATTTCAAAAGTGCCACCTTGAACAAAGATCATTTCATTTGAATCTTCAGTAACAGTAATATAATCTACTTTTACTTCCGTATCTTCATTCGTACCATCACTTACAGTTAAACTTACAGAATAGGAACCTGCTGCTGAATATCTCCACTGACCAGAGGAATCGTAAGAATCGATAGTACCATCATTATCAAAATCCCATTGCCAACTGATAATATCTCCAGTTGAATAATCTTCAAAGAACACATCAAGCGGTGCTGTTCCTTCTGTTGGGAAGCCTTCAAAATCTGCTCCCAAACCTGGATACAATTCGATTTCAACGCTCACAGTTTGCCCGGGAAAAAGTTGAACATCAGCAAATCCTGTCCATTCCACTCCATTAATATCAGCAGTAACATCAACCCTTGGCCAGATCTCTTGAGTGATTTCCGGTATTTCAAAATTCTCTACTGCTTGATAATAGACAGAAAGAGAATCTTCAAATCTTTGAATTAAAAGTTCTTTTTCGATTTCAACGGTTATTTCTTCTTCTTCCATAGTCCAGTAACTATAACTCATAAACACATTGGCTGTAAATTCATCCGGCCATTCTTCACGCTGCGCTTGAGTGTTCACAAATCTCATTTGAATTCCTGCAGAAACTTGATATTGAAGAACCTGATTTTTTTCACATCCAACCAAAAATAAAAATGCAATGATTAATATTAGATATATTCTTTTCATGATCATCTCCTTACCTAAAATTTCCTGCCGACTTTGAATGATACAACTAATTTTCTTTCATCCTCATCATTAGCTTCATTTCTTTTGGTGTAAACAGGAATTTTTGCTAATAAAGTTATATCCGTTCGAAACAACCGATAAGAAACCATTGGGATAATATCCAGCAAAGTCATATCCTGCAGGTTGGAAATATCATTCTCTTGTACAGTTGGTCCTCCCCAGTTATTTGTGCGTGTTATATCTTTCGAACCTTCTGCAGTAGATGAGAAAACAAGCAAACCACCAACAGTCCATTTATTTAGGTAATAGTCGAAATTACCTTTGAAAATGAGCATATTTCCATTATGAATGTCATATTTGATTGTTTCAATATCATCAGTTGCCGGATTATTATCCATATCATCATAAAGTAATTTTGCAGTTTTTTCATTAATCCCATTGAGCTTATAAGTAAGATTTCCAGAGAGAGAATATTTCTGCATATATTTGAAAGCAGATAAATCCAGAACAAAATCCGTAGAACCTGTTCCAAGAGGAACCAGATAACCATCTTCCATATTTTCCGAATCACCTGTAGAAAGTTTAGCCTGAATATTCAAACCAAAATTAATATTCTTCATCCACCTGTTGGTTCCCACTTTTACTGAAATATCTCCCAAACCTGATGCAGTTTTTGTTTTTAGCAAATACTTCATCTCTCTTTTCAGGATGTAAGGAATCGTAAGACCAAAATTGATTTTTTTGAAAGTATAACCCAATGGTAGAGAAATCGCTTTTGTTGGACCGGTAAGAGTCATTTCCATTCCTGCTTCAAAACCATAAAGAGTACTTTCTTCAGTTTCTTCAGTAGTTTCCTGTTCCGGTTCTGTGGTTCCGGTAATAATTTCTTCCACAAATGGGTCAGATAAAATCAGCTCCGTGTTTTCTATTACGGTTTCCACTCCTTCCGGTGTTATGGTTATCAGAATTGTATCGGAAAAAAGAAACGAAACCATAAACACGAAAAGAAACAATAAAATCCTTTTTTTCATTTTCTGCCTCTCTTTTTTTTTATTCACCAATTATTTTAACGAGTACTCTTTTTCTTCGTTTACCATCAAACTCACCATAGAAAATCTGTTCCCAAGGTCCGAAATCCAATCTGCCATCTGTAACTGCTACAACTACTTCTCTGCCCATAATCGTTCTTTTAAGATGCGCATCTGCATTATCTTCAAATCCATTATGCTGGTATTGAGAATAAGGTTTTTCCGGTGCTAATTTCTCCAGCCATTTCTCATAATCGTTGTGTAATCCTCTTTCATCATCATTGATGAAGACACTTGCTGTGATGTGCATGGCGTTTACAAGACATAATCCTTCTGTGATTCCACTTTCTAATAGACATTCTTCCACTTCCGTAGTGATATTGATCAATTGTCTTCTTGAGGTTGTATTGAACCAGAGTTCTTTTTTGAACGACTTCATTTTTCTCCTTTTTGCCACTGACTAACACTGACTTTTTATCCACGAATTACACAAATTACTAATAAAATCCAAATAACAAATTACAAATATCAAATATCAAACAACTTTTTGCACTTTTGAGTTCTTCAACTTTCTAGGCTTTGAAATTTCATTAGAAATAAAAAATTTGTTATTTAACTTTCACTGACTAAAACTGACAAATTCTCCACAGAGATAAAAAGACACGAAATTTAATTTTTTCCTGTTTATCCTGTCAATTTTATCCGTGCTAATCTGTAAAATCCGTGTCATCCGTGTTCTATTTCTTAATCACCAATCCATCAAAGTAAGAAACTAATTTCTTTTTCAGTTCCTTTTTGATCTTTTTTTCAACAGTTCGAATCGCTCTGGCAGTAGCTTCCGTAAATGAAACATGACCTTCGCGACCTTTATCTGAAATCGTTATAAAAGTTGTTCCTGAGTTGTCATTTATTTTGAGTTGCAAATCATAGCGAACAAAAACCAGGTTCTCACGTTTGATGTCGGTTTCCTCCAAAGCAACACTCCCAACAGCATACAGGATTGCATCATTAGAAAGAACAAAACCCAGATCCGTCATCAATTCCTCAACCAGAATCGTAACTTTATTTTCTACATCATTCTTAATATCAACGCTGAAACTGATCATTTTGGCAGATTCAGCAGCTTCTTTGTTCAACTCATTGTAATCATAACCAAGTTCTAAGGAAGCTTTGGAATTTGGAGAAATGATCCCCAGTTGATCCAGCATAATTTCATTGTTCAAACTAATTGCAGAAGCTGCATTGAGATTGGCATATTTGGAAATCGGGTTTGTTGCATCATTCCCCTGAGAAATAAAAAATTCAATTTTAACTGCATTTTTATTAATCTTCTCAATATAAATATCAGCAGTTTTCATCCTATCCAGATAGGCAATCACAAAAACTCTTCCCATATTATCAGTGTAACTTTCTGCAAACTGAATATTAATGAGAGTCTGTTCAGATTGAATGTTCACCTGTTTCGTGATATCCGAACTCTCTTCGAAAGTGCTGCCCTGATCAGTTATCAATTCCTGGTATCTTTCACGAACAGTCTGGTCAGCTTTTATCTTGGATTCGAAAATTTTAGAAAGATTTCCAGCAGCATAATTTTCAGCCTCACTCCTGGAATCACCATCTCCGATAGCAGTTAAATAAACGCTTTCCGGATACACGTCTTTAGGATTATCTAACCATTCCGGTTTTTTATCCTTTTTCTTTTTTGCCTGTAATGTAAACAGGATTATTAACATCAAAACAACTAATAAAATCTTTTTCATTTTTACCTCGATCTATTTTTTGTAAATGGTTCTGCCAAATAGAGTGTTTTTGTCATCCTGAGGGATTCTTTCAATTTTTTATACGAAGGATCTCCGGTTATAATGAGATTCTTCGTTAGAGACTACTTCGAAGATTTCCTCAGAAAGACAGTCTTTTTTCATTTTGCAGAACTCTTTAATTTTTTTTACATCAATCCAAATAAAAGGATTCTATCAAATTCAAACCGGATTTGCTGATCTCTTTTTCACCTATATCATCAATAAATAGTAAAGTACCCTTTTTGGAATAATACTCGACTTTAATGTTATGAATTCCAGGTTCAACTTCGATTTCTCCAATCAAAGCTTTAGCAGGAAAAAAGCGTGAAATTCTAAGGTCGGCATTTTCAGTGGCATCCACTGCAACATCTGTTGCCAAACGAGATGCGAGACCCAAATAACCTCCACCTGTTTGCTTTTCCATCTCAACTTTTGCTTTTTCCGATAATAGACCTTTCACAACCGAGCGTGTAATAGTTTTCAGATAAATCAGAGGTTCTTTCACTTTATAAGTTTCCAAAGCAACATTTTCCACGCTTTCGATCGGTTCCAATTCCAACTTTAGTTTGTCATCAACAAAAACTTTAATTTTGGCAACCTGCGATTTCCTCATATCCATATAAGGAAGCTGAAATTTGAAATGATAACCCTTTTGAACACCTGGCCAATTTATGATATCGAGAGTTGCTTCAATCTTATCTTCTTCAATCTTAGCTTCTTCTTTCTTCTTTTTCTTAGGTTTGAAGGGAATTATATCAATTACTGAATTCGCAAAATCCTTTGTTAAATCCACCATTTCTACTGTTGCATCCACCAATTCACCTGTGTCACCCACAGATTTCTTGGTTCCATCCGGAGCTTCTTTGGTCGTAGCAATGATTAACACATCTGTTTCTGTATGAATATAAAGCGTTTTTGCTTTTTTATCCGGTGATTTTCCAATAAAACTGAGAATGTCGATTCTGGCTTTATCAGTTCTGTTCAGATAGTTGTCCATTTCTGGAATTTCAAAATCACAGATATGTTTTTGCAATTCCCATGAATCCCGGATCTTATTCATATCTATTCTGGCATCATCCATCTTTCCTTCTGCACGATATAAGATAAGACTCAAATATCTTCCCAAAGCAGAATTATGAAACTTACTTTTTCCAGTTTTGAATTCGTTTGTTTTGTCTTTGGAGAGATTAAATTGATTTGCCATTTTTACATGTTTGTCTTCCAGAACAGATAATTTGTTATTTATTCTGCGAATTTCAACGAATGCTTCATCAAACTTATCGAGTTCCAGATAATTGAGGGCTTTGAAAACATTCAGGTAAATATCTTCATAATCTTCACCAGAATAATCCATTGCATTATCATTCAAAAGCAGGGAAACTGCAGCTTTGCTGATGCTTTTTGTATAAAGTTCCTCGATAGCAAATTCCGCTTTTTCGAGAAACTCATTACTTTTTTTGTATTCTCTATTATAATGATATAACATTCCTATATCGAGATAATAGAGAACTTTTTCTTTTTCTTTATAGAATTTATCTTTGGAACTTTCAATTTGAGATATTGCTCCGGCAAAATCTCTAATTTCCAGTTTTTTATTAATTCCGGAAAATTGCTTTTTGGAAGTTTTCATGCTGGCACATCCGGATATTATTCCCAAAAGAAAAATAAAAGCAGTTAGAAAAATAAATATTCTTTTCATAAGATTTTTCTCCTTCTCGTAGAACAACTTAGCAAGTTGTCTTTTAGTAATATAACAACTTGTGCTATGTTACCATTTTGCTTTCTTTTGTTTGACAAATTTCTTGATTTTCTTTGAATCCATCCATATTTTTTCGTTGGTCTCTACGTTGATAAGTTCCATATCAACCTGATAAAATTTGATCTGTTTTCCTTCAATTGCATCAATATGAGTTTTGATGCTTCCTTTGAGCATGAAATCTGCTCCTGTCTCTGCAGCTAATCTTTTTGCTGTTTCATCTGAAGCATAAGATTGCTGTTCCAATCTCTCATCTCTAACTTCTTTTCTTTCTTCGCTGGTAGCTACGAATTTCACCTTTCCGCTGTTGATAAATTCTCTTTCAATGTCTTTTACAAAAGTGCCTGTTTGAATATGTTCAGAACTCAGATTCCGCACTGCTCCCACAACCACTACAGGTTTTCGATCATTTTCCATTACAAAATCATTAATCCAGGAACGACTGATCAATCCTCGAATCATCTGTTCAGCTACCAACCTGGAATCCGTATCATTCCATCTTCCGCTCAAATCTTGAACTTCATCAACAGAAACTCGAGTCACTGTTCTGGTTGATGGTCCGCAGCTTACAATCATGAAAATTGTAATAAAAAGAACTCCCACTAATAAAACTTTGTTTTTTTTCATATCTCCTCCACTATTTTTTTGATTAGAAGCAAATTTTCTATTTAAATTGTCAATCAAAAAAAGATATTTTGAAAAGTAAAGTTTTAAGAACCTGATTTTTTCTATGATAAGCAAAGAAAATGACCACTCTTCGAGCGAGATAAATTTCTTCACAATAAATCGGGACTAATATCAAATAAATCACAAACAACAAATACCAAAAAACAAATGAATTCCAAATACAAATTATGAAATAATAAACTATCTAATGATTCGATTTGTTTTGAATTTGTAATTTCGATCATTGTTTTTTATTTGTAATTTGTATTTTGGATTTTGAAATTTTATTAGAAATCAGATATTTGCAATTAGTAATTTCACGACAACTTGTTGACAAGTTTCATTTTTTAAAGGTCAATTTGAATAACATTTATATTTTGTGCAAATAAAAAAGGTGGTCGCAAGACCACCCAAAATATTTTCTCCCTTTCTCCTGTTCTCCCTTTCTCCGATTCTAACTCTTTTCGCCTATTTCCTTTCCCTTCTTAATTGCTTTTAAATTCGCTTCCAGGAGAGCAGGATTCTTCTTTCCCAATATTTCTCGCAGGTCTTTTTCTACAGTCTCATATTTAACCAATCCGGTTTTTCCTATAATAACACCTAACGAAACCATATTCAGAACTTTTGTAGAACCAATTTCAGTTGCAATTGAAGACATTGGAGCATAGATTTCTTCGACATCTTCTCTACCAAGTTTATCCGGGCACATATCGGAATTTGCTATCATGAGTCCACCGGATTTGATCATCGGACCGAATTTATCTACCGAAGGTTTATTCAAAGCAACCAGCCAATCCGGATGAGATACCAAAGGTGATGCAATCTGCTTATCACTGATAACAACTGCAACATTAGCAGTTCCACCTCGCATCTCCGGTCCATAAGAGGGAAGCCAGGAAACATCTTTTCCTTCTTTCATGGCAGCTAAAGATAAAAACTTTCCAATCGTGAGAGCTCCTTGTCCACCAAAACCGGAACAGATCAATTCGATTTTCATTTTCCTTCCTCCTCGATAGATTTATCTTTGAAAACTCCGAGCTTGAAGAATGGAAGCATATTTTCTTTTGCCCATTCAAAAGCTTTCATAGGCTCATATCCCCAGTTTGTTGGACAGGTGGAAACAAACTCGATAAAAGTAAAACCTCTTTCCTCTTTATTGAATTTCATAGCTTTATAAACCGCTTTTTTTGCTTTAATAACATGCTGAGGAGAAAGCAGGGAAACTCTCTCAATGTAATAAGGAGCTTCCAATGTAGCCAGAAGTTCGCAGGCTCTAATCGGATAGCCAATATCTTTTTCATCCCTTCCATAAGGAGAAGTCGTAGTTTTCATTCCCGGAAGAGTAGTGGGAGCCATTTGCCCGCCGGTCATTCCGTAAATAGCATTATTGACGAAGAAAACCGAAAAATGCTCGCCACGGTTTGCAGCATGAACAATTTCAGCAGTACCGATTGCAATTAAATCTCCATCTCCCTGATAAGTGAAAACATGCATATCCGGTCTCGCTCTCTTCATTCCTGTAGCCAGAGCCGGTGCTCTTCCGTGAGCAGCTTCTGCCATATCACAATCAAAAAAATTGTAAGCAAGAACAGAACATCCAACAGGACAAACTCCCATCGTTTTATTTCTCATGCCCAGTTCATCCATTGCTTCTGCAACTAATCTATGTGAAATCCCGTGTGTACAACCTGGACAATATGTGAATTGTGCTTTTGTTAAAGATTTAGGTCTTGTTGCTATAATTTCCATGTTTCCTCCTATAAAATTTCTTCAATTTTGGCTTTAACTTCTTCCGGTGAAAACACTAATCCACCAACTCGTCCCATAAAATCAACCGGTAATTTTCCTTCAATTGCAAGACGCACATCATCGATCATCTGACCAAGATTTAATTCGAGCGTAAGAATTTTTTTCACGTTTTGATTGATAGCTTGTTTGATGGCTTCAGATGGGAAGGGCCAGAGCGTTATCGGTCTGATCAATCCAATGCTTTTTCCTTCTTTTTTTAGTTCATCGATTGCGGATTTGGTGATCCTGGCTGCAGTTCCGTAAGCTACACAAAGAATTTCATTATCAGGACTGATATTATATTTTTCAAACCGGATTTCAGTTTTTTCAATCTCAATATATTTCTTTTCAAGGTTCAGAACAAGGTCGGATAAAACATTTGGATCTAACTCTAAAGAATTAATAATATGATGGTGATGATTGGGTTCATCTTCATTGGGATGCATACACCAACTTTCATGCTGCTTACCAAGCTCTTCGATTTCTTCTTCAGTTTTTGCAGGTTGAAACTCCACAGGTTCCATCATCTGACCGATCAAACCATCCGAGAGAATTAGAACTACAATACGATATTTATCTGCCAGATCAAAAGCAAGAGGAGCCATATCTGCAAATTCCTGAACTGTACTTGGAGCTAATACAATATTTCTATAATCACCATGTCCCCCACCTCTGGTTGCCTGATAATAATCTCCCTGAGCAGGTTGAATATCTCCCAGACCGGGACCACCGCGAACCACGTTTACTACTACTGCTGGTAAACTCGCCCCGGAAATATAAGAAATTCCTTCCTGTTTCAAGGAAATTCCCGGAGATGATGAAGAGGTCATAACTCTTTTCCCACATCCGGATGCACCGTAAACCATATTTATTGCAGCAATCTCACTTTCCGATTGGACAAATGTTCCACCAACTTTCGGCATCATTTTAGACATATATTCAATTAATTCGCTCTGAGGAGTAATCGGGTAAGCAAAGTATAATCTGCAACCCGCTCTAAGTGCTGCTTCTGCAATTGCTTCATTTCCTTTCATCAATACTTTATCTGCCATTGTTCCCCCATCATTTCTCTACTGTAATTGCCACATCCGGGCAAAATGTGTAACATAGCTTGCACGCAATACATGATTCCTGATCAAAACATTCAGCGTAATGATAACCCTTTTCATTGAACTTATCCGAAAGACGAATAATCTTTTTGGGACAAGCCTCAATGCATAACCCACATCCCTTGCAATAAAAGGGATCAACTGTCATTCTCGCCATAATCGACTCCTTGATTTTTGAACTTTTACCTGTTAAGTTTTTTAATAATAATTTTTATGTCAACAATCTTTTCCCAGCTATTTTTGGGATTCAGTACTCCCAATCCTGAAGGACTGGGTTATTTTTTAGAATTCTCCATCAATAACCTATGCGTTTACGCATAGGAAAAGAACCAACAATCACACACAAAATAACCTGTGTCTTTAAGCGTAGGGAAAAATCACCAAATATTGCATGTTTTTAAAAATTTAGTGCCCTTCGAATTTATTATTAAAAAGTTTTTTCTACATTCTATCAAAATATGATCAAAAGTATATTCGTATCCTGGAAAACCATCCCAATAATGAATCAACTTTTCATTTAAATAATCACTTGCCTTTGAAAAATTGAGTAATGTTGAGGGTAAGTTATCATAGATTAACAACCAGTTTGAGTAATATTTTTTAAATCTTTTCTTATTTAGTTTATCAAGTTTGGATACAATACAATCCCACATCCCTACAGACCATTCCATTTCTACACTATCACCAACCAAAGGTGGTCCAATTAATTTATTCTTAGATGCCTTTAAAATTCTTAAAATTTCTTTTCTACTTCTTTTAGGTGAACCCCATCGAAATAATGACGGCGTTATATTAGAATTTGGAAAATATTTATCTCGAAGTACCAAAGCCCAAGCGTACTGTTCTGGAATAGCCTCAGTAAATTCTATACCTATATCATTAGTATTAAGCTGTAACTGAAAATCTGGTTTATCTCTATTTTCTAAAGCTATTGGATATTGAAGAAAATTGTTTTCACTATATGTTGATAACATATGACAAATAGACCAAATTTCTGTATGTTCTGTTTTTCTCCCTTTTGTTCTTGCAGGCATTTTTACTTCAATTAATTTCAATATTGAAAACAACTGATCTTCAGAATCAGCATATATTTTTTTTAGCTTTTCCATACGAACAACCTTTTGAAGTTTAACTTCTCAATTGCTTTCCAACGCTGGAGCATTGGAACGAGAAGCATTCCTTTTATTAAATCTTCCGGATTCCAACATTACTAGTTTTAGTTTTGATGATTTCGATAAAATTCGGATTTTGTGAAAAATTTTTCTCCATCAAATCAGCTATTTCATCAATTTTGTTTTCAGCACATACAGCAAAAACAGATGAGCCGCCACCGCTGATATTGAATCCTAAAGCACCTGCATCCAGTATTTTTTTCTTTATTTTATAATATTCTGGAATCGCTGCACCTCGAATTGGTTCAGCAACATAATCAATAGAAATTGCTTTACCGAATTCTTCGATGTCTTTCGTATGAATTGCGTGAATCACACTGGAACAATGTGCAATTTGCTCCTTGAGTTTTTCTTCTCCGATATCATAAGTGATAAATCCTCTTGTTGTTCGCTGGTTTTTCTTCATAATAGCCAGAACAATGGGGAATTCGGAAATTTTTAATTTCAAAACTTCAATCGGATTGTAACTTTTTATCAGAACAAATCCTCCCAAAACAGATGCTGCAACATTATCTGCATGTGGAGATCCTCCAGAAGCAACTTCACCCCTGCGAGCAATATCGATCATTTCGTTACCAGAAAGATTCAAATCAAGGAGTTTATTCAGCCCGAAAACACACGCTGCTGCAGAAGCTCCGGTTGTTCCCAATCCGCAACCGGAAGGCATTTTTTTGATAATTTCTAAACTAACTCCAAACGAAATATTTTTTCTTTTCAATAATTCCGAAATCGCAAGTCCAGCAGTATTTTCATCAATTGCAACCGGAATATTCTGATTATCCCCAATAATTTTGATCACAATTTTTTTAGAATTATTTAATCCGATTTTAATTTCATCACACGGTTCATCCAATGATAAAGCAAAAATATCATATCCAGGTCCAACATTACCAATCGTAGCTTGTACTCTAAGATGAATTTCTCTCAAATCAATCCTCGTTTTATCATTATGGACTTTAGTTTTTTTGTTTTTTCTTCACCCAATTCAGTTAAAGGCAATCTCACGCTTCCTGCAGGTAAATTCATAAGATTCAAAGCCCGTTTTGCAGCCATAGGATTAGTTTCAAAACGTATAGCTTCAAACAGATCATAATATTCAAGATGTAATTTTTTAGCTTTTTCAAAATCTCCTGCCAAAGCAAATTCCAGCATATCCTTCATAACTTTGGGAACAACATTTCCCGAAACCGTAAAAGAACCACTTCCGCCAAAACAAACCAAAGGATAAGCAGTAGTATCTTTTCCCGTGAAAACATCAAAATCCTCATCTTTAGTAAGACAGATGACTTTTGCCAGATGGTCGAGCTTCTTGTTTCCATCTTTGATTCCAACGATATTAGGATGCTTTGCAAGCTTTGCAGTGATTTCCGGAGCCATATTTATTCCTGTTCTACCTTCTGCATTATGCAAAATAATTGGGATTTCCGAAACATCTGCAAGTTTTTCAAAAAACTTCATAACTCCGTCAGGTTTTGGTAACACAAAATAGGGGGAATAAACGCATAGATAATCTGCCCCAAGATCTGTGAATTCTTTTGCACGTTCAATTCCTTTCCACAAACTCATCACACACAAATCCGGAGCGATTTTCGCTTTTCCTTTTGATTCTTTTACGACAATTTCTAAAACACGGTTGACTTCTTTATCTGTTAAGAGGGTGTTTTCTCCGGTTACTCCCAGAGGAGCAATACCGTGAATTCCAGCTTCCAATTGTTTTTGCACCAATAATTTCAAACCATCTTCGTCCAAAGATAGGTCTTTTTTAAATGGTGTGATTAGTAGTGTGTATGCACCTTTTTGCATTTTAACTCCTTTTTTATTTTAAGAAATCTTCTTGTGTGGGTGTTGCAGGTTGTTTTTTTCATTTATCTTAAAGTCCATATTTCTTCAAAGTCTCTTACTTCGGTTCACCTTTTTCGTTCCAGCCACGAATTTCATAAACCTTTTGAACTAATTCATTGAATAATTCTTTATCCAATACTTTTCCTTTCATAAAGCCGGAAGGAGCAACCTCTTTGAAAAATCTTTCAGGTAAAATATCATCCGTGCATTTTCGTCCATTTCGCAGGTTATATCTTCGAGCCAAGTCTGTAATTCTTGCTCCCACTTGCCGCAAAGAATTTTCTGAATGATCCAAACCTGTAGCTGCATTCAAAAGAGGAGCCAATCTATCCAAACCAAGCGGAACGAAGTCGCAGATCACTAAACAGTTTCTCGCATTTATTTCATTCTGACCATCCACTACAGCAGCGGGAATATCCTCTATCTTGAAGTCGGGACCCATTTCAGCTTCCGTGCACCAGAGGCGCGTGTGACTGGCAAAATCGGAAACCGAAACTGAAACTCCCATCGTTAAACAACCCAAAGGATTCACACCGGAAATTTCCATTCCAAAAACATTGATGGCAAATTCTTCACTTCCTTTTCCGATTTTCTGAGATGCTATTCTGCTTCCATCAGCAAAGATAGCTCCAACTCTTTCTTTTTTCACCATCATTTTTAGAAATTCCTGTTGAGCTTTGGCATTTCCCCATTTCAATTCCAGACCTTTCCAATTATCGATCAATCCTTTCTCAAAGCATTCCATCGCAAATGAACAGGTCACTCCGGCACTGATGGTATCTAATCCAAGATCGTTGCAAATTTCGTTGGAGATTGTTACTTCTTTGATATCGGATATTTCGCAGCCGGAACCGAGGAAAGCAGTTGTTTCATATTCAGGTCCTTCTATTTCGTGTCCATCCCATCTTGCCCATTTGGAACAGCGGATCGCACAATTGAAGCAGCTCGTATCCTCCCAATTCAGTTCTTTTCGTGCAGTTTCAGAAGTAATTCCTTCGAACTCATCATAAGTGCATTTCTGGAAATTTTTGGTGGGAAGGAACTCATTTTCCTGTCCACTTCGAACACACTTCATTGTTCCTTTAACACGTCGAAATTTCACTCCATCATTATCGAGGATATCCTTTGTAAATTGTAGATTGATTTTTTTAAATTTCTCTTTATCAAAATATTTTATTTCAGTGTTTCCATCCACAACTACAGCTTTCAGATTTTTTGAACCCATCACCGCACCGAGTCCACCTCTTCCAAACTGACGATGTTTATCGATTCCGATGCAGGCTATCTTAGATAGATTTTCACCTGCTTGTCCAATTGCTGCAATCCTAGGATTTGTCCCTGGATGAAATTTTAGTAATTCATCATTTGTTTGGAAAATTCCTTTTCCCCATAAATCCATTGCATTTAGAATTGCGATCTTTTCATCAGCCAAATAGATATAAACTGGTCTGGAAGATTTTCCGGTTATGATCAGATAATCGTAGCCTGCACGCTTCAAAGCCGGTCCGAAATTCCCACCACAATGACAGTCGTGTATCGAACCAGTGAGAGGAGAACGGCTGACCAATGTTGTACGAGCACTTGTCTGGATTTTTGTTCCGGTGAAAGGACCATTAACAAAAATCAATGGATTCTCTGCTCCTAATGGTTCAGGATTGGGTGCGATTTTATCAAGCAACGCAAAACCTAACCCTTTCCCACCAACGTAATCCTGAAGTAGTCTTTTATCTGTTTGCTCTATTTCATGAGTTCCGTCAGTTAAATTAATGTATATACATTTTCCAGTATAAGACATTCATTTCCTCCGTATTTTATTAAACCTTGCGAATAGTCGAAGACCTTCGCAATGGTTGAATTTGTAAATCGAGCAGCTTGCTCGATACTCAATTTTATAGCTTGCTGGTATCAGATAAACTATAAATTATGAAAGTTCACGACCAGGCTGGTCGTGCTACTTCACAGATGATTCTATTTACTTCTATGAATACTTAAAATATCGGTCAGAATAGAAAATCCCGTTTCAATCTTTCCAGCTCCGGGACCTACTATTGTTACATCTCCAAGCAGATCGGTAGAGAACGTTAAAGCATTCGTTGCACCCATCACTCCTGCAAGCGGATGAGAAAGATCTATCATTTCGGGAGCTACAGAACCTGTAACTTTACCATCTTTTTTCTCAACCGTTCCGATTAGCTTCCAACGCGCATTTTGTTCTTTTGCTTTTTTAATGTCATCGGAAGTGATTTTTGTGATGCCTTCGCAGGAAACATCAGATATTTCTAAAGATGCTCCCATTACGATATTTGCCAGGATAGTTACTTTTCCACGGGCATCATATCCTTCCACATCTCCGGTTGGGTCTGCTTCCGCATAACCAAGTTCCTGAGCAACTTTAAGCACTTCATCGTAATCCATTCCCTTTTCCATTTCAGAAAGCATATAATTTGTAGTTCCATTTAGGATACCACAAATTTTGGAAATTACACATCCTGCAAGTGGTCCGTCAATTAAGTTTATTACCGGAGTTCCGGCACAGACAGTTCCTTCGATCAAAAACTGTACTCCGTTCTTATCAGCGAGTTTTTTCATTTCCGGATACTTAAGAGCTGCCGGTCCTTTGTTGCTTGTCACAACATGTTTTCCAGATTCAAGTGCAGCTTTACAGTGTTCGATCGCTGGTCCGCCGGTATTCAAATCCGTAAAAGTAAGCTCGCAAAGAACATCGGCATTACATTCTTTGATAAGTTTGATATTATCCCAATCAACCACATCTTTTGTGAATTTCTTTTTTGCCTTTGCTTGTTCCAGTATAAAAGGAATATCCAATCCATCAGGATTATAAACATTACCATTTACAAAATCTGCAACTGCTACGATGTTGAAATCAAAATCGTATTTTTTCTTTAAATAATCTTTTTTCTTCAACAGGATTTCACAAATTCCCTGTCCTACTGTTCCAAAACCTAAAAGTGCTAATTTCATTTTTTTATTCTCCTTTAATTTTTTAGCAATGAACCCGCCTTCGTTACACTTCGTCGTGGCAGGCAAAACAAACAATTACTAACAAAGAGTTTAATTTTTTTTACCGCGAAGATACCAAGACACAAAGAATGATTTTTAGATTTTTCCCTTTGTGGCTTTGAGTCTTAGTGGCTTACAATTTGCTTTTTATACAACTCGAAAGTCTCTTTACTGCTTCAGCAAGCTGTTCTTTTGAAGCAAATGAAAAATTGATTCTCATATGGTTTTTACTCGAATTTTCACCGTAAAAAGTGCTGCCCGGAACAAAGGCAACTTTGAATTTCAGCGCTTCATAAAATAATTCGTAAGTATCGATGTGCTCAGGAACAGTAACCCAGAGAAAAAGCCCACCTTCCGGTTTTGTCCAGGTTACTCCCATCTTAGCAGGAAAATATTTTTCCATTGTTTGAAGGAAAACTTTGAGCTTTTCACGATAATAGTTTCTGCATTTTTCCAGGTGAGGTTCATAGTTCATTTCAGTTAGAAAAGCAGTACACATATCCTGATTATATTTTGGTGTATTAAGCACATTTCCTTCTTTGATATTGATCATTCGTGCAATCACATCTTTAGGACCGATATTAAACCCAACTCGAATTCCGGGACAGAACAATTTGGAGAAAGTGTATAATCCGATTACGTTTCCTTCCTCCCGCCTTTGATCGAGCTCGAAAATCGAAGGAATTGTTTTTCCGTAATATCTAAGATCACGATACGGACTGTCTTCTATAATTGGAATATCATATTCATAACTCAAATCAAGGAGAGCTTCTCTTTTTTCCAAACTCATTGTTATGCCGGATGGATTTTGGAAATCCGGAACAACATAAATAAACTTTGGTTTTTTATCCTGTTTTTGCAGCTCTTTTATTTTTTTCAGATATGAAGCAACATCAGGACCATCCTCTTCAATATCGAAACCGATAAACTCAGGTCTCTGAAGCTGAAAAGCGACGATTGCTCCAGCAAATGTCGGACGGTCTACAAAAACAATATCACCAGGATTCAGAAAAAGTCTACCTGTAATATCCAACCCATGCTGACCTGAAGAAGTAATCATTATATTTTCTTCTGAAACATCGATGTTATCCCTTTTTAAGAATTTGATTATTGCTTCGAGCAAACTGCTTTCGCCTTTGATATTTGTGTATTGGAAAATTGTATCGAGATTTTCTAGTAGAAGTTTTTGAGAAGCATTTCTCATATCTTCTTTAGGAAACATTTCCGGTGAAGGCAATCCTCCTGCTAAAGAGATAATTTCAGGATCGCTTAAAAGTGCGAAAAGTTTTCCGATCGAATAACCACCGTATCCTTTTAAATTATCGGAAAATTGTGAATTCCAGTTTTTTTTCAAAATATATTCCTTTTTTTCAAAGCTTGAAGGTTTTAAAATATTTAATAAGAACTTCCTCCAAAGAAAACTTTAATTCCTTTTTTCATCATGTCTCTACCATCTTTTGAGGCTTGAAGTGCTTTGTAGAAAATTACATCGCCAATTTTTTCTGCGTTTGCATTCCGCTCATCTTCAGAAAGAAAATATGTTGCCATCGTATCCATTTCGCGGGCTGTTCCATCGCTCTCATATTTATAAGTCATATCAGTTCCGCTTTCCAAGACTTTATGCATATCCTCTGTCCAATTGAAATCAGCAACACCAAGATCTGGATTAATGTAAATATGAGCAGCTAGGCTGACGCCTTTAATTCCACTTTCTTTCAGCTCTTTTGCACATTGAATGAAATTCTCCGGACTTACACCATTACCGATATTTATCTCATATAAAGGTGAAGTCATATCATCGCGGAGATATTCTTTCATAATATTCAGAAGTATCCTGAACTGCATCAAATTTTGAGTAGCCAGCAGCATAGAAATTTTTATATGAAGATTAGGAATATCTCTTCCATAATAACAAATTGCTACAATTGTGCTCCAGCTTGGATTCAGGAAGAAATCTCCACCGGTTGCCAAGGCTGTTCTGGTTATTCCATCCAAATAAATAAGATGATTGTCATTCGCTACTTCAATCCCACCAAAATTACCAAAGAAAGTTCCCTGGTTTTTCAGTATTAGATTTGATAATCCATTTCCAGCATCTGCTCGTACGAATTTTTTCCCAGTTAGCTTTTCAAGTTCCACGAATCTTTTTTCCGGTTGAGGAATTCCAATCAAATTTGTACTGCAAAATTTTGAGCCTTTCATAATATTTTCTGCCATTGTCAATGTTGCCATCAAATCACCATTATAAACATAATTATCTGTGAGAGCAACAACAGAGATAAATTCAGACGGTACAAAACAAGGCTGATTTGTGCTCGCACTTAGAGCAATTCTTTTCATTGCATGATGGGTAACCGGGGCTCCCTGCCAACCGGAAACCTGGGCAGTGGCAACACCGAAATTATCATTATAGGAAATGTTATTTTCTTTTTCATAATCTCCGGCTTTAGCAAATTTTTTCACTAATTGTTCAGCATCCTCGATCATCTTGCCATAACCTTTTTCTGCTAGGATTTTTTTACGGGTTTCAAAAACTCTCATTTCCTTTATCGTGCTACCAATGTGATTTGCTCCACCATGAAACTCTTTCAACTTATCAATCGCCTTCATATCAGCATTTGATAATAATTTGAAATGCATAATTCCTCCCTTTTTATTGATTAATATTTAATTTATTAAGGTTAAACTTTCAATTTATTTTCACGTTTTTTGTCAATCGTAATTTTCCAGATAAAAACTTGCCATACTTTTGAAATTTGGTAAGTTTTTATCTCAATAAAATCAATTTTCCTGATTCGCTAGTATTTTTAGTTTGAAGTCTGTATAAATAAACTCCACTCACAACCAAATTTCCATTGTTATCAGTTCCATCCCATACAATTGAATATTGATTATTGAATATCGAATATTGTCTTATTTTCTGACCTTTGATGTTATATATTTCGAGATTCACAAAAGAAAGTGTTTGTGCTGCAGAAAATGAGATCGTTGTACTCGAATAAAATGGATTTGGATAAGATGAGACAATAGAAAACTGCTGCTGAAAATCTGGATCTGCAGATACATTTAAAGTAAAAAGCTCTTGAGAATCAAATACAGTTGGTTCCAATTGATAGGCAGGAATACCTGTTTGAGCGGTTGACCATTTGATCAAATTTAGGGTTGGAGCAAATTCTATTGTATGAAGATTGGTATTAATTCCTGCTGCTCCACCCAAGAGATTCCAGCTTCTTTCTATGTTCATTAACGAATTCGCATTCAAAGAATCGGAAATATTGACATAACGATTACAATATACTGGTGAATATAATTTGCGGAAATGATTGGTTGCAGCCAAATGCTCTTCCGGAATAATTGTATTATCTGAATTATCCCGGATTTCAACTCCGTTTTCATTATTACATTCCACCACAATTCCAAAGGTTTCATCAGTACTGTGAACGATGTAACCACTTAACTGATATTTATCTGAAATTGCACTGGCAATATCATAAGGATCTATCTGAGAATCTCCATTATAATCATTGGTTTCGATTCCATTTCTGATAGTGAAGAATATTGGATGAAGCAATTCCTGGTTCGGATACGAATTATTATTTCCCATATTCATAAATGCAGAGAGATTCTCTTCATTCACTGCTGATAAAGCTCCAATCATCCCGGCAAAAGAAAAAGAGAGCCAACTTATTTCGTCCGGTTCTGAAGGAAATTGGACAATTAAAAGATGATTAGCCAGCAAAGTTGGATGTGGCGTCCAATCCATATTTCTGGTAATCACCAATTGTCCGTTCAAATCGGGATCTTGAATTGTATTTTGTCCCCAACTGGAAAGGCTTGAACATCCAAACCAAATCCCTGTCTGGTTAGAAATCAGAGCTACAAAATCTACAAGTGAATTTGCCACAAGTACATCGATTTCATCCAGATCTCTATTAAGAACTAAATTATACAAACTAATCCCTGAATTTTGTATTCCGTCAATCATACCTTCAGCTTCATCATGAAATTTATTTTCAACTCCAAAGTTCTGTATAAAAAAATCTCTGCAAGAAGCATATAAGGTAGCATTATTTCCGAAGAAAAATCCTATTATGTACTCTTCATAAATTTCTTTTACATTTTCGCCTAATAGATATCCATGTGCATAACCTCGTTCATAATGCGTTCCCCAGACTTTCAGGATCTTCTTGCCATCTACTGTTAGTGTGTCGCCATTAACAACCTGGGCAAAACTGAATGAACAAAAAACAATTGAAATAAAAATTAAGATGATGTTTTTTTTATTCATGCTATTTCCTTTTTTAAAGTTCTCTCAAAGCACACCCAGTTAAATAGCTTCGTTCCGATACAGTCATACTTCCCTACGGGACAAGCACTCTACGGGTTGAAAGCTATGAGTTACTCTTTTACAAAATCAAATCTTCCAATTTTCTTTTTGGAACGTGATGCACATCATTTTCGTCTCGCCAGTATTTCATGTCATCACCTTTAACTTCTTCGATTACTATTTTTTCTTTTGGTTTTCCTAGAGCAATCACCAATTGAATCTCGTATTTATCCGGAATTGAGAAAGATTTTCGCAATTTATCTTTCTGAACAGAGCCGAACATACATCCACCCAAACCCATTTCCACTGCTCCCAGCAGAATGGATTGACTGACAATTCCCACATCGCTCTTTATGTATGCCCAATCTGGCTTATTCGATAAGACTACAATATAGGCAGCAGGTCTCTCTCCTTCTTTAGGTCCATCCCAATCTTTGAGATAACCTGCCCATCCTAAACAGGAAAAAACTTTTTCAGATTCTTCTTTAGATTTAATCATCATAAAACGAAGTATCTGTAAATTTGCTGCTGAGGGACAAAGCCTGGCAATATCTACAAGTTCTTTCAAAGTTTCCTTTGAAATTTGAAAATCCTGATAAAACCTGCGATAACTGCGATTTTTGAGTATTAATTCTTTAAACATAAATCCTCCTAAAAAAATAAATAAAAGTTCAGGATAGCTTTTTTTCTTGTATCCTGATCAAAGGGAAAACCAATAATGTCAAGAAAGTTAAAATTATTAATGCTTTTCCAATTCCGAACTCATCTGCCAGCAATCCCATTATTGGTGATAAAATTGCAACGAAAAGAGTTTTCATCTGTGATTCAGCAGATAAACCTGATGCCATCACTTTGGAGGGAATTATCTCGCTTATGTATCCAACATTCATTGGTCGACGGAAACTCTGAAAAACATAAAGAACTATAAAACAAATAATTGTAATGAATTTTAAGCTTAGAAAATAGAAAACTCCTGCCAGCATAATGAAGGAAATTCCAATGATAAAACTCGAGTTAATTGCTTTGGAGAGAGATTTGAATTTATTTTTAAATTTTCCGGAATTCCTGGAAGCATATGAAGATAGAAGAAAGAGTATAAAATAAATAACTGCAACAACTATTGTATCTCTTTTATCTTTTATGAAAAGTAGAAATGAAGATGATAATGCAAATGCTTTAATAATCGGTTGAATGTAATCTTTTACAGTTTTGAATAATCCATCAAAAAGAGAAGAATTAACCAGAGCTTTTCTCAATTTCGAATTTTTGAAAACGTTAATAAAATCTTTAAAAGTGCTTTTAAAATTAATGAATATTTCTTTTATCAAATTCGGATGTTTTTTCTTTTCGATAAATCCATCTAATTCTTTCGGATAGCTTATCATCAAAAACAAAGCTGAAATATAAGGAATGACGGAACTGAGAAAAACATATTTGTAATTTCCCGAATAGAAAACAATAGCTCCTGCAATCAATGCAGCCAGAGCAGAACCAATCTGTGACCAACTGCGAGTAAAGCCATAATACTCAACTTTCTGGTTTGTGATTTTCTTTTGTTTAAGATATTCCAGGATCATAGCTTTATGAGTGCCTGTACGAAAAGCTTCTCCCATTCCAAAAAGAATCATTGCAACCGCATAAAATCCGAATTTAGGGAAAAAGAAAAAAATGAAAAAGGAAAGAATATACGAAATAAATGAGAATATCATTGAGTTTCTGCGACCATAACAATCCGCAATCAAACCTGTCGGGATTTCCAGGATTGTTATGGAGATTTCACGAATTGAGATAAGTGTTCCTATCTGCAAGAAAGTCATTCCCTGTTGCCGAAAAAATAACAGGATAAAGACATCAAAAAAACGCAGGTTTTTCAGAAAACCATAAGCTGAAAATTTGAATAATTGCAAATCTTTATAAATCATTTTTTTTCTTAAACCTCACGGATGGTTAACGAAAGAGACCACCGTAATGCCTGTATCTCGTTCCTATGCTCCTGCGTCAAAAAAGAACAAGCGAATCTCTTACTATCTGGTTTTGACGCAGAGCGTTAGAGTATTGGGTTCCCACGCGGGAGCGTGGGAACAAGCATGGCTCTTTTCCCAATTCAACCAGTTCAACTGATTCAACTGATTCAACCATTGCGAAGACCTCGTTCCTCGACCGTTCGCAAGGTTTTAAAAATCATATTTCAAATGGGTTTTTATATCGACTGAATTTTTGTTTGAATACCATCCAGAAAAAAGGTAAATCACGAATAAAATAACGCTTCCATAATCTGCTTGGTTCCTGCATAATTCGATAAAACCATTCCAATCCAATCCTGCTGATCCACTTGGGAGAACGTTTCACCAATCCAGCTTCAAATTCGATGGTAACACCAAT
This sequence comes from Armatimonadota bacterium, assembly GCA_013203665.1. Classification (GTDB taxonomy): domain Bacteria; phylum Cloacimonadota; class Cloacimonadia; order Cloacimonadales; family TCS61; genus JABMPU01. The sequence goes on from JABMPU010000066.1 coordinate 68,274, forward strand.
TCCCATAAAAATCTTAGCAAAATTTAGTTTATCTTTATATTTGAATAACCATTTTTCCTGTTTGGGAGCCCCAACTCCAACTGCCACGACTATAGCCTTGGAATCGTTTATCATTTCAACTATTGTTTCACATTCTTCTTCATTTTTTTCAAAACCCATAGAAGGAGCAAAAGCTCCGATAATTATCTCTCTTCCAACTCTTGAATTGATAATTTTCCGAGCTTTCTCCGGAGCTCCGGGTTTGCCTCCCAAAAGAAAAATAGTTATCTCAGGATTGTTCTTGTGATATTCACAAAATGCCGGAAAGAAATCCGAACCACAAATTTTCTCTTTTAATGGTTTTCGTAAAATAAACTTGAGAACATTAACAATAATCTGACTATCTGCAACAATAAAATCAGCATTTTGGTAGATCTGGTAAAACTCTTTATCATGCTGCAGAGTGATAAGATGATCCACATTCGGAGTGATTATAAATCCTTGATTAAATTGCTTCAATAAATCATTCAAAGAAATATTATCGATATAACAATTCAGCAGTTTAAATCTTTCTCTCATCTGCTCTCCTGTTTTTCTATTTAATTATGTGCTCTGCAAAATAGAGTGTTTTTGTCATCCTGCAAGTCAAGCCGAAGCTGGCGAAGGCTGGAGAAATTCTTTTTGCTTTTCCATCGAAGGATCTCCGCTTATAATAAGATTCTTCGTTAGAAACAGCTTCGAAGATTTCCTCAGAAAGACAGCCATTTTTCATTTTGCAGAACTCTTTACTTAATTATTTCAAGAGGTAATTCATAAAGCAAAAAATCATTTTCCTGTTTCCAGCTTTTAAATTTATATTTTTCACAAATCTTTTTCAATTTTGGAAAATCCGGCAAATTTATTTCAATATTTTTTTTCTTTTGGTTTTTGGCAAGATTGATTAAATATTGAAGCAATTCTGCGTAAACTAATTCATTTTCAGCTTCCAGAAAACTTATCCAGAAAATATCTTTATATTTTACTTTTGAATAAATTGCAACACCTTTGATCACATTATTTTCTTGAAAAGAAAAAATTTGTTCCTGATTATAAAATTGCTTTAATAATTCTCTTGAATATGGATATACTGTCCAACCTTTACAAATAAAGTTTTTTGATAATTTTAAAAAAGAGGAATTTTCAACATATTTTTGAATTCTATTAAAATCTTTTGCTATTTTTAAGTTTGAATGAACATGAGATTTTTCAACTTTTTCCAGTCCTAATTCTTTATGTGATAAATATAAGATTTTCTTAAATCCTAATTTTTCATTTAAACGGATCGAAGCGTTATTATCAAAATAGGTGGAAAAGCGAACAGAAGAAATATTCGGATTTTTTTTCAGGATTTTCAGATAATAATGAGATAATTTTTCTCCCACGCCTTTCACATTTAGATCAGGATCTTTTCTTAAACCTTCCAACCAGATATCTGTGGGAGTTAAATACTTTAAATGTCCAAAACCGATAAGAATTTCATTTTCCCACAGACCGGCAAAAACTCCATTCGGGTCTTTAATCCATTCATCAAAAACCTGCGGCAGATAATCGTCTCCTTCCCAGATTTTCGAAGCGATTTCCAGAACGGGTGATTTATCTTCAGGTTTTATTTTTCGTATCATAATTTAGCTAAATTAAATCTTTTCAGTTTTGTTTGCATTGCTCTCGGATTTCCCACATATTTTCCCAATTCGCTCCAGAATTCCTCTTGATGGTTTTTTATTTTCGTGTGAACCAATTCATGTAAAATCACATATTCTATGAGTTCTTCAGGAAGGCTTACCAGTTTTACGTTCAGGCTGATATTGTTCTTAGCTGAGCAACTACCCCACCTTGTTTTTTGAGAACGAAAAGATAAACGATTATACTGGAAACCATATTTACGGGAAAAATCATTTACTTTATTTTCCAACATTATTTCAGCGTTAATTGTATTTTTCAAATTATCATCGGAATTTTTGGATGTAAATTTATTTCTCTCATCGATTTTTTTCAAATGTTTTTTTATCCAATTTGTTTTGGATTGAATAAATTCATTAGCTGTTTTGGAAGTAATATTTTTTGGAATTGTAACAAATATTTCTCCGGAACTTTTAATGGTAATACGCAAATGTTTTACTTTCGTGTTTTTCCTGAACTCAATGTATCCAATATCCTTAAAATGCTTCTTAAAAGCTTCCGGTTTCACCTCATTTCTATCTAACCATTTATCAATTCTTGGTGCTTCGTAGTTTTCAAAAAGTTTCAAAAGTTCGCTTGCAGACCTGCTGACCTGTATCATATTTCTGTGTTCTCTTCTGACGAATCTCTGTTCAACGGAAGAATCCAAAAAACTAAGTAATTTATCATAATACCCGGAGATATTCAAAAATCCAAAAGGTTTGTTATGAATTCCTATTTGTGCCCAAGTGATGATTTCCAATATTTCCTCGAAAGTACCTAAACCACCGGGCAGAGCAATGAATGCATCTGAGAGTTCGAACATTTTTGCTTTACGCTCGTGCAGTGTTTCTACAATTATAATATTATCAAGTTTGGGATGTTCTACCTTTCCAACAAAAACTTTGGGCATCACACCAATTGCACTACCACCTGCATTAATAACCGATTCTGCCACTATTCCCATCAAACCGAGATTAGAAGCTCCGTAAATCAACTGAATGTTATTTTTGACAATTATTCTCCCAAGCTCTTCAGCAGCTTTTTTATATACAGGTTTAGCGCCGGGACTGGAACCACAAAAAACACTAATCGTTTTTATCTTTCTGTTCAATATTGTTCTCTTTAGTTTGTTGATGGTTCTTCAGAAATTTATCAACAATAGGCGATAAAAGCATAAAACCGATAATCGCTCCTAAAACAACGCTTGACCAAACGTTTGTAGTAAGCGGTCATCCTCCGCTGCGACAACCCACGAATTTATAATATATATATCCTAAACCGGAACCTATCAAAACTGTAATAATATACAACAAAATTCTTTGATAATTCATTCTATATCTTTTAATTTTTTTATGATACTTCTGGTTACAACCAGCTTTTGTGATAACAGATTAAATGCTCATTTTTTTCTCAACGCCCTCTAACTTCCCCTATTTGGCGGGAGAACCTAACTTCTTATGCGACAGTCAGTTCCCTTCCCCTTGTTTAGGGGAAGGATTAGGGTTGGGGGTCAATAAGTCTTTCTTTCCAGCATATTTCCAAAGCCAATTGTAATTATAGGAATTATCAAATAGCTGAATCCAATATCGCTCATATAAACAGAGAAGGTCATTTTTATAGGTCCAAAAGAGAAAAGCAGCAAATCAAAGAAAAAGCAAATAAAAACCCAGATAATTCCCAGAATAATCCCGATTTGCAAATATCGCTTTTGAATGTGTCTGAGATGTCCTTTTCTTATTTTGCGGAAAAAACCCGTAGTCATAACCACAGTTATTAAAGTAATAGTCAGCGGTATAATAGTTTCAAAAAAAGCTAAATTTGTTTCTTTGAGTGGAAATATCAATAATGAAACAAAGAAAGGAAACAGCCATACTATAAAACCAAAAAAAATCATTTTCCAGGTCGACCTCATTTGAACTCCTTTGAAAATTAAATTACAATGCTTCTCTGATGACTTGTGACAGTCTTTTCACACCTTCCAGGTTCTTTTCTTTGGAAACAAATGAAAAATTGATTCTCATTGTGTTCTTGCCACTACCATCACAATGGAAAACAGAACCTTTAACAAAAGCTACTTTTTTCTCTATCGCCTTGATGAAAAGTTCTCCCGCATCTAAATGCTCCGGTAAAGTAATGAATAAGAATAATCCACCTTCCGGATTTGTCCATGTTACTTGTTCCGGCATATACTTTTCAAAGGCTTTTATCATTACCTCTTTTTTCTCTTTATAATTCTGAATCGTTTTCTTGAGATTTTTACTGAAATAACCTTTTTCAATATATTTAGCTGCAATCTTTTGTACAAATGGTGAAGTGCAAAGGTCTGTGGACTGTTTTGCAATAACGAATTTATCGATAATATCAGGATGACCGATCATCCAACCAATCCTGAAACCCGGTACAAAAATTTTGGAGAAGGTTCCAAGATTGAGAACATGACCTGTATTATCTAAAGCATAAAGACTTGTTTGATGTTCACCTTCAAAACGAATTTCTTTATATGGACTATCCTCGATGATAAGAACATCATACCTCTTAGCAATATTTAGGATTTCCTTTCTTCTGAAATCCGGTATTGTAACACCTGCTGGATTCTGGAAATCCGGAATTACATAAATAAACTTCGGACTTTCGTTTTTAGCTTTCAGTTCAGCAAGCGTTTTTTCAATTTTGTCAGAACGCATTCCATATTCATCAAAAGGAATGCCAACCATATCTGCTTGATAAGCATTGAAAGCAGCAAGACCTCCCAGATAAGAAGGAAGTCCAACCAGTACTTTATCTCCGGGATCAATGAAAACTTTTCCCAGAAGGTCCAAACCCTGTTGTGAAGCTGTGGTAATAAGAACATTTTCCTTTGTAATATCGAATCCATCATTTTTGTAATTTGCTGCAATCAATTCCCTGAGTTTCGTATCCCCTTCTGTGGCTCCATATTGAAGAGCTATTGCTCCATTTTCCTCCAGAACTTCTCTTGTTATGTCCGCAAGAACATCAGTAGGAAATGTTTCCGGAGCTGGAAGTCCACCCGCAAAAGAAATAATTTCCGGGTTTTGAGCTAATTTGAGAAGCTCCCTAATTGCAGACCTTTTCATCCCTTTGGCAGCCATTGAGAAAATCTCTTGTAAATTGCTGATCATTTTTCCTCCGTTATATTTTTCTATTTTTTCAATTTTTTTTTATCTTTGATAATATGTCTATAATTAAAACTACAAATTCTTCAAACGCTCAATTTCTTTTCTAATTTCATCGATTACTTCTTTATTTTGGATGACTTTTTTATTACCTTCTTTTGCAGAAAAAATATAAAATACTTCCCCTTCATACTTCTTGGTAAATTTTCTATGTGTATTTTTTTGAATCTCTTTTTCTTTAAATATCTGAGATAATTGAATTCCTGCATTTATAGGTTTAATTTGTAATCCAATATACATATCTTTAATTCTTATGAAAAAATCCACATTATAAAGTCTATCCCATTCATCAGGAGCAGGTTCTATTTTGATATTTAAAATAGATTCCAGTTGATCGTAAATTGTTTGAATTTTCTTTCTAATAGTTTCGTGTGTTACAGTATATTTACGGTCGTCAACAAAATTAAAGGATTTGTTTGTAATAGTTAATTCTTGATATTTTTTATAATCGTCATGTAAATTATTAGTTTTATTTATTAAGAAATCATAAAATTGTTTACATTCTTTTTCATCTAAATTAATAATTTTTTCTGCAACCTCATTTATAAATTCAATCAAATCTTCTGAAATTTCTTCATCCATTGAAATTTTATAATAATCCTCATTGTGTATCCTTTCTTGTAAAACTAATGCACTTAAAGCACAATTATTCATAATGATCTCTTTTGCTTCTTCATGTTCAAAATCATTTGATAATAAAAATCTAAAAACTTTATCAAAAGTAAATCTATCATAAATTTCATAGTTTTCTTTAAGATAATTTTCTAAAAATATTTCTTTCATTATTCTAAGAACTTAAAACTTAAATTTTGCCTGCTTTTTTTAGCTTGTAAATCAAGACTAAAGATATTATTGACTTCTATTCCTAAAGGATTTAGAAAGATTCTATCGTATTTTCCATTGGACTTTATTCTATCAACTAATCCTAATTCCATACAAAAATTACAGGTAAAATTAAGCAGTTCATACATTGTTCTTTTTTTATAAGAAACACCAAACAGACCATTTACCAAATCTAATTTTTGTAGTTCGAATTCCTTAACATTTGGTATCCACTCGCCATTTGTAACTTCAATGAATCTTAAAAACCAATAAATATTAATTTTATGAACAGTCCAATTTCCATTTGTCAGAATTTTTAGCAATAGTCTTTTTTGTTCATTCAATAAATCTATTGATGGAAGCTGTCGTTGACTTGAGTTAAATATTATCGGATTAAAATTACAAATATACTCTTTTCCATTTATTGTGATTGAGAAATTGTTCCCATTATGTTCGATCATTTCAAAATCTAAGGCTAATCTCATATAACATTTAAAATTGGTTGTATTATATGAACTAAAATATTTGGCTATTTCTGAAAATGTTAAGGTGTCTTTTTTAAAATCAAAAAAAGGTTTTAGTATTTTATTTAACCATCTTAAATAGCAAATTGTATAATTTTTAGGTTTGGGTAATGCTAATCCGAAACTTAAACTTAATCTTTCTAATGTTTCAGTATATAAAATTTTAACTTGATTTGTTGAATATGTTCGAATTAATATGTCGTTATTATTTCCAAAATTATTGATTGTTTGTATATTTCTTTTTTTCGTTTCTGAAGCGTATAAAATACAATAATCAGTTTTATCAGAGAATTTAACATTTTTATAGTTAAGAATTTGATTAAAGCAATATTCTAATTTACTTTTTGAATTTAGAATTGTTTCCAATTCAACAATTAGCTGATTTTCATGAAAATCTTCAACAATAAAATCAATTCTTCCAAAATCAGTTGTAATCTCTTGCCCTATTTTAGAGGCTATGGTGAAATCCAATGATTTCCCCAAAAAGTCTAAATTATTTAGTAGAGTCCATTGAATCAATGCTTCATTCATACTATTTATCCTAAATCATAAAATCCAATTTGGTTTTCCGTTCCATAATCTTTCAATTGCCAATAAGGGGGAGAAGTAATTATTAGCTGGATAGATTCGTTCTTTAATTCGGACATATTTCTGGAATCGCCAATAATAATTTTATGTTCAGTTCTCATTTTTCTATTTATGAATATATTCCTTTATTTTGTGAGTCTCGATTTGTTTTTTTATATTTGGATATAATTGTCGAGTAATTTTTACTTTCATGATATTTTCATTATGATTTTCATCATATTTTGTTTCGATAACTTCAGCATTTTTGTAAATAAATGAAACCAGGGTTTGCAGGTTTAATGGGATATGAAGGGTGCTGATTATCTTGCTTTTTTGAGCATATTCTTCAAATTTTGAATTCAACCCCTCAAAACTCTCATCTTTCAAGGCAGAAATAAAAACCGAATCAGGATATTTTTGGATTAATTGTTTCTTAAGAAATGAAAAATGCAATTTATCAATTTTATCACATTTGTTAAAAATAAAAAGGATATTCTTATCATCTGCCTGGATTTCTCGAAGTACATTCTCCACCGAATAGATATATTTGAAAATATCAGGCTGAGAAATATCCACAACATGCAGCAGCAGGTCTGCTTCCACAACATCCAAAAGCGTGGAATGAAAAGAAGAAATCAATTTATGCGGCAGTTTATTAATAAATCCGATCGTATCCGTGAGCACAAATTTATCCCCGGAATCTAAAGACATTAGCCTGGTTTTAGAATCCAGAGTTGCAAAAAGTTTATCCGCAGTATATCGATTCTCGTGAGTTAACCTGTTGAAAAGAGTGGATTTGCCTGCATTTGTGTAACCCACTAATGAGATCGAAGTGAACATCTGGCGTTTTTTTCTTTTGATCAGAGAAGTGTTATTTATCTCTTCGAGTCTTTTTTTCAGGATGGATGTTCTTTTTTTGATTGCTCTTCTATCTACTTCTATCTGTTTTTCTCCGGGACCACGAAAACCTATACCTCCCTGAATCCTGGAAAGATGCTTCCACAGACGCTTCAATCTTGTATAACTGTATTCTAATTGAGCGAGTTCGACTTGCAGTTTTGCCTGTTTGGTTCTGGCATGTCTGGCAAAAATATCCAGAATCAATTCTGTTCTATCTACTACGTTACATCCGGTCAAATTAGAAATATTTCTTGCCTGAGCAGGAGAAAGCTCATCATTGAAAATAAGAGTTTTGACATTTCTACTTTTTGCATCCGAACTAATTTCCTGGATTTTTCCTTTACCAATATAGGTAGCAATATTCGGTTTGAGAAGAGTTTGAACAAATGTGTCTTCCACTTCAACTTCGGAAGTTTGAGCCAGATTAAAAAGCTCTATCATCGATTCATCGTATGTTTTTCTGTCTTCCGACTTACAATGAACGCCAACTAAAAAAACTTTATCTTTTATCATCTATCTCCATCCAAGTTTATGTGGCAATCTCCAATATTAAATATTCAACGTCCAATCAGACCTGACTCGTAAGCTTGCGGCTAGTCGGGAATGATGACATGCTGAATGTTCTCAACTCGCACTTCAGTCTTCATTTTATTACGCCCGGACA
>JABMPU010000067.1 GCA_013203665.1 Armatimonadota bacterium
AAGATAAGCAAGAAGAGCGTGGCAGCTGCCAAACATTATGGGCAAACAAATAAAAGGAAAAGATAATGAATGATAAGAAATTAAATATTCCAATTATCCCTATATTAGCAGTTGCAGCAGCACTAATTTCAGCAATATTCGCATCATATTCTGGATGTGAAGCAGGTAAGGCAAATTCGTATCTCCAAGAAATAAATAAAGCAGCACTATCTCTTTTATCAACTGAAATTAAATATACAAGAACAGTACCAGAAACACTATCAGTAGATTTTACCTTTAATTTTAAAAACACAGGGAACGAGCATATTTTCATTAATAACATTTCTTCCTCTTATTATAATTTTAAAAAAAAAGAATTTAAGGCTAAATCCAAAAATCTTCAAATTATTAACATTATCCATCCAAGTGTTGAATTTTCACATCCTTTTAGTATAAATATCCAAATTCTTAAATCGCAATTAACCACAGAAGAAATCAAGAAAATTCTCCCAATCGAAATTTCATTCTGTATAATGCTGAGAATAGATTATTCAAGCATTTATCGTTCTGATTATGATATTTATTATATGAAATATACAGGAGAATCTCTAATTCAATACTTATCTTTAAGAGATTATGAAACCATGAAAGATTCATTATCAGATTCCTTTAGATTTAATATAAATAAAGAAAATTTTGAACATATAAAACAGGGCAATCCATAAGCAGGTTAATATGGTTAAGCTTAAAAGTTTAGACAACGATATTTCATGGCTTGGAACACATGGGATAAATGTACAAAGTAATCCAGCAATACAGCACAAGCCCAGAATAATCTTGGCATATATAATAACTATTGTCTCGTCTTTTCTTTTATTCTTCATAAAAACAATTTTTTGTCTGCCCATAACATAGTGTCAGCGTTAGACTTAAAGAAAAGCAAGATGAAACGCCGCACACCCGACATTATAGGACATTAGATTAAAATAGTATCAAAAAGGAATAATTATGTTTGAAGAAAATTGGCAAAGTTTATTTGAAGAAGATTTGGATAAATTATCTGAAATCATTAATCCTGTTAAGGATAAAACTCTAAAACTCGAAGAAGGTGAAAACAGGATTGTTTCAATATTTTTTCTTGATATAAAAGGTTTCACATCTATAAGTGAAAAACTGCATCCTGAGAAAATTAAACGGATAATCGATAGGATTTTCAAAGTATTCTCAAATGTTATAATCAAATACGGTGGTAACATCGATAAATATGAAGGTGACAAGATAATGGCTCTTTTTGGAAGTAAAAGAACTTCTGAAACTGATACTGAACGAGCAGTAAAAAGCGGACTTGATATTCTTAATAAATTAAAACAAATCAATGAGATGTTGAAACCTCAAAATATTGAATTAAACGTCAGAATCGGAATTAATACCGGACTTGTGACCACCGGAAAAGTGGGACTTGGCAGAGAAGGTGATTTCACGGTTTATGGTGATGCTGTAAATCTTGCTTCGCGAATGGAAAGTAATGCACCCCTGAATTCTATTATGATCCCTTTGAAAACAAAACGATTGGTTACAGATGTTTTTAAATTTGAATCCCTCGGAAATATTCAAGTAAAAGGTAAAACAGAACCAATAGAAGTTTATAAAGTTTTGGGAACAGCTCCAGATAAAATAGAAAGATGGGAGCGCTCAAAACTTATAAAAAAACCTGATTACGTGGGAAGAGAAAATGAATTCAAGCAAATAAAAGAGTTTTTCAAAAATTCTCAGAAACAAATAGGAAAAATTGATAAAGAGTATAAACCTGTTGTAATAGGTTTACGAGGTTCTGCCGGACTTGGTAAATCCAGATTCATTTTTGAATTCACTGAAAGCATAATAAAGAAACATAAAATTATAAATCCAGAAAAATTAGTGGTTCGTGGCTATACAAAATCTTATGCGCAATCTCCCAATACTCTATTTACTGCCTTGCTAAAGAATTACATGAACATTTCGGACAATGACCCAAAGCAAACTGTGGAAAAGAAATTTGAACAAACAATAGCAGAGATTTTTGAAGACCTTTCAAAAGAAGAAAGGCAAACATTAAAAAAGGCAAAACCGATTTTGGGTTTTCTGCTTGGAATAAAATATGATGATGTCAGATTAAAGAATCCTGATCCGAAAAGTCTGCAAACAGAAATTCAGCTGTCATTGCGTCATTTCCTGGAAGCAATTGCTAAAGTCTCTAATAGATTAAACTTTCCTTTGATAATTATACTCGAGGATCTGCATTGGTTCGATGAAGCATCATTGAACACTTTAAAAGTGATATTAACAGCTTTAAATGTTGAGGAGAAAAGAACAAACAAACCTTGTAAAAATTTGTTTTTCCTCCTCTCATATCGAAATGAATTTAAAAATCTTCCTGAATTTGGATTTAGAACTCAATTTAAAGAATTTATTTTAAAACCACTTACTATCGAGAATTCCGATATAATGATTCTTTCTATGTTAGGAACTATAGATATTCCCGAAAAAATCAAAAATGAGTTACTTGAAAAATCTGAAGGTAATCCTTTTTATATTGAAGAATGGATACATTCTCTTATTGATAATAATGTAATTGAATTTATTAATAACAAGTGGCAGATCAACAAAGATATTACAAACATTCCGATTCCCGGAACACTGAATAGTCTCATCCTTTCCAGAATTGATAGAATGGAAGATCGATTAAAATCTCTCTTACAGAAAGCAAGTGTGATCGGTAATTCCTTCTTGCATTCTATCCTGGAGGCAATTGAAATAACACTTGGTAATGAGAAAACATTTAATCAGGTACTTTCTGAACTGATTAACATGGATTGGTTGATAAAGGAAAAAGAATTAGAAGAATCTGATGCTAAATATCTTTTTAAACATATAATTACCTGTAATGTTGCCTACAAAACAATATTGAATTTCAATAAAAAGATATTACATAAACTTATTGCTGAATTTGTTGAAGAAAGATTTGGCAAGAATAAAGAATATTTTGCGTTTCTGGCAAACCACTTTGAAAAAGCAGAAATGAAAGATAAGACAATAGAGTACTTGGAGAAAGCGGGTGATCATGCAAAAGAGAATTATGATAACGAACAGGCAATAGAGTTGTATGATAAATTATTAGGACAGCAGATCACTACCGAATTAAAGATAGATACTCTCCTTAAAAAAGGTGAAATTCTAAGACTAATTGGCAAATGGAAAGATGCAATAAAAATATTTAGAAATGCTCTCAAGCTGTCCCAAGAGCTGGGAGATAAAAAAAAATTTTCAAACGTCGTTGGGAATATGGGATCGGTTTATCTTAAACAAAGCAATTACTCCAAAGCAATGGAGTGCTATGAGGAGAAGCTAAAAATTAGTAAAGAGTTAGGAGATGAACTGGGAATTGCACGTGTATTTGGGAGCAAAGGAAGAATTTATTGGAGCAAAGGAGATTATTTTCGAGCAAAGGAGTGTTTTGAGAAACAGTTAAAAATCAGTGAAGAGTTGGAAAATAAAGGTGCAATTTCAAAAGCAGTTGGAAATATGGGGAACGTTTATAAAATACAAAGTAACTTTACCAAAGCAATGGAGTGCTATGAGGGGCAGTTAAAAATCAGTGAAGAACTGGGATTTAAAAATGGCATCTCAGTAGCAGTTGGAAATATGGGAGTTATACATTATTTTCAAGGTAACTATGTAAAAGCAATTGAGTGTATTGACAAGCAGTTAAAAATCTGTGAAGAGCTGGGAGATAAAAAAGGAATTTCAAACGCCGTTGGGAGTATGGGATCTGTTTATCTTAAACAAGGCAATTACTCCAAAGCAATGGAGTGTTATAAAAAGGATTTAACAATCTGTGAAGAGCTAGGAGATAAAAAAGGAATTTCAATTGTCCTTGGGAATATGGGCGTTATATATAGTAACCAAGGTAATTACTCCAAAGCAATGGAGTGCCATGAGGAGGAGCTAAAAATCTGTGAAGAGCAGGGAAATAAAAGAGGAATTTCTTTTGCTTTTGGGAATATGGGGTGCATCCATTATCGCCAAGACGACTATCCCAAAGCAATGGAGTGTTATAAAAAGGATTTAACAATCTGTGAAGATCTAGGAGATAAAAGCGGAATTTCAAACGCCGTTGGGAATATGGGCGATGTATATAGCAACCAAGGTGACTACTCTAAAGCAATGGAGTGTTTTGAGAAGAAGTTAATAATCTGTGAAGAGTTGGGAGATAAAAGCGGAATTTCAGGTGTAGTTGAGAATATGGGAATTGTTTATATGGATCAAGGCAATTATGAAAAAGCGATGGAGTGTTATGATAGAGCTATTAATATTGATGACGAAATTGGTTATAAACATCATCTACCATATGTTCTATCAGATAAAGCAGAATGTCTTTATAAAATGAAGGAATATAGAAAAGCGAATGAAATTAATGAAGAATGCTTGAAAATTTCAGAAGAAATGAAAGATGAAGAACACATTTTTTTCTGTATGGTTCTGAAAACAAAGATAGAATTTAAGACAATTAAAAATGAAGAATTAAGAATTAAGAATTGTATTGAACCATTGGAAAAGTTATTGGAAGAAACTAAAAATGAAGAACGAATCGCTGCGCTTAATTATGAATTAGCAATTATGAATAATGATTTAAATAGAGAGAAGAATGCTCATAGACATAAAAAAAAAGCATTAGAACAATATAAAAAACTTTTTAAAAAAACTACCAATGTAGAATATAAAAACAGGATTGAGAAATTGGAGAAATTGTAAGAGAAATCTTGTGTGAAACGTCCTATAACAAATTAAGAGTTTCCCTGCTTTACCATGCTTGGAAACTCTGTTGACTAAGCTCGAGAAATGGAGATTTTATATTGGGGATTGCTTTTAGTATGTTTCTGGAAAAAGTTGAGATTTTATTTGAATTCACTCAAATTTTTAAAAAGCTTCGATTAGATTCATAGTTAAAACATAAACT